>NZ_QTQF01000004.1:0-258963 GCF_003854235.1 Burkholderia sp. Bp8998
GCCAAGCGCGATGCGAAGCGCGGGCTGGCGTCGCTGTGCATCGGCGGCGGGATGGGTGTCGCGCTCGCGGTCGAACGCGGTTGAGCAGGGTCTGACGATATTGCACGCGTGCGGCGCCGGCCTGCGCCGCACACGCGCGAAGCACAGTTCGCGCGGAACAAGCGACCAACAACAAGCGTGATGTTCCGGTGTGCGTCACGTCCGCCTTGCGGGCGGCAGCGCATCGCAGCGGCGGGGCGGTGGCATGTGCCATGTCGTCGCCCCGCATCATTGATTACTTTTCTTGTCGGTAACTCATAGGATGACTAAGCGAATTGCAGTTGTGACGGGTGGGATGGGCGGTCTTGGCGAAGCGATCAGCATCCGGTTGAACGATGCGGGCTACCAGGTCGTCGTCACGTATTCGCCGAACAATACCGGCGCCGATCGCTGGCTGACCGAGATGCATGCGGCCGGTCGCGAGTTCCACGCGTATCCGGTGGACGTGGCCGACCACGATTCGTGCCAGCAATGCATCGAGAAAATCGTCCGGGACGTCGGCCCGGTCGACATCCTGGTGAACAACGCGGGCATCACGCGCGACATGACGCTGCGCAAGCTCGACAAGGTCAACTGGGATGCGGTGATCCGCACCAACCTCGATTCCGTGTTCAACATGACGAAGCCGGTCTGCGACGGCATGGTCGAGCGCGGCTGGGGGCGCATCGTCAACATTGCGTCGGTCAACGGCTCGAAGGGCTCGGTCGGCCAGACCAACTACGCGGCCGCGAAGGCCGGCATGCACGGTTTCACGAAATCGCTCGCGCTCGAGATCGCGCGCAAGGGCGTGACGGTGAACACGGTGTCGCCGGGCTATCTGGCGACGAAGATGGTGACGGCGATTCCGCAGGACATCCTCGATACGAAGATCCTTCCGCAGATTCCGGCGGGACGGCTCGGTCAGCCCGAGGAAGTCGCGGCGCTGGTCGCGTATCTGTGCTCGGAGGAGGCCGGCTTCGTGACGGGCTCCAACATCGCGATCAACGGCGGCCAGCACATGCACTGACGCGCGGCGGCCCGGGCGGCGCTCGCACGCGCGTCCGGGCCGTGCTCCCGCTGTATCCAGCGCCGGGGCGGCGCGCAGGCGCGCGGTGACGGATCACGGACGCGGGTTCGCCGCGCAGGCGGCGGGCCATGTGCGCACGCGTTCCGGCTGCCGCGTCGCGGCACGCACGCCGCCCCGGCCTCGCATTCCGGAGGAGGCATGGGTGACACCTGGATGGGACTCGCGATCGGCGGCTCGGCACTGGCCATCGCGCTGACGATGGCGATCGCGCTTCACTGGCTCGAGCGGCGCCGCGCGCGGCTGCTGCGAAACTTCGATCATCGCGATTGCTGGCTGGTCGCGTACGGCAAGCGCCTCGCGCGCGGGCCGGTGCGCCGCACGCGCAGCAGCGCGCGATGACGGTGGCGGTGCGGCACCGGCGCGTTCACGCGTCGTGCCGCATCCCGCGCATCCGTGTGTGGAACGCGGGACGCTCGCACTCAATCGCTGCTTTTCTCCGAGCTGCCGCCCGAATCGTTCTTGTGGAAGATCCGCTTCGTCGTGCGCTTGGTGGCATCCCAGCCCTCGCGCGACGCATGCGCGATGCCGTGGCCGACCGTCTTGGCGGCGCTCGCGGTCGCATGGCCGAAGCTACGCGCGGCCTCGCCGGTCTTGTGCGCGGCTTCCTTCGAATCGCGCTTGATGTCCTGCTTCACTTCCGACATGTCCGCGTGCGCGATCGGGCTGATCAGCGCGAGAACGAACGCGGTGCAAATGATCTGACGTGCTTTCACGACCTGGTTTCCTTGGGGCTGGTTCATCGAGGGTCCGCGCGGCCGGCAGGCGGCGGAACGAGCAGGCCGGCCGCCGATGCATCGAGCATCACCGCGGCGCGGCCGCCGAGCAGCACGCGCTCGCCGCAGCGCAGCGTGAAGCCGTACAGCACGGAGTGGTCGTCGCCGCCGATGCGTTCGGCGTCGACGATCAGCGGCAGTTCGAACGTGTCGAGCCGATCGACGAACGCGTCGACGTTGCGCACGCTCGCGAGATAGCCGGCGCGCGGCCGCGCATGCTCCGTCTGCGCCTGTTGCGCACCGAGCAGCGCGCCGTGCACGGCCATCGCCTGCGCCGCGTATTCGATCCCGCAGACCGATGCGAGCCGGCCGCTCGAGCGCAGCGGGTTGTGCGGATCGCGGTGGCTCGTCGCGCTGCAGCGGATGTGTGCGGCATCCCATGCTTCGACTCGATCGAGCACGCACATTGCGCCGCCGTGCGGAATGTGCGCGGCGATCCATGCGCGATCGAGCGTTGCGGTTGTCAGCGCAGGCATCGGCGTCGAGACGGGCGTCGTCATTGCATGTGCTCCGCGGCGCCATCCGGCAGCGCGATATCGACCTGCACGCGCGTATCTTCCAGATAGTCGAGCACGACGCGCGTCGCATGCCGCGCGGCGAGCGCGTCGAGCAGCGGCAGCGCGCGTGCGGCCGGATTGCCGGTGCGCAGCGCGTCGAGTTCGGGGTTCGCGAGCGCCGTCGCCGGCGCGTCGGTGAGCTGCACGTCGATGCGCGCGAGCGTGCGTTCGCTCGCGTCGGGTGCGAGCACGAGCGCGACGCCGAATGCGTCGACGATCGGCCGCACCGCGCGCAGCGGCTCCGGATAGTCGGTGTCGTACGCGATCAGCAGGCTCGGCACGCGATCGACCGCGACCTGGCACAGGCTCTCGAGCAGGCCCGCGGCAAAGCTGCCGTCGTGTGCGCACAACACGTTCGACGTCGCCATCGCGCGGGTCGAGATGCTCCAGTAGCCGGCCGGCGCGTTGTGCACCGAGTTGTGAAAGCGCGTGGGCGACAGGTGGCGATCGTCGCCAGCGAGGGTCTCGCAGATCGCGTGGCAGTTCGGGCCGTCTCCGCCGGACGCGCTGAACACGGTCGCGAGCGTGGCCGCATCGCGCCCGCTCGCGGCTGCCGCTTCGAGGCCGACCGTGAGCGCGACGCGCACGACGGGGCCGGTGCGGCGGCGCTCCGCCGGCGGCAGGCTGGCGGGCGGCGGCAGTACGGTGCGCGCGCTCGCGTAGGCCACGCGGCCCGCGAGCACGTCGGCCGCGTGCGGCCAGTCGTTCAGTCCCGGCCCGACGAGGCCGACGCTTTCGATGAAGGCGGTGAGGGTCATGTCGGCTCCCGGCGGCCCGCATGCTCGGCGCGGCCGAGGATCAGGCTGCAGTTCGTGCCGCCGAAGCCGAACGAATTCGACAGGACCGCCCGCACGCGCGCATCGCGGCTCGCGAGCACGTAGTCGGCGGCCAGCGCCGGGTCGGGTTGCGTCGTGTTGACGCCGGCAGGCACGAACTGCTCGCGCAGCGCGAGCGCGGCGACGACCGCTTCGAGCGCGCCGGCCGCGCCGAGCGTGTGACCGGTTGCGCCCTTCGTCGAGCTGCACGGCGTGCGCGCGAGCAGCGCTCCCACCGCGCGGCTTTCGGCGGCATCGTTGCTGGGCGTCGCGGTGCCGTGCAGGTTCACATAGTCGATGTCGCTTGCATCGAGGCCGGCCGACGCGAGCGCCTGTTCGATCGCGATGCGCGCACCGAGCCCTTCCGGATGCGGCGACGACATGTGATGCGCATCGCTCGATTCGCCGATGCCGAGCAGCAGGATCGCGTCGTCGTCGAGCGCGGCGGTCGCCTCCGGCACGCGTTCGAGCAGCGCGAACGCGGCAGCCTCGCCGATCGAGATGCCGTCGCGCGCGACGTCGAACGGCCGGCACGGCTGGCGCGACAGCAGTTCGAGCGAATTGAAGCCGTACAGTGTCGTCAGGCACAGCGAATCGACGCCGCCGACGACGGCCGCATCGATCAGCCCCGCTTCAATCATCCGGCGCGCGGAGCCGAATACCTTCGCACCGGACGAGCACGCGGACGAGATCGCCATCGCCGGCCCGCGCAGCGCGAAATACGCGCGCACGAACGCGGCCGGCGAATACGGGTTGTGCGTGTGCGCGTAGCGGAACCCGGCGGGCAGTGCGCCGCTCGCCGGATCGCGCTGCTCATACGCGCGTTCGGTCTCGAGGATGCCGGACGTGCTCGTGCCGATGAACACGCCGACGCGCGCGGCGCCATGGCGCGACACGGCCGCCGCGACGCGCGCGTCGAAGCCGTCCTGGACGAGGCCGAGTTGCGCGAGGCGATTGTTGCGGCAGTCGAAGTCGGCGAGATCCGCGCGCACGGGCTGCGCATCGACGCCGTCCACGGCGCCGATCCAGGTGTCGAGATCGGCGCGTTCGAAGTCGCACGGCGTGAGCCCGCCGCGCGCGCGGCGCAGTGCGTCGACGGTCGCGTCGAGGCCGCGGCCGATGCAGCTGGTGGCGGTGAAGTGCGAGAGCAGGAGCGGTTTCACGAGGGTCGTATCCGGTGGCCGGAACGGGCGCCGCAGCGGGGCTGGCGGGCGCGCCGGGCATGGTCAGATTTTATCAAACGGCGGTGCCGGCGTGCCCGGCTGGCCAGGCGGTTCGGGCGGTTCGGGCGCGAGCGCGGCGCGCAGCGTGGTCCAGTGCAGCTGCGCATCGGCGGCCGCGCGCAGCAGTGCCGGCAGCACGTCGAGCACGACCGGTTCGCCGCGCGCGTCGCGCGCCGCGTGGCCGTCGTGCACGAGCAGGATGTCGCGCGGCGCCAGGCCGGTCAGCAGGCGGCGCGTGACGATGCCCGCATCGTGCGCGCGCGTGTCGAAGCCGCGGCGCGTCCAGCTGGCGAGTTGCAGGCCTAGCTCGCACAGCACCGGCTCGAGAAACGGATTGCGCAGGCCGGCCGGCGCGCGGAAGAAGCGCGGGCGCGTGCCGGCGATGTCGGTCAGCGTCTGCTGCGCGGCCGCGATCTCGCGCCGTAGCGCGGCGGGTCCTGACAGCGAGAACGTATGCCGGTGCCGCTGGCTGTGGTTCTCGACCGCGTGGCCGCGCGTGACGATCGCTTCGATCCAGTGCGGATGGCGGCGCGCGAGATCGCCGATGCAGAAGAACGTGGCGCGCGCATCGTAGCGATCGAGCAGGTCGAGCACGCGCGGCGTGACGTCGGGGTCCGGGCCGTCGTCGATCGTCAGCGCGATCCGGCGGCCGGCGCCAGCCGGCAGGCGCGTCCAGTTCGGCCCGAGCAGCGCGCTGCGCGGCCACAGGCCGGCGGCGGTCAGCGCGAGATGCGACGCGACCACGCCGCCGGCGGCCCACGGCCATGCGGCCGGTTGCGCGACGACTGCCGCGAGCGCACCCGCGTGCAGTGCGGCCGTGCCCGCGATCAGCGGCGTCGGTCTCCAGCGGCGTGCATCGCCGGGCTGCCGCGGTGGCACGGACGACGGCGCGTTCATGCGCGGCCTCCTGTCGGATCACGATGAGGGTGGCTTGCCGCCACGGCGCGCGGTGCCAGAATCGCGGCGAACGCGAGCGCGAGCATTGCGCCGGGGCCGACGGTCAGCCCGAAGGTTTCGAGCAGCGGCACCCGCGACAGCGCGAGCAGGCCGAAGCCGGCGACCGTTGCAAGGTTCGCGATCAGCAGCGACACGAGCGTGTACGGCGCGACCGGTTGCGCGTCGTCGCGCTTGCAGAAGAACAGCGCATAGTTCGAGCCGACCGCGACGATCAGCAGCATGCCGACGAGGTGCAGGATCGTCAGTTGCACACCGGCGAGCGCGAAGCCGGCCGTGACCACCAGCACGGCCGCGATCAGCGGCGCGAGCGCGCGCACGACACGGCGCGGTGAGCGCAGCGCGATCAGCAGCAGTGCGGCGATCGCCGCGAAACCCGCGAGCGACAGCCGGATGTCCTCGTGCACGTAGTTCACGTACAGGCGGTCGGCCTCGGCCTTCATGTCGACGAACAGCGCGTCGGGCACGCCGGCGCGCGCGACGGCCGCGCGAATCGGCGCGGCATCCAGCGTCGGCGCAGCCGCGGAAGCGGTGCGTGCGACGGCCGGCGCGCGCAGCGGCAGCATCGCGCTCCAGCGGCCCGCACGCCCGGTCAGCAGCGCGTCGACGGCGAGTGCCATCGACGTGCCGCGCAGGTCCGCACGTGTGAGCAGTGGCGCGTGACGTGCGGCCTCGACATCGGCGATGAACGGTGCGAACAGCTCGGGCCTGACCGAGATCGGCTGGTTCGCGACGGCCGCGCGCATGCGTGCGGCAAGCACATCCGCGTCCGGCAGGCTCGCCTGGCGCGCGCGCTGCGCGGCGTCGCTCGGCAGGTAGCGCGCGGGACTTTCGAAGCCCGCGAGCGCGCCGCGATCGACGAGCGGCTGCAATTGCGCGGCGACCCGTTCCGCGCGTTCGAGCGCGGCCTGCTCGGTCGGCGCGGAAATCACGACGAGGTAGCGCACGTCCGGCGCGCCGACATCGGCGCGCAGGCGTGCGTCGAGCGCCTGCGCGCGGGCGGGCACGGGGCTCAGCGCCGCAAGCTCGCGGCTCCACAGGCCGTCGCGATGCAGCACGAGCGTCGCGCACGCGGCGAGCACGAGCACGGCGAGCGGCCAGCGCAGCCGCGGCGCCGCAGCGGCCGCCCGCGCGAGCACGGCACCGATACGCGACACGTCGCGAATCGCGACGTGCCCGCCGCGCAGGTGCGGCAGCACGAAGCGCGTGACGAGCGCGGCGGCCGTCAGCCCGGCGATCGAATACAGGCCGAGCTGAACCAGCCCCGGAAAGCCGGAGAACAGCATCGACGCGAAGCCGCACACGGACGTCAGCACGCCGAGCCGGATCGTCGGCCAGTATGCGGCGACCCATGCACGTGTCGCGTCGGCGGGCCGCGTGGTGTCGCGCGAACCGGCCTGCGCCGATTGCACGAACAGGTAGATCGAATAGTCGACGGCTTCGCCGATCAGCGTCGTGCCGAAGCCGAGCGTCAGCCCGTGGACCGTGCCGAACGTGACGCTGACCGCCGCGATGCCGGCCGCGATGCCCGTCAGCACCGGCAGCAGCCCCAGCGCGAGCATGCGCGGCGAGCGGTACAGCGTCAGCAGCAGCGCGACGATCAGCACGACGCTCGCGGTCGACAGCCGCTCGACGTCGTGCCGGATCGTGTCGCGCGTGTCGACCGAGAACACGCCGGGGCCGGTCATCGCGAGCGTGTACGCGGCCGGGTTCGGCAGCGCCTGCGTCGCGGCGGAGAACGCGCGGCGCACCGCATCGATCGCACGTGCCTGCGCGTCGGTGTCGGCGCCGGCGGCGGCCGTCTGCACGACGAGCACCGCGCGCGTGCCGTCGCGCGACGCCCATACGCCGTCACGGATGGCGGGCTGCGCGCCGCTGTCGAACTGGTCGACGAGCGCGGTCACTTCGCCGGTCGGGTCGCGCGGCAGCATCGCCTTCGCGACGAGGCCCGCCGACGAGCTCAGCAGGTCGAGGCTGTCGCCGAGCGCCTGGTGCAGGCCGTCCGCGCTGAAGCGTTGCGGCGTGACGGCCGGGCTCAGCAGGTAGCGATGGTCGAACACGAACTGCTGGTCGCGTGCGTCGTTCGCGGCTTCGCCGTTGTTGATCGCCGAGAATTGCCGGTCGGCGCGCAGCGTGCCGGCGACGCGCCGCGACAGCGCGGCGCGCGTGGCCGCATCGCCGCCGTCGATCGCGACGAGGATCAGCCGCGACACGATGCCGTCGCGCAGTTGATCGACGAGCACGCGCTGGCCGGCGCTCGGCGCGCTCGGCAGGAACGCGGACAGATCGGCCGTGAAGTTCGCGCGGGCGATCGCGATCCCGCACGCGACGAGCGCGAGCAGCCACACGAGCACGGCGCGTTGCCGCAATGCGGGCAGGCGGGGCGTGACGGGGGCGGGCGGCCGGGTGCGTTGGTCCATCAGTTCGCCGGAACGGGTTGCAGGCGCATCGTCGAATGGTCGCCGTCGGCTTGCCGGATCGCGACGCTGCGCAACACGTCGCGCGAGCCTTCGAGCGTGATCGTGCTGACGACCTTCAGCATCCGCGAATCGAGCGGCGTGAGCGTCAGCGTCCAGTCGTCGCCGCGACCGGCGAGCGCGACCTTGTAGACCTGCTCGAGCGTGTAGCGGTTGCCGGCGAGCGTCGCGCGGATGCTGTCGATGAACGCGCCGAGCTCGGGATAGCGCGCGAGCGCGAGCGTGTACTTGCGGTTGTTGCGCTCGACCGTGAGCATGTCGCCGTCGACGACGAGATGCTCGGGCTTCGGGCTCAGCGTGTGCTTCTCGAGATGGTCGGGTGCGACGAACACCAGCTCGCCCGACGATTCGAGCGGCTGCGCGGCGATCGACAGCGTCTTCGTCTCGGTGAACGTCGCGCGCCCCGACTTGTGCTGCGCGAGCGTCGACATCAGCCGGTCGAGGGTCCATGCCGAACCGGTGTCGGCCGCGTGCGCGGGCAGGGCGAGCGCGACGGCGGCCGTGACGGCGAACGTGCGCGCGGCGCGGCGCAGCGCGAACGGGGACGGCAGCGGAAACGGCGACAGGAAGCGGCGAACGGCGGTCATGCGTCGGAATCCTTCGTGGCGGACAGGTCGGTGCAGGCGCACGCATCGTCGCGGCGCGCGGCGGCCTCGCCGGTCTGCCAGAAATCGAAATAGTTGAACCAGTTGTACGGGGCCGCGCGGCAATACCGGTCGAGCAGCGCGACGTAACGCGCGAGCGCCGCGTCGACGGCCGCCGCGCGCGTGTCGCGGCGCACGTCGGAGAAATCGGCGAGCGTCTCGAAGTGCACGTCGTAGCGGTTGCCGTCGCGATAGAGGCCCGTCATGAACAGCACCGGGCGCCGCAGCATCGCGGCCATGTACAGCGGCCCGAGCGGGAACGCGGCCGGCGCACCGAGCAGCGGCAGCCGCCGCAGCGATGCGGCCGCGTCGTCGAGCAGCGTGCGGTCGGCGAGCATCCCGACCATGCAGTTCGCATCGAGGCGCTCGCGCACCTTCAGCATCGAGTCGACCTGCCCGAGCGGAATCACTTCCGGCTTCGCGGCCGGATTCACGGCGGCGAGCGTCGCGTTGATCTTGCGCGCGTTCTCTTCGAACATCGTGACGACGACGCGCAGATCCGGACGCGTACGGCCGATCGCGCGCACGACTTCGAAGCTGCCGAGGTGCGCGCCCATCAGGAATGCGCCGCGGCCGCCGGTGAGCGCGTCGTCGACCCGCGTCTCGCCGTGCAGCCGGATGTCGAACAGGTCGAAGCGGCCGTTCATCAGGTAGATGCGGTCGTGGATCGTCGCCGCGAACGTGAACACGTGCCGGTACACGTCGCGCCAGCGCGCGGGACGGCCGAGCGCGCGGCGCAGGTAGTCGCGCGACGCCGCGCACGCGACCGGCGAGAACAGCACGAAGTAGATCGCGATGGCGTGCAGCACGACGCGCGACGGCCGCCGGCCGAAACGCAGCGAGATCCAGGTCATCGCGCGCAGCAACCCCGCGTTGCTGCGTTCCTGGCGCTCGGCCCACGCGGTGCGCTTCATGGCTGCGCGCCGCCCTGCGCGGCCGACGGCGCGGACAGCACGCCGGTCGCGACGTCGCGCGTGCCGGCGCGCAGCGTGAAGCGGATCGCGCCGCTGGCCGCCGCGTCGAACGCGAGGTCGAGCGGTTCGCCGGGCGCGACGGGACTCAGGAACTTGGCGGAAGCCAGCCGCCACGTATCGAGCGGGCGGTTCAGCGATGCGCCGAGCGCGGCGATCGCGTGATCGAGCAGCACGACGCCCGGCACGATCGGATGACCGGGGAAATGGCCGGGCAGCGCCGGGTGATCGGCGGGAATCGTGAACGCGAGCGGCGCGTCCGTCGCGGCGCGCTCGGGAACGTCGGCCCCGGCGCCCCGCGTGTGCCGTGCGACGAGCGCGGCGAGCACGTCGCGCGGCAGCTTGCCCGTTTCGTTGCGCGGCAATGCGTCGACGAACACAAGCGGACGCGGCATGAACGCCGGATCGATCCGTTCGCGCAGCGCGCGCTGCAGGTCGGCCGCGGCGAGCGTCGGCGCGACCACGAGCGCGACGAGGCGCGTGACCGGTTCGCGGGTCGCATCGGCATCGGCCGGCGCGGCTTCGTCCGGCATGAAGAACACGCCGTCGACGACATCGGCAATCGCGTTCAATTGATGATTCAGGTAGGCGAGCGACGTGCGCTTGCCGGCGATGTTGACGAGGTCCGCCTTGCGGCCGTGCAGCAGGAACCGGCCGTCGCCGAGCAGCTCGAGCGCGTCGCCCATCGGCACGGGGGTTTCGACGTGTCCGCCCGACACCCACACGGTCGGGCCGCCGTCGTCGCCTGCGGCGTCGTGGTCCGACGCGTCATGCGCCGCGCGCGCGTCGAGCCGGATGTCCGGGAACAGTTGCCATGCCGCGCCCTGCGACGTGCGGCGCGTCGCGATCTGGCCGGTCTCGGTGCTGCCGTAGATCTCGACGAGCGGCGCTTCGAGCGCGGCCTCGGCTTCGCACGCGAGTTTTTCCGACAGCGGCGCGGTGGCCGACAGCACGAGCGCGGCCGGCGGCAGCGCATGGCCGGCCGACAGCAGCGCGCGCAGGTGGATCGGCGACGTGACGAGTACGCGCGGCTGCGGGATCGCGGCGAGTTCGTCGCGAATGTCGATCGGGTAGAACGGCTGGCGGTTGCTGAATGCGAGGCCGCCGATCAGCGCGAGCAGCACCGTCGACTCGAAGCCGTACATGTGCTGCGCGGGCACGGTGCCGATCAGCGTGGCCGCGCGGCCGTCGAGCAGGCCGAGGCGGTCGGCCGCCGCGCGCACGCAACCGACCAGGAAGCCCCAGGTCTTGCGGTGCGGCACCGGTGCGCCCGTCGAGCCGGACGTGAACACGTACGCCATGATCCGCGACGCGTCGATCTGCGGCACCGCGCACGGCGCGTCGTCGGGGAGGTCGCCGGGGGCGGCGTCCGGATACGCGAAGCGCGGCAGGTCGATCGTGCAGTCCGGCGCGTCGTGCAGGCAGAACGCGTCCGGCGCGAACGACGCGAGCTGGCGCACCATCTCCGGCGTGTGCGTCGACGGCAGCAGGCTGATCCTGCCGGCGACGAGCGCCGCGCACAGGCTGACCGCGAAGCGGTAGCGGTCGCGGCACACGTTGAACACATGGCCGCCGGCGGGCAGCGCGGCGGCCACCCGCGCGACGTCGGCGACGAACGTGCGAACGGTGACGGGCGTGCCGTCGCGCCAGGCGATCGTCTGGTCCGGCGAGGAATGGAATACCAGCGGGTGAGTCGGCATAAATCGGCTGAAGCGGAAGGTAGTCGCCGGCGCGGCCGCGATGCGGCGCCGCGCCGGCCATGAATTCATCGTGACGGCTGCGTCGACGCGCGGTACGCGCGCACCGCGTCGACCATCCGCGGCCACGCGTCGTGCGGCAGCGCGAAGCGCCGGCACGCATGCTCGGCGGCGAACATCACGGCGACGAGCGGCAGCGACAGGTAGTTCGCGAACGTCGACCACACGACGATCGGCGCGGTCGCGAACAGCAGCGTCGACACGGCGGCGATCGCGACGAAGAACAGCGTCCATGCGAGCGTGATGTGCCGCGTGTAGCGCGCGACGGCCGGCGTGACCGTGCCGTGGATCATCGTCGCGAAGCGCGTGCACAGCGGCACCTGGCCGGCCATCAACGTGCGGCCGAACAGCAGCGCCATCGCGAGGTTGAAGCTCGCGTGCTCCAGATACAGGCCCCATTCGAAATGACGCGCGAGCGGGATGCGCGCGGCCCACAGCGCGACGGCGGCCAGCAGCCACACCGGCACGAGCCATGCACGCCGCGGCGAGCGCAGCGCCGCGCCGAGCACCAGCAGCAGCGGCGGCACGAGCGCCATCGCGAGGCCGAAGCCATGCGCGCCGGGCGTCGCGGCCGCGTAATGCGCGCCGATCTGGTACGCCGCCACCGCGGCGACCGCGCCGGCGCCGCGTGCGATGTCGAGCGGCGTGCTCATCGCGGCGCTCCGGGGGCGCGGCGCGCGTGCGGGCGCGCGTGGCCGCCGGCCGCCGCGGCACGGCGGCGGACGGGCGGGCAAACCGGTGCGGGACGAACGGACGGGCGCGGCATGGTTGCTGGAAACATCGTGCGGATCGGGGCCGGACGCATGCGTCGGGCCGTCAAACATCATATGAATGGCGGCCCGGATGCTTGTCCGGGCCGGCTGTCGTGCACGCACATTTTAGGGCCCAGGCGCGGCGGTTCGAGACGGTCGCAGCCGGGTTTTGTAACCGAATGTATGGCAGCGCACTGACGCTTTCGCGGCGGCGATCCATTTCCATCCGAAGTGGCTCAAGCGTCTGCTGCGATCAGGTCCCGAAACCGGCCGTGGCGGGGGCTCTTCAGTCTGTAACCATTCCCGGTATACGCGCCGATACCCATCGTCTAGAATCCGCGTAACTTTTACAAATGATCCCCAATAACGCAGGCGGGGAAGCCGGCAGATGCCGGAGGGACGGAGATTCGCGCGCGCTGGTCGTGCATGACGGTTGCCGTTTCCGGGCGCCTCCCGCTGCCATGGGCCGCCTGCCCGCAAGCATGATGAACGCACTGGAACAAGAGCTCGCCACGCTGATCATCGGCGAACTGAATCTCGAAGACGTCCCGCTCGAAACGGTGACGGCCGGGACCCCGCTGTATGGCGAGGGCTTCGGGCTCGACTCCATCGACATCCTGGAAATCGCGCTGCTGATCTCGAAGAAGTACGGCTTCGAGCTGCGCTCGGACAATCCGGACAACCGGAAGATCTTCGCGACGCTCGGCGCGCTTGCCGCGTACGTCGCCGCGCATCGCACGAAGTGACGGCGGCGCACGGGCGCGGCGCGGCGCGCAGAGGATGACGGCACGCGGCGGCGGTCGCTGGACGAACCGCCGCCGCGTCGATCGAGGGGAAACGCGATGAACGGAGCAATTCGATGCGGGCGCTCGTGACGGGCGGCAGCGGCGCACTGGGGCAGGCCATCTGCACGACGCTCGCGCAGGCCGGCCACGAAGTCTGGGTGCACGCGAACCGGAATCTTGCGCAGGCGGAGGCGGTCGCGCAGCAGATCGTCGCGGCCGGCGGCACCGCGCATGCGATCGCATTCGACGTGACCGACGCGGATGCGACGCTCGCCGCGCTCGCGCCGTTCGTCGACGACGCGCCGGTGCAGATTCTCGTCAACAACGCGGGCATTCACGACGACGCGCCGATGGCCGGCATGTCGCGCCGGCAATGGCACGGCGTGATCGACGTGACGCTGAACGGTTTTTTCAACGTGACGCAGCCGCTCCTGCTGCCGATGATCCGCACGCGGCATGGCCGGATCGTCAACATCGCGTCGGTCGCCGGCGTGACCGGCAATCGCGGACAGGTCAACTACGCGGCCGCGAAGGCGGGGCTGATCGGCGCGACGAAGTCGCTGTCGCTGGAGCTCGCGTCGCGCGGCATTACCGTGAACGCGGTCGCGCCCGGCATCATCGAATCGCCGATGGCCGACCCTGCGTTTCCCGCCGAACGGATCAAGCAGCTCGTGCCGGCGCAACGCGCGGGCCGGCCCGACGAAGTCGCGGCGATGGTCGCATATCTGGTATCCGATGCGGCCGCCTACGTGACGGGACAGGTGCTGTCCGTCAACGGCGGCCTCGCATGACGACGCGCGCGGCCTCGGCTTGACGCGAAGCAACGGCGCGTAACGCGGCGCGTGGCCACGATGCCGCGGGCCCGCGCCGCATAGTGAGGAAATCGAAGTGTCAGTGCATCCAGTCGACGCCGAACGGCGAGCGTGTTCCCTTTCGTCCGCCACGAACGCGGTCGCGCGCGGACACATGGCAGCCGGGCCCGCCGCATCGCGAGCGGACCTCTCGCCCGCAGCGAACGGCGGCAACCGTGCGTTGCGCCTCGTCCAGATCGATCACGCGCGGCTGGCCGCGCTGCTGCACGATGCGCAGCAGCGGGGCGACGCATTCGACCACGTGTTTCCCGGTGCGCTGGGCGCGGTCTGCATCGGCGCGGCCGGGGCGCCGGCCGATGCGATGGCTCGCATGCTCGCCGCCGCCGCGCCCGGCCTGCCGCTCGCGCCGGTGCAGATGGCACTGCTCGATGCCGGCGGCCACGCACGCGCCGGTGCGGTCTGCGAAATCTGGCAGTGCGACGCGCCCGACCTGCGCAGCGCGCGATGCGGCGCGCTGCAGTACCGCTACAGCGAAGCTGCGGGGCTCGTGTTCGGCAGCATCGTCGTGCAGGAAGCGCAGGAGGTGCAGGCAACGGCCGATGCGGATCGCGACGGCGGCACGCCGCTCGAGCGCGCGACACACGATGCGTACCGCGCGTTGTTCGACGTGCTCGATACGCTCGGCATTCCATACCCGCTGCGGGTCTGGAACACCGTGCCGGCCATCAACGCGCAGCAGTTCGGGATCGAGCGCTATCGTCAGTTCAATATCGGCAGGCAGCGTGCGTTCGATGCGTGCCGCCGCGCGCTGACGGGCGGCGTGCCGGCCGCCTGCGCGCTCGGTTCGGTCGTGCCGGTCGCGGGCGACATGCCGCCGGCCGCGCCGCTCGCGATCCATTTCATCGCGAGCCGCACGCCGGCCGATCCGGTCGAGAATCCGCGCCAGGTCAGCGCGTATCACTACCCGGCGGATTACGGCCCGCGTGCGCCGACGTTCGCGCGCGCGGCCGCATGGCCCGGCGACGATGCCGCGCCGCTGCTGTTCGTGTCGGGCACCGCCAGCATCGTCGGGCATCGCACCGTGCATCGCGGCGACGTCGTCGCGCAAACGCGCGAGACGATCGCGAACCTGGCTGCCGTGCTCGAGCAGGCCGCGCGGCAGGGGCACGGCCCGTTCGCGCTCGCCGACCTGAGCTACCGCGTCTACGTGCGCGACGCCGGGGATGCCGCGGCGCTCGCCGCGATCGAGCGCGAACTGCGCGATGCGGCCGGCCCTGGCGTGCGGCCGCTGTTCGTCCACGCGGACGTGTGCCGCGACGATCTGCTGGTCGAGATCGAGGCGAGCGCCGGCCATCCGCTGGAGCACCTGTCGTGAAGCGCGCGGGCCTGTCGCTGCGCGAACCGTCGCCCGCCGTCGACGACGCCTGTCGGCAGTCGCCTGCAGGTCATAAACTTTTGTCAGGATCCTTGTCTTCGCAATCGGTCGTTCCCATGTCCCAGCTGCACGCCTCGTCCACCCACCTCGTACTGATTCCGAGCTATAACCCGGGCGTCAAGGTCGACACGACCGTGCGCAACGCCCGCGCGCAGTGGAATCCGGTGTGGGTCGTCGTCGACGGCAGCACCGACGGCAGCGCGGAGCGGCTGCAGGCGATGGCCGAGCGCGACCCCGGGCTGCGCGTGATCGTGCTGCCGGAGAACCGCGGCAAGGGCGCCGCGGTGCTGGCCGGGCTCGACGCGGCGGCCGCGAGCGGCTTCACGCACGTGCTGACGATGGACTCCGACGGCCAGCATCCGGCCGACCTGATTCCCGAATTCATGGCCGCGTCGCAGGCAGCGCCGGACGCGATGGTGCTGGGCCTGCCGAAGTTCGACGCGAGCGCGCCGCAGCTGCGCGTGCAGGGCCGGCGGCTGTCGAACGGATGGGCCGACCTCGAGACGCTGTGGGCCGGGATCGGCGATTCGCTGTACGGCTTTCGCGTGTACCCGGTCGCGCCGCTTGCCGCGATCATGCATCGCCAGCCGTGGATGCGCGGCTTCGACTTCGATCCGGAAGCCGCCGTGCGGCTGTGCTGGGCCGGAGTGCGGCCGATCCGCATCGAAGCGCCGGTGCGCTACTTCGGCGCGCACGAAGGCGGCGTGTCGCATTTCCACTATGGCCGCGACAACGCGCTGCTCGCGTGGATGCACCTGCGGCTGTTCGCCGGTTTCGTGGTGCGGTTGCCGATGCTGGTCGCGCGGCGGCTCACGTGCCGGTCGCGTTCCGCGTTCAGCCGGACGTCCGGCCGCGGCGATTGATGGCCCGATTGTCATCAATTGTCTGAGCAATCGCGCCATTCGTTTCGCACCGGTCGGTAATCAACCTGTCATTCGATGTAAACATCTGGTAATTTTCTGCCGGATTATGCAAAATCGCCGCTCCCAATTACAACTACCGAGGGATCCGGGATGCATATCAAGAAAGCGGCGGCCGCGTGTGGCATGGTTTTCCTGTTGAGCGCATGCGGTGGCGTGCAGAGTCTCGACGCGAACAGCCTGACGTCGGCGGGGACCAACCTGTTCAAGGCGGCGACGCTGTCGGACAGCGACATCGCGGCATTGTCGAACGACTCGTGCAAGTCGAGCGACGCCGAATCGAAGATCGCCGCGCCGAACAGCGCGTACGCGAAGCGCCTGACGAAGGTGATGAAGGGCTTCGGCGACATGACGCTGAACGGCCAGAAGATCAACTACAAGGTCTACATGACCAAGGACGTCAACGCGTGGGCGATGGGCAACGGCTGCGTGCGCGTGTACAGCGGCCTGATGGACATGATGAACGACGACGAACTCCGCGGCGTGATCGGTCATGAAATGGGCCACGTCGCGCTGGGTCACTCGAAGAAGGCGATGCAGACCGCCTACGCGGTCAGCGCGGCGCGCAGCGCGGCCGGCGCGGCATCGCCGGGCGTCGCGGCCCTGACGAGCTCGCAGCTCGGCGACATCACCGAGAAGTTCATCAACGCGCAGTTCTCGCAGACGCAGGAAAGCGCGGCCGACGACTACTCGTTCGACCTGATGAAGCAGAGGAACATGAACCAGAAGGGCCTCGTCACCGCGTTCCAGAAGCTTGCGCAGCTCGATGGCGGCAAGAGCTCGATGATGAGCTCGCACCCGTCGTCGGCGAGCCGCGCGCAGCACATCCAGGATCGCATCGCGAAGGGCAGCTGATCGCCGCCTGATGCGCCGGCCCCGTCCGGCGCCCGGGATGAACACAACCCCACGCTCTTTCGGGCGTGGGGTTGTGTTTTTCGGGGCCCGGAAAGCGGCCGCGCCGCTTGCTTACGGCACCATCCCCGGCAGCACGTAGGCCTGCACGAGCGTGATCAGGCCGACGATCACCGCGAACAGCAGGCTGTGGCGCACCGTGAAGCGGAACAGCTCCGATTCCTTGCCGACGAGCCCGGTCGCCGCGCATGCCACGGCGATCGACTGCGGCGAGATCATCTTCGCGGTCACGCCGCCCGTCGTGTTCGCGGCGACCGCGAGTGTCTCGGGCACGCCGAGCTGGTGCGCGGTCGCTTGCTGCAGCGAGCAGAACAGCGCGTTCGACGACGTATCCGAGCCGGTCAGGAACACGCCGAGCCAGCCGAGGAACGGCGAGAAGAACGGGAACGCGGCGCCGGTCGCGGCCAGCATCAGCGCGAGCGTCGACGACATCCCCGAGTAGTTCGCGACGAACGCGAACGCGAGCACGAGGCCGATCGACAGGATCGGGCGCGTGAGGTCCTTCAGCGTCTCGCCGAAGGTGACGAGCGCGTCGCGCGGCTTCATCCGCAACAGCACCATCGAGATCAGCGCGGTCACGAGGATCGCGCTGCCCACCGCCGACACGAGGTCGATCTTCAGCACCGCTTCGAGCGCCTTCGGGGTCGCGGCGATCGGCGCGGTCTTCACGACGAGCTGGTCGAGCCCCGCCACGTGGAACTTCAGGACGGTCGACGCGAGCGCGCCGTGCGCGGCGAACAGCGCCTTGAACGGCGCGATGCTCCACACGGTGACGACGGCCGTCAGCATCAGGAACGGCGACCACGCGCGCACGGTCTGCGCGAGCGTGTACGGCGACGCCTGACGGCTCGCGCCCGAACCGGTGTCGCCCGCGCCGAACCCCGCGAGCGCCGCGCCGCCACCGGACGCGACGAGGCCGCCGGCCGTCTGCTTCGCGCTGTTCGGCTGCCAGACCTTCAGGAACGCGGCCAGCGACACGAGGCTGACGAGCGACGACGTGATGTCCGGCAGCTCGGGCCCGATATGGTTCGACGTGAAGTACTGCGTGATCGCGAAGCTGCCGCCGGCGACCAGCGCGGCCGGCCAGGTCTGCCGCACGCCGCGCAGCCCGTCCATCATGAACACGAGCCAGAACGGCACCGCGAGCGACAGCAGCGGCAACTGGCGGCCGGCCATCGCGCCGATGTGGAGCGGGTCGATGCCCGTCACCTGCCCGGCGACGATGATCGGAATGCCCATCGCGCCGAACGCGACCGGCGCGGTGTTTGCAATCAGACACAGTCCGGCCGCGTGCAGCGGCTTGAAGCCGAGGCCGACGAGCAGCGCGGCCGTGATCGCGACGGGCGCGCCGAAGCCGGCGGCGCCTTCGAGGAACGCGCCGAACGAGAAGCCGATCAGCAGCATCTGCAGCCGCTGGTCGTCGGTGATCGACAGCACCGACGCGCGGATGATGTCGAACTGGCCGGTCTTCACGACGATCTTGTACAGGAACACGGCCGCGACGATGATCCACGCGATCGGCCACAGGCCGTACGCGAAGCCGAAGCCGGCCGCCGCGAGCGCCTGCGGCACGGGCATCCCGTACGCGAAGATCGCGACGCCGAGCGACAGCAGCAGCGTGATCGCGGCGGCGACGTGCCCCTTCATCCGCAATGCGGCGAGCGCGACGAAAAAGAAGATGATCGGAATTGCGGCGACGAGCGCCGACAGCCAGAGGCTGCCGAGCGGGGTGTAGATCTGATGCCAAACCTGCATGGTTGTCTCCTCCATGGATTTATCGGGGTACGGGTTTGAAAGCGGATGGTCTATTCGGGCTGGCCGCGCGCGCGCAGCAGGTCGGACAGGCTGCGCGGCGCCGGCTCGAGCGGCGTGCGATGCTGCGTCCAGCCCATCTGCTTCGCCGGCGTCAGCGCGCGCAGCCGCGTCGCGGTCCAGCGGAATGCGCGATACGCGCGCGGATGCGCGAACGCGCCCGACCAGAAGCGCCATACGAGGTCTTCCGCGCGGTTGTAGTTCGCGCCCTGGCCGCGCAGCGGATGCGCGACGGGCTCGTCGGGCTTGCGGTTCGCCTCGGTGCGCAGCCGCACCAGCAGTTGCGGGATCGGAATCCGGACCGGGCACACCTCGCCGCATGCGCCGCACAGCGTCGACGCGGTCGGCAGGTCGGCCGTCGCGTCGAGGCCGAGCAGGTGCGGCGAGATGATCTTGCCGATCGGGCCCGGGTAGGTGGTCCCGTATGCGTGGCCGCCGATGCGCGTATAGACGGGGCAGTGGTTCATGCACGCGCCGCAGCGGATGCATTGCAGCGTCGCGCGCAGCTGTTCGTCCGCGTAGGCCTGCGTGCGGCCGTTGTCGAGCAGCACGAGATGCAGCTCGCGCGGGCCGTCGCGTTCGCCGTCGCGGCGCGGGCCGGAGATCAGGTTGAAGTAGGTCGTGATCGCCTGGCCGGTGGCCGAACGCGTCAGGAGGCTCGATAGCGGCACGATGTGCTCGAGTTTCTCGACGACCTTCTCGATCCCCATGATCGCGACGTGCGTGTCGGGTACGGTGGTCGACAGCCGGCCGTTGCCCTCGTTCTCGACGAGCCACAGCGTGCCCGTGTCGGCCGCCGCGAAGTTCACGCCGGACAGGCCGATGTCGGCTTCCGCGAACGCGCGGCGCAGCGCGCGCCGGCCGGTCTGGATCAGCTCGTCGACGTCCTCCGTGTAGCGCGTGCCCGGGATGTGTTCCTCGAACAGCTCGGCGATGTCGCCGCGCGTCTTGTGGATCGCCGGCATCACGATGTGCGACGGCTTCTCGCCCGCGAGCTGCACGATGAATTCGCCCATGTCGGACTCGATGCAGTCGACGCCGTGATCCGCGAGGTAATGGTTCAGCTCGATTTCCTCGCTCGCCATCGACTTGCCCTTGATCACGCGGCGCGCCTTGTTCGCCTGCGCGATCCCGAGCACGATCGCGTTTGCGCCGGCGGCCGTCTCGGCCCAGTGCACGTGCACGCCGGCCGCGGTGAGCTTCGCCTCCAGCCGTTCGAGCAGCGCGGGCAGTTGCGCGAGCGCGTGCTGCCGCACGGCTTCGCCGAGATCGCGCAGCTGCTGCAGCTCGGAGTCGTCGGGGAACTGGGTCGCGCGCTTGCCCTGCAGGAAGTCCATCGCGCCGCGAAAGCTGCGGCGCAACGCGGGATCGTCGAGCGCGGCGCGCGCGCGGGCCTTGAAGTCGCCGGGGGCGACGAATTGCAGCGGTTGGTCGCTCATCGCGGCAGGTCCTGGCAAGCGGTTGCGGTCGGTTCGGCGGCCGGTTCGGTGACGATCACGACCCAGAGGTTGCGCGGCCCGTGCGCGCCGTATGCGAGGGTCTGCTGGATATCGGAGGTCTTCGACGGGCCCGACACCAGCACGACGTTGGTCGGCATGCCGGCGTGCCATCGCTCCGCGTGCACGGCAGCGTGAAGGTCCGCGTGCAGCGTGTTCGCATGCACGAGCGCGACGTGCAGCGGCGGCACCAGCGACACCGTGCGCGGCGTGCCGGCATCGGGCGCGAGCACGACGGTGCCGGTCGCCGCGATGCCCGAGCGCGCGACGGTGAAGCCCGCGTCGATCGTGTCGAACAGCTCGGCCTTCCAGGCGTCGATCGGCCGGTCGAACGGCACCGCTGCGACCGCATCGGGCAGCGCCTGCGCGAGGGCCGCCGATTCGGGGCGGGCCGGGTCGAGCAGCAGGCGGCGCACGCCGGCATCGGCCAGACGCGCGGCAAGCTGCGCGGGCCATGCGTCGGCGGTGGTGCACCAGACGTCGGCATGAGATGCGGCGAGCGCGGCCTGCATGGTCTGCGCGAGCACGTGGGGATCGGGGGCGAGCGCCGCGCGCCGTGCCGCGTAATGCGTGTCGATGCGCGCATCGAGCGCGGGCGTGGCGCTCACGGCGGCGCCGGGGGCGGCGGCGCGCAGGCGCGCGAGGATGGCGTCGCGCGCGCTCATTGCGCGTCTCCGCGCAGCGACGCGGCACCGGCCGTGCGGCGCCACAGGAAGCTCGCGAGATGCTCGACGGGGAGGGCGGCGCCAGCCTTGTCGGCTGCGTGGCCGATGTTCAGCAGGCAGCCGCAGTCCGCCGACACGAGCCGGTCGCAGCCCGTGGCGCAGGCCGATGCGACCTTGTCGCGCACCATCGCGCCGGAGATGTCGGGATGCTTCAGCGAGAAGGTGCCGCCGAAGCCGCAGCATTCCGATTCGCGTTCATGTTCGATGCGCGTGACGCCCGGCAGCGCGTCGACGAGCGCGACGCCGTGCACGCGCGTGCCCATCTCGCGGCGGGCCGCGCATGACGTGTGCAGCACCACGCGTTCGTCCGGACCCGCGTTGGCGGTGACGGCGTCGAGCCGCACGTCGAGCACATGGACGAGGAATTCGGCGAGTTCGTAGGTGCGCTCCGCGATCGCGCGGGCCTTGGGGCCGTGGACGGGATCGTCGGCGAACAGTGCGGGCCAATGGTGCCGGATCATGCCAGCGCACGAGCCGGACGGCACGACCACGGGCCACGGCTCGGCGAACAGGTCGAGCTGCGCGGCCGCGACGCGGCGCGCCTCGTCGGGATTGCCGCTGCTGTAGGCCGGCTGCCCGCAGCAGCTCTGGCCGCGCGGATAGTGGACGGTCAGGCCTTCGCGTTCCAGCAGGCGGACCGCGTCGAGCCCGGCTTCGGGGACGAACAGGTCGACCAGGCAGGTCGCGAACAGATAGAGGTGCGCGGGGGCGGCGGCGGGGTAGTGCCTTTCGTTCATGTCTCGCTCCAGGGGGGCCGGCCCGGCATGCGAATGCGGGACGACGATTTCGCTGCATAATTCCCGCGACGGCGCCGCAGCTCAAATTGGTTGGGCCAATCGGCGCGACGGGTATTCCGGATGGAGAGACGGCGATGGCGGCGATGACGGCACGGGGCCGGACCGAGGTGGTGATGCGCAAGATCGAGACGGCGCTGCTCGACGGCACGTGGCCGGCCGGCGCGCGGCTGCCGGCCGAGCGCGTGCTCGCGCAGCAGTACGGCGTGGCGCGCAATACGGTGCGCGAGGCGACCCAGCGGCTCGTCGCGCGCGGGCTGTTGCAGAGCCGGCGCGGCGCGGGCGTGTACGTGACGGACCAGTTGCGCGCGGGCATCGCGTCGCCGTGGGGCCAGCTGGTCGCCGACCACCCGGCGCTGCGCGACGACATACTCGAATTCCGCCGCGTGCTCGAAGGCGCGACCGCGTATTTCGCCGCGCTGCGCGCCGACGCGAACGACCGGCGCCGGATCCGCGCGCTGCTGCGCGAGCTCGAAACCGCGCACGCGAACGACGACGCGGCCGTCGAGGCGTCGACCGACGCGAAGCTGCACGAGGCGATCGCGCTCGCGTCGCACAACACGATGTTCCTGCACCTGCACACGAGCGTGATCGGGATGCTGCGTGAGCACATCTCGATCAACGTCGCGGGGATGACGACGCACGACGAGCAGGCATCCGAGTTGCTGCTGCAGCAGCACCGGGTGGTCTGCGACGCGATCTGCGCGCACCGGCCCGAGGAGGCGCGCACCGCGATGCAGACCCATATCGACTACGTGCGCAGCCACTTCGAGCGAAGCGGCGATGCAACATGAGATTGGTTGGACCGCACTCGCCGCAGCGGCGCCCGGCGGCCGGTCGCGAGCGCCGCGCCGCCGTTACGGACGGCCGCTGCGAGCGGCGCCGGCCCGGTGGCGCGACGTGCGCCCGCACGCGATTGACCGGGTCATCGGGCGCCCACTAGAATCGGCCGGAACCGCCCGTCAGCCGCGCGCCGCGGCGATTGCGTGCCTATTGATCCGCCTGTCGAGGAAGCTGCCGTGTTCACGTTTTTGATCCGGCGCGCGTCGGCCGCGCTGTCGTGGCGAGCCGCCTGCCGCCAGGCCCGTGTGCTGGTCGTCTGCGCGCTGCTGCCGCTGGTCTCCGCGTGCGCGACGCATCCGCCCGCCACCACGCTCGATCGTCCCGTCTCGCACGCGTTACCGGCAGGTACCGCGACGCCGCTGCGCGACGCGCTCGCCGCACCTGAAGCCGCGCATCCCGGCCAGTCCGGCTTCCGGCTGCTGTCCGACGGCGCGACCGCGCTGCAGATGCGTATCGCGCTCGCGCGCGCGGCGACGAAGACGCTCGACATGCAGTACTACATTGCGACCGAGGATACGACCGGCAAGCTGCTGCTTGCTGCTGCGCTCTACGCGGCCGATCGCGGCGTGCGCGTGCGGATGCTGGTCGACGACCTGAACTTCGACGATATCGATCGCGTGATGGCCGCGCTGAATACGCACCAGAACATCGAGATCCGCGTGTTCAATCCGTTCGGCGCGTCGCAGTACGGGATGGTCGAGCGCACGGCCGACTTCTTCACGCGCATCGGCAGCTTTACGCGCCGGATGCACAACAAGGCGATGATCGCGGACAACCAGCTCGCGATCGTCGGCGGCCGCAATCTCGGCGACGAATACTTCAGCGCGAGCCCGACGCTGCAGTTCCGCGATCTCGACGTGCTCGCGGCCGGCCCCGTGACGCACGACATCTCGAAGAGCTTCGACGACTACTGGGCGAGCGCGAGCAGCTATCCGCTGCGCGTGCTGAATCATCAGAAGTTCGATCCGAAGGATCTCGACGCGATGCGCGACGAGCTGCGCGACCACTGGCGCAAGAACGCCGATCCGTACAACGCGAAACCGCTGAACGCGACGCCGCTCGCGCGACAGATCGCGCGCGACGAACTCGAACTCGTATGGGCGCCGGCCGAATTCAAGGTCGATGCGCCGGACAAGGTCGCGCGGCCGACCGGCACGTACGTGAGCCCGCCGATGCAGCGCCTCGTGGAGCTGACGCGCGGCGCGCAGCAGGAATTCCTCGCGTTCTCGCCGTACTTCGTGCCGCACGACGCGGGTGTGAAGATCCTCGGCGACACGGTCGCGCGCGGCGTGCACGTCGCGATCGTGACGAATTCGCTCGCGGCGACCGACGCGGTCGCGGTGCAGGCCGGTTACGCGCCGTACCGCGTGCCGTTGCTGCAGCGCGGCGTCGAGCTATACGAATTCAAGGCGCAGCCGGGCCAGCAGCCCGCGCGGCTGTTCGGCTCGCGCTCGCGTGCGAGCCTGCATGCGAAGGCGTACGTGATCGACCGGCACATCCTCGTGATCGGCTCGCTGAACCTCGACCCGCGCTCCGCGCATCTGAACACCGAGCTCGCGCTCGTGATCCACAGCCCGGTGCTCGCGCAGCAGGCCGCGACGATCTTCGCGCGCGTGACGCAGCCTGACGAAAGCTACCGCGTCACGCTCGCGAAGCAGGCGGACGGCGGCTCGCCCGCACTCGAATGGACCGGCGTGGACGGCGGTCAGCCGACCACCTATCACGTCGATCCGCATGCCGGGCTGATGCGCAACGTGATGACCGGCATCTTCATGCTGCTGCCGGTGGACAACCAGTTGTAAGGGCCGGAACGGCTCCGGCCAAACCCGCGATACCGGTGTGCGGGAAAAGGTGATATGGTTGTGCGCGCAACTATATGTGCATCGTGGCGGCACCGGTGGACGGCTCGCGCAATGCGGCCGGACCGGCGCCGAACGACGCGCCGTACGAGCCGCCACGCCGCACGCGCCGCGTGCGCCGCCAGGAGACGAGGGATGATGCGCGCAGCCGCCCGCGCGGTCGCGCACGCCCGCAACCGGAGTGCCCCATGCAACGTGTACCGAACCAGCCGTTCACGCGTCCCGCCCGTTTCTCCGAAGCCGAATGGCAGGCGCGCGTGCAGCTCGCGGCTGCCTACCGGATCTTCGACCATCTCGGCTGGACCGAGCTGATCTACAACCATATCTCGCTGCGCGTTCCCGGCGAGGATGGCCATTTCCTGATCAACCCGTTCGGGCTCCATTACCGCGAGGTCTGCGCGTCGAACCTCGTGAAGATCGACATCGACGGCACCGTGATCGGTCATTCCGACTGGCCGATCAACCCGGCGGGCTTCACGTTCCACAGCGCGATCCATGCGGCGCTGCCGGACGCGCACTGCGTGATGCACGTGCATACGACGCCCGCGATGGCCGTGTGCTGCTCGCGCGACGGGCTGTCGTTCTCGAACTTCTATGCGGCGCAGCTGTACGGGAAGATCGCGTATCACGATTTCGAGGGCATCACCGTGCACCTCGAGGAAGGGCGGCGCATCGTCGAGAGCGCCGGCGGGCGGCCCGTCCTGCTGCTGCGCAACCACGGGCCCGTGACGATCGGCGCGACGCTCGCGCAAACTTTCTCGCTGATGTGGCTGCTCAATCGCGCGTGCGAGGTGCAGGTCGCGACCCGCGCGATCGGCGACGCACTGCCGATCGCGCCGCCGGTGCTCGAGGGCTGCGTGCGCGATTCGCTGAATTTCGATCCGAAGCACGGCGCGGGACAGGACGCGTTCGACGCGTTGCAACGCATCGTCGATCGCATCGACCCCGGCTATCGCGCGTGAGGGGGCAGTGTCGGCGCGATGCCGGACGCGAGCGTCACGGCGAAGCGGAATGTGCCGGACGCCGCCCGCATGCCGTGCGGCACGGGCAAAAAAAACGCGGCCGGGTGGCCGCGTGAATACTCGCAGACTCCTTCGGACGAAGGAAACAAGCAACTGTGAGACGAAGTGTAGCGAAAGGCCGCGCGCGGATTCAGGGCTCCCGCCGCAAAGGTCTCTTCCAGGTTCCGTCAGGCTGGCGCGCGATGCACGGGGTGCCGGATCGGCGGCGATCGACTACCATCATCGAGCGTCCCCGGCCGGGGGGCGTACCACGTACCACGTCGAACAAGGAGGATTCATGCCGAAGCTGCGTTTGCTCCAGGTGGTGTTGCTCGCAGGCGTGCTGGCCGCCGGCAGCGCCGCCGCCGAAACGGTGCGCCTGTCCGCCAACCTGCAACCGTCGAGCGAAGTGCCGCCCACCGCGACCAAGGGCTCCGGCTCCGTCGATGCGACCTACGACACGGCCACGCACATGCTTCAGTGGGCGGTGACTTACGAACACCTCACGGGGCCGGCGACCGCCGCGCACTTCCACGGGCCCGCGCCGGTCGGCCAGAACGCCGGCGTGCAGGTGCCGATCCCGAAGGACGCGCTCGCGAGCCCGATCAAGGGTTCCCGGGAACTCACCGACGCGCAGGTGACCGAGCTGATGGGCGGCAAGTGGTACTTCAACGTGCACACGAAGGACCATCCGTCCGGCGAGATCCGCGGCCAGGTGATGCCGGCGAACTGAGGCGGGCGAACCGGCACCGGCGTTTGATATAGAGGCTCGCGTCGAGCGGCGCGGCGACGATCGCACGTACCATCGTCACACTGCGATGACGGAGTAGGTTCGATGAGTTGGCAAGGCAAGTTCGGGTGCTGGCTGCTGCGCTGGCAGTTTCGTCCCGAGACCACGCGTCCGGTGCTCGATCCCGCCCGCGCGCGGCGCTTCACCGACCTGAGAATGGTCGTGCCGCGTCGCGCACCGTCGGGCTACCGGCTGCGCCAATGCCGTGGTCCCGATGACGCGCCGCTGCGCGGCGAATGGCTCGAACGTACCGACGCGGCCGGCGCTCGCGGGCCCGGCCGCACGCTGCTGTACTTTCACGGCGGCGGCTACTACTTCTGCTCGACGAAAACCCATCGGCCGCTCGTGTTCGGCCTCACGAAGCGCGCGGGCGTGCGCTCGTTCTCGCTCGACTACCGGCTCGCGCCCGAACACCGCTTCCCGGCCGCACTCGACGACGCGCTGGCCGCGTACCGGCAATTGCTCGCGCTCGGCACGCCGCCCGAGTCGATCGTGTTCGGCGGCGATTCGGCGGGCGGCGGCCTCGCGCTCGCGACGCTCGTCGCGCTGCGCGATCGCGGCGAACCGTTGCCGGCCGGCGCGATCCTGTTCTCGCCATGGACCGACCTGGCCGGCACGGGCGGCACGATGCGCAGCAACGACGGCCTCGACCCGATGTTCGCGGCCGCGGCGCTGCCGAAGGCGGCGAAGCTGTATCTGGGAGACGAGTCGGCGACGCATCCGTACGCGTCGCCGCTCTATGCGGATCTCGGCGGGCTGCCGCCGCTCTTTATCCAGGTCGGCAGCACCGAGGTGCTGCTCGACGATTCGCGCCGCGTCGCCGACAAGGCGAAGGCAGCCGGCGTGCCGGTGGAGATCGAGGTGTGGCCCGACATGCCGCACGTGTGGCAGCTGTACACGCCGATGGTGCCGGAGTCGCGCGACGCGCTCGACCGTGCGGCCGCATTCGTGCGCCGCGTCGCGGTCGAGCGGGCGGTTCAGCGCGTGGGCGAGCCGTCGATCGCCTGATACGCGGCCTTCACGGCCACCGAGCCGTACTTGCGCTCGAGCCGGCGCACGGTGAAGTGGCCGTGCGCCATCTGCTGGAAGTGGTCGATGAACAGCGTGTTGACGGTCGCGCCGAGCACCGCGCCGATCGCCGGGATCGACTTCGCGGCCATCTGCTCGGTGACCTGCACCGAGAAGCGTGATGCCACCGTCTGCACGAGCTTGAACACCGCCGCCGAGCTGTGCGCGGCGATCCCTTTCGTCGTGATGTCCGACGACGCCTTCGAAATCGCCTGCGCGAGCGCGCCGCGCAGCACGAAATAGCCGAGATCGGCGTCCTCTTCCCGCTTGTCCGGGTTGCCGCCCATGCCGAGCACGGCCAGGCACTGCAACTGCGTATCCACCGAGCCGAGGTCCTCGCCCTCGCTGCGCGCGATGTCGCACACCGAGCGAAAGATCAGCGTGGTGGTCACCGGCAGCTCGACCGGCAGCGCGAGGAAGCCGAATGCGCCGCCCGCCGCGCCGGTCGTCGCGACCGCGAGCTTGTGCAGCAGGTTGCTCGGCTTGTCGGGCTCGGCATCAGGCGCCTGCGGCTTGCCGAGCGTGCGCAGCGCGATGTTCAGGCACTTGCGCAGCGCGAGCTGCGTCGCGTCGTTGATCTTGCCGGTTGCGAAGTCCGGCAGCCGCGCGATCATCTTCTCGACCGGCGCGCCCAACACGCCCGTCAGCTTCATCGTCAGCGACGGGCTTTCCAGCACCTGTTTCGCGCGCCGCAACGCGTCCTGGTCTTCCGGCGACAGCGTCGCCGCAGGCGTGATTGAAATCGGTTCCATCTTTCTCCCTGGCGGCCACCGGCCCCAAATTCATCGCCAGCCTAGATTACTCCGACATGCTAGAATTTTGAGATTGTTTGACTCGTCAAAAGTTGCATCAACAAAAAATGGCTGTTCATACTGCCGCCCACCATTCGAGCGGGCAAGTCCTGCCGTTCCGCGAATCGCTGCTGGCGATGATCGGGAT
The DNA here is from genome assembly GCF_003854235.1 of Burkholderia sp. Bp8998. NCBI lineage: Bacteria > Pseudomonadati > Pseudomonadota > Betaproteobacteria > Burkholderiales > Burkholderiaceae > Burkholderia > Burkholderia sp. Bp8998. The sequence goes on from NZ_QTQF01000004.1 coordinate 28,220, forward strand.
CTCGTTCGTCACCATGCTCGTCGCGCTCGACCAGACGGTCGTCGGCACCGCGTTGCCGACCATCGTCGCCGAGCTTCGGGGCTTCGACCTGTACGCGTGGGTCGCGACCTCGTACCTGCTCAGTTCCGTGATCACCGTGCCGATCTTCGGCCGCCTCGGCGACTACTACGGCCGCAAGCCGTTCGTGAGCGCGTCGATCGTCGTGTTCACCGGCGCGTCGGTACTGTGCGGGATGGCCAACGACATGCTGTTCCTGGTGCTCGCGCGCGGCCTGCAGGGCATCGGCGGCGGGATGCTGGTCGGCACCGCGTTCGCGTGCATTCCCGACCTGTTCCCGGATTCCGTCGTGCGGCTGCGCTGGCAGGTGCTGATGAGCTCCGCGTTCGGCATCGCGAACGCGGTCGGGCCGTCGCTCGGCGGGATCCTGACCCAGTCGTTCGGCTGGCGCTCGGTGTTCTACGTGAACCTGCCGGTCGGCCTGCTGTCGCTGTTCTTCGTGTGGCGCTACCTGCCGCACCTGCGGCATGTCGAGCACGACCGCAAGATGCGGCTCGACTGGCCTGGCGCGCTGCTGATCGCGCTGTCGCTCGGCGCGCTGCAGCTGTTCGTCGAATGGCTGCCGAAGTACGGCGTCATGAGCTGGGCGTCGCTGCTGCTGGTCGTCGCGGTCGGCGCCGGCTTCGGCTTGTGGCATTGGGAAAAGCGCTGCGCGCAGCCGATTCTGCCGTTCGACATGTTCGGCAACCGCGCGCTGTCGGCGCTGTTCGTCCTCGCGATCCTCGCGGGCTTCTCGATGTTTTCGCTGTTGTTTTACGCGCCCCTGCTGTTCCAGGGCGGTTTCGGGATGTCGCCGAAGGAGGCGGGGCTCGTGATCACGCCGCTCGTCGTGTTCATCACGATCGGCAGCATCATGAACGGCCGCGTCGTCACGCGCATCCGCAATCCGAACGCGATGCTGCACGTCGGTTTCGTGCTGTTCGCGATCGCGTGCGCGGGCATCGTCGTGTCGACGCACACGACGCCGACCTGGGTGCTGATGGCGCTGATGGTCGCGGGCGGCATCGGCCTCGGCTTCGTGCTGCCGAACCTGACCGTGTTCGCGCAGCAGACGGCCGGCCGCGAGCACCTCGGTATCGCGACCGCGCTGCTGCAGTCGCTGCGGATGGTCGGCGGGATGATCGGCACCGCGCTGACGGGCACGCTGGTCAACCAGATGTATTCGAGCGGCGTACGCGATGCATTGGCGGGCGACCACGCGCTGCAGTGGCACGCGCAGCTCGCCGATCCGCAGATCCTGATCGACCGCGCCGCGCAAGGCGGTCTCGTCGCGGAGCTGACCCGCGCCGGGCATAATGGCGCGCTGCTGCTGGAAGCGGCCCGCGAATCGCTGGTCGGCGCGATTCACCTGGGTGTCGCGATGGCGGCCGTCGTCGCCGTGGTGTCGGTATGGCAGTCCCGCCGCGTGCCGCCGATCGCGCTGCGGCACAAGATCGAGCCGCATGTCGCGGCCGATTGAATGATTCACCGATTGAACGAGTAGACATCAGCGCATGGAAGAACAGGACCGCGTCGCGATCTTGCAGCAATTCGGACGCACGTATCGCGCGTTCATGACCGCGTTCGAAACGCACGTCGGGCAGCCGATGCCGCGCTGGCGCATCATGGTTGCGCTGCACACGATGGGCGGGCATTCGTCACAGAAGAAGCTTGTCGAGGTGCTGCGCATCGATCCGGGCGCGCTCACGCGCCAGCTGAAATCGCTCGACGCGCTCGGCTGGATCGAGCGTGCGTCCGACGCCCGTGACAACCGCGTGACCAACGTCACGCTGACCGCCGAAGGCCGCGCCGCGTTCGACGCGTGCCTGCCGCGCCGCAAGGCGTTCCTCGAACAGACGATGGCGCAACTGCCGGACGACGTGCTGACTGCACTGTCGGGCGCGCTGGCGATGCTGGAGTCGCGGATCGCGGATGTCGGCTCGACGCCGGCGCCGCACTGAAGGGCAGGAAGCAGCGCGACGGAGCGCGTCCCGTCGGCCTGTTGCGACCGGCGCGGCGCACGGGTCGCACAAACCCGCCGCCGGCCGGTGCTTCTCACTTCATTTCAACCGGGTTCACAGCTCGATGCGCGTGCCCAGCAGCGTGAGGAACTGCGCGAGCCATGCCGGATGCGCGGGCCATGCGGGCGCGGTGACGAATGGTGCGTCGGTCACGGCGGCATCGACCGGGATCTCAGCATACTCGCCGCCCGCGAGCTTCACTTCGGGCGCGCAGGCCGGGTAGGCCGAGATGCGCTTGCCGCGGATCACGTCGGCGGCCGCGAGCAGCTGCGCCGCATGGCAGATCGCGGCGATCGGCTTGCCGGCTTCGGCGAACGCGCGCACCAGGGCGATCACTTTCGCATCGAGACGCAGGTATTCCGGCGCGCGGCCGCCCGCGATCGCGAGCGCGTCGTAGCCCGACGCATCGACGTCGTCGAACGTCGCGTTCAGCGTGAAGTTGTGGCCGGGTTTTTCGGTGTAGGTCTGGTCGCCCTCGAAATCGTGGATCGCGGTCTTGACCTTGTCGCCCGCGCGCTTGCCCGGACAGACTGCATCGACGTGATGGCCGACAGCCTGTAGCGCCTGGAACGGCACCATCGTTTCGTAGTCTTCGGCGAAATCGCCGGTCAGGAACAGGATCTTCTTCGCGGCCATGGCTTTCTCCATTGAACAGCGTTGAGGGTCCGTTCGCGCCGTATGCGGCAGACGGGCGCTACGGCGGCGAAGCGGCCCCGAGGACGAAAGCGCAGTGTACTCCGGCAGATTGAAGCGCGCGTGACGGGCCGCCCCGCGCGGCGGCGGAGCGGCGCGCGGTGCGTCAGAAGAAGGTTTCGACGACTTCCGTCACGCGGAATTGCGGATCGAGGACGAGCAGCTGGCGCCACTTGTCGAACGTCAGGCACGGGTGCGAGATGTCGAACGCGACCATGTCGCCGACCTTCACGTCCGCGCCCGGCGGGATCTGCAGGTACGCGTGCTGGTCCATCATCCCGGTGACGGCCCAGCCTTCGCTCGCGGCGACGTCGCGCGGCGCGCTGTCGCGACCCGGTCGGAAGTGGCGCGCCGGCTCGGGCAGGCCCGCGTCGAACGCCGCGTCGCGCTTGCCGAGCGCGATGATCGCGCGGTCGGCTTCCGGCACCGACTGCACGTATGCCCACAGCTGCAGTGCAGGCAGCAGCCCTTCGCCCATCCTGCGGGCGATCGGGTTGCGCGCGAACACGTCGGTCTGGGCTTTCTTGTAGATGCCGACGTCGTGCGTCAGGTAGCAGCCCGGGCGCAGCACGACTTCCGCGAAACCGGCGTCGGACGCCTTCGCGAATTCCTCCGCGACCACGTCGTACCACGCCGAGCCGGCGCCCGACAGGATCGCCGGCGTGCGCGCGAAACGGCCGGCTTCCGCCAGCTCGCGCGTGAGCGCGACCGCGTCCCGCAGGAACGTGCGAATCTCGCCTTCCTCCTTCAGCACGCCTTCGTAGAGTTCGATGCCGGCCAGCTTCAGCGTGTCCGGATAGCGCGCGATCGCGTCGAGCACGGCGGTGCGCTGCGCGGCATCGCGCACGCCCGCGCGGCCGCCCGGCACGCCGAGTTCGAGCAGCACGTTCAGCGTCTTCTTCGCATCGCCGAAGAAGCGGCCGAGCTGGTCGACGCTGTCGGCCGAATCGACGAGGCAGAAGAATTCGAACTCGGGATCGGACAGCAGCTGGGCGATGATCGTCATGTTCTGGCGGCCGACCAGCTGGTTCGCGAGCAGCACGCGCCGCACGCCGCCGTGATACGCGGCCTGCGTCTGGTGCGCGGTCGCGAGCGTGATGCCCCATGCGCCGGCGTCGAGCTGGCGGCGAAACAGCTGCGGCGCCATCGTCGTCTTGCCGTGCGGCGCGAACTTCACGCCGTACTGCTGGACGAACGCCTGCATCCAGTTCAGATTGTGTTCGATGCGATCCGCGTACAGCACGGCGGCCGGCAGGCTGACATCTTCCGCGAGCAGGTTCCACTCGAGGCGGCCTGCGTCGTCGAGCGGCACGCTCGCGCTCGGCAGGTTGCCGAGGCCCTTGCCCAACGGATTGATTGTCGGTTCCTGATAGTTTGTAACTTTCATGTCATCCCGCTCCATCATCACTATGCATTGCACTAAAGTTGACATGCAGATGGTACAGAAAGTAGCATCGGCGCGGTGATGTTATTTAGTAACATAAAGCGCCACACCCTTTTCAGCAGATGAATACGCCCGCCGCTCCGTCCGCTACGTTCGCCGCCGAGCAACCGGCTCCGGTTGTTGCCCAGCCGGTCCTCGACATCGTCGCGCGGATCGCCGAATGCGCGCCCGAGCTGCGCGACGCCGAGCGCAAGGTCGCGGCATTCATCCTCGCCGATCTCGCGCGCGCTGCACACGCGAGCATCGGCGCGCTCGCGCGCGACGCGGAGGTCAGCGTCGCGACGGTCACGCGCTTCGCGAAGGCCGTCGGCTGCCGCGACGTGCGCGAACTGAAGGTGCTCGTCGCGCAGGCGGCGGCTGTCGGGCAGCGCTTTCTCGTGCCGTCCGACGAGCATGCCGAGGAGGACGCGAGCCCGGCATCGGTCGTCTACGACGAGATCCGCGTGGCCCTCGCGCACAACCACCAGCTGCTGCGCAACACGTCGTTCGACGCGGCGGCCGACCTGCTCGCCGGCGCGAAGATGATCTACGTGTACGGGCAGGGCGGCGGCTCGACCGCGCTCGCCGATGAACTGCGCTTCCGGCTCGTGCGCTTCGGCCGGCCGGTCGCGAGCTACCAGGACAGCCTGCTGCAGCGGATGGTGTCCGCGACGCTGTCGCGCGACGCCGTGGTCGTCGCGCTGTCGGTGAGCGGGCGCGTGCCCGAACTGATCGAGAGCTGCCGCCTCGCGAAGCGCTACGGCGCGAAGCTGATTGCGATCACCGCGCCGGCTTCGCCGCTCGCGCAGCTCGCCGACCACCTGATCCCGGTCGTCGCGTTCGAAACCGATTTCATTTACAAGCCTTCGACATCGCGCTACGCGATGATGATGGCGATCGACGTGCTCGTCACCGGTGTCGCGTTGCGGCTCGGCGATGCGGGCCGAGAATCGCTGCGTCGCATCAAGCATGCGCTCGATGCGCACCGCGGCGGCGGAGACCGTCAACCGGTAGGAGACTGACCATGCATTCGCATCCCGAAGCCGCCGATACGCTGATCGTCGGCGCGCAGCTGTACGACGGCACCGGCGCGCCGCCCGTCACGCGCGACGTCGCGATCCGCAACGGCGTGATCGCGGCGATCGGCAACCTGTCGAACTGGCTCGCCGAGACCGTCGTCGATGCGAACGGCCGCGCGCTCGCGCCCGGCTTCGTCGACGTGCATACGCACGACGACACGCACGTGATCCGCGCGCCGGAGATGCTGCCGAAGATCTCGCAGGGCGTGACGACGGTGATCGTCGGCAACTGCGGGATCAGCGCGTCGCCGGTGACGCTCGCGGGCGATCCGCCCGATCCGATGAACCTGCTCGGTGATCGCGACGCATTCCGCTACCCGACCTTCGCCGCCTATGTCGCGGCCGTCAACGGCGCGCGTCCGGCCGTGAACGTCGCGGCGCTCGTCGGACACACCGCGCTGCGCAACAATCAGATGGACCGCCTTGACCGCGCGGCGACCGACGGCGAAATCGCCGGGATGCGCACGCAACTCGAGGAGGCGCTCGCGAACGGCGCGCTCGGGCTGTCGTCGGGCCTCGCGTACGGCTCCGCGTTCGCGGCGCCGGCCGAGGAGGTGATGGCGCTCGCCGAGCCGCTCGCGAATGCGGGCGCGCTGTACACGACGCACATGCGCACCGAGTTCGACGCGATCCTCGATGCGATGGACGAGGCCTACCGCGTCGGTCGTCATGCGCAGGTGCCGGTCGTGATCTCGCACCTGAAGTGCGCGGGCCCGTCGAACTGGGGGCGCAGCACCGAGGTGCTCGCGTCGCTCGAAGGCGCGCGCCGCTACCAGCCGGTCGGCTGCGACTGCTATCCGTACAGCCGCAGTTCGTCGACGCTCGACCTGAAGCAGGTGACGGGCGACATCGACATCACGATCACGTGGTCGGAGCCGCATCCGGAAGTCGCCGGCAAGCTGCTGAAGGCGATCGCGGCCGACTGGGGCGTGACCGAGCAGGAGGCCGCGCAGCGGATCCGCCCGGCCGGCGCCGTATATCACAACATGTCCGAGGACGACGTGCGGCGGATCCTGTCGCACCCGGCGACGATGGTCGGCTCGGACGGCCTGCCGAACGATCCGCTGCCGCACCCGCGGCTGTGGGGCGCGTTCCCGCGCGTGCTCGGCCATTACGTGCGCGACACGAACCTGCTGCCGCTCGAGGAGGCGATCCGCAAGATGACGTCGTTGTCCGCGCGCCGTTACGGGATCGCGCGGCGCGGCGAAGTGCACGTCGGCTACCACGCGGATCTCGTGCTGTTCGATCCGGCGCGCGTGATCGATGCCGCGACGTTCGAGAAGCCGCAGCAGCCCGCGCACGGGATCGACGCGGTGTGGGTGAACGGCGTGCTGACCTATGAGAACGGCCAGCCGACCGGCGAGCGCGCCGGCGGTTTCGTCGCGCGCGGCGAGCGCGTGCCGGCGAGTGCCGACGCCGCGTTCTGAACGCGGTCCCGATCCGATTTGCCGCGTGCGCCATGCAGGCGCGCGCATCCGCAACCGTGCGTTGCATGGGACTGGCGCGGGTGCTGATGCACCGATGCCGGTCGACCAACAAGGAGTGAAACGATGAAGCGATATGGTGTGGGCGAAGCGAAGGGTACCGGCGGCCAGGTGATGCCGTTTGCACGCGCGGTCGAGGCCGACGGCTGGCTGTACGTGTCGGGCCAGACGCCGATGGTCAACGGCGAGGTCGTCGAGGGCGGGATCGTCACGCAGTCGAAGCAGACGATCGAGAACGTGATCGCGATCCTGAAGGAAGCCGGCTACGGCCTCGAACACGTCGTGCGCTGCGGCGTGTGGCTCGACGACGCGCGCGATTTCGCGTCGTTCAACAAGGTGTTCGTGTCGTACTTCGGCGAGCATCCGCCGGCACGCGCGTGCGTGCAGTCGAGCATGGTCATCGACTGCAAGGTCGAGGTCGACTGCATCGCTTACAAGGCGCCGGCGAAGTAAGGCGGCAAGGGCAAAAACTGTACGACACAGGGCCGGTGCATTGGTATGCACCGGCTTTTTGCATTTGACGAAGTCGATGCGAAGGCGAGCGCATGGACGGAGGGCGTTCAAATACAACTCGGTTGAAGTCGGTGTGAGCGGCACCGGAACTTTGCATTGTGTGACGAAGTTTTTCTAACGGGTCTCAAAGTGACACACCCGTCTGAGCGGGCTGTGACAGCGAGCCGCGGATGTATGGTGCGATTCGCCTGGTACAACCGCCTTTTCAAACCAGAGGGCAAAGTGTTTTGATGGAAAGCGTGCGTTGGAACGAGATCGAGTTCTTTGTCAGATCAGAGGGACTAACCGATAGGCGCAAAACTCGAGGCGATATGCCGTAATCAAACGGGAGGGTATTGGGTGCTGTCGATTGATTCCAGTGGAATGGTTGTGACTCCGCGCGTAGTGCGGACCAGAAAAATTCAAATCGAGCGCGGTGCGATGAAGAGGGTTAGTGGGATCGTCGTCCATCAAACGGGTGGTTCAACTGCGGCTTCTGCTCTCAACAGTTATCAGAATGCGTCTGCTACTGGCGCGCATTTTCTGATTGAAAAAGATGGAACGATTTATCAGACGGCATCTTTGAAGAAGCAGACTTGGCATGTTGGTCGAATCAAGGCGCGCTGTGTAGCCGAAATGCGTTGCACGCCGGTCGAACTGCAGCAACTTCGCCGTTTTGACCCGCGCGGCGAAAACCAGCGCGAGATGCGTAAGATAGTCCCGGACCGTTACCCTTCCAATACAGACAGCATTGGCGTGGAATTGGTCGGGGAAGCTCTACCGCTCAATGAGCCCAACCCCGATCGACGAATCTACGTCGCTGCGCCCGACGCTCAAAATGACTCGTTACGATGGCTCATCCACGCCCTTTCGGTAACGCTACGTGTTCCGATGACAGAGGTTTTTCGTCACCCGGTAGTATCGCGGAAGAACCGGACGGAGGCGGCGAGGGTGGAATGGTGATTCGGATCGCAATTTTGATGTTGGCGCTCTTGCTCAACCACGGTGCGGTTGCGGGCACGCTGTCCAATAGGGTATCGCCTCGCGGCGCGGTGCCCGCTGTTGTGCCGGAGTCAGTCGAAATCGTCAGAAACGGTGCGTGGTCGGCTGACATCAGCGGGGACGAAACGGCGGAGATGTGTCGTACGTTCGTTCTTCGGCGTGCGGACGTCAGCGCGTTTTTCAAGCATGCGGGCCGCGTAACGGAACGGGCGTACAGCCATGATCTGGACGCCGCGAATTGCTATGCCGAAGGCAAAGCACGTTTCGCGGATGGTGGCGCGGCGAAATGGAGGATAGACCAGGCAAGGCGAGGCTTCATTTCCACGCACGATGGTCGAACAATCTACCTGTATTGTCCGAAGTGCCGGGCCGCCGTGTTCGCGCCGAATTAGAGAGACGCGCCCTTCCGCAAGCAGGCAGGGTTGGCGGACCGCAAGATGCCCCGCCAACACACTCATTTACTGCCGCGCCGTCCGCGCGTTATCCGGCATCGGCTGGTTGTAGTTCGTGCGGAACGGGTTGATGTCAAGCCCGCCGCGGCGCGTATACCGCGCATACACCGCGAGCTTCACCGGTTTGCACGCATGCAGGATGTCGAGGAAGATCCGCTCGACGCACTGCTCGTGAAAGCCCGTGTGATTGCGGAACGAAATGATGTAGCGCAGCAGGCCCGCATGGTCGATCTGCGGCCCGACGTAGTGGATCTGCACGCTGCCCCAGTCGGGCTGGCCGGTGACCGGGCAGTTCGAGCGCAGCAGGTCGGACACGAGCGTTTCCTCGACCGGCGCTTCGTCCTCGGCGGCCGACAGCAGCGACGGATCCGGTTCGTACACGTCGGTATCGAGGTCGAGCCGGTCGAGCGACAGCCCGTCGAGTTCTTCCATCTCGAGCTTGCCGAAATCGTGCGGCGACACGAGCTGCACCGACACGCTCGCGCCGCACGCGGCCGACACGTCGCGCTTCAGCGCGTCCCGCACCGCATCGATCGAGTCGAACTTCGATTGCGCGAACGAGCCGAGGTACAGCTTGAACGACTTCGATTCGACGATGTTCGGCGATTCGGCCGGCACGAAGAACGTCGCGACCGCGAGCTGCGGCTTGCCGCGCGCGTTGAGCCACGACAGCTCGTACGCGTTCCAGATGTCGGTGCCGAAGAACGGCAGCGCCGACGTGATGCCGAGCTGCTCGCGCGCCCCGGCGCGCGGGATCGGGAACAGCAGCGACGCGTCGTACTGCGCGGCGTAGACGGTCGCCTTGCCGAGCGGGGAATGTTCGGGATTCATTGCACGAAGCCTTTACGACAGGAAGAGGCGGTAAGCCGGATTGGCGCTCTCTTCGACATACGGATAGCCGAGCGCCGCGAGGAAGCGTTCGAACTCGGCGCGATCGGCCTGCGGCACCTGCAGCCCGACGAGGATCGAGCTGTAGTCCGCGCCCTGGTTGCGGTAGTGGAACAGGCTGATGTTCCAGTCCGGCGCCATCGACGACAGGAACTTCATCAGCGCGCCCGGCCGTTCCGGGAATTCGAAGCGGAACAGGCGTTCGTCGAGCGCGAGCGGCGAGCGGCCGCCCACCATGTAGCGGATATGTTCCTTCGACAACTCGTCGTGCGTCAGGTCGACGGTCTTGAAGCCGTGCGACTCGAAGTTCGCGGCGATCTCCGCCGACTCGCCGCGCCGCTTGATCTGCACGCCGACGAAGATGTGCGCGGACTGCGCATCGGCGATCCGGTAATTGAACTCGGTCACGTTGCGGTCGCCGACGAGCGAACAGAAGCGTTTGAAGCTGCCGCGCTCCTCCGGGATCGTGACCGCGAACACGGCTTCGCGTGCCTCGCCGACTTCCGCGCGTTCGGCCACGAAGCGCATCCGGTCGAAGTTCATGTTGGCGCCCGACGTGACCGCGACGAGCGTCTGGTTCTCGATGCCTTCGCGTTCCGCATAGCATTTCGCGCCCGCGACCGCGAGCGCGCCGGACGGCTCGAGCACACTGCGCGTATCCTGGAACACGTCCTTGATCGCCGCGCACAGCGCGTCGGTGTCGACCGTCACGACACCGTCGAGGAATTCGCGGCACAGCCGGAAGGTTTCCTCGCCGACGAGCTTCACCGCGGTGCCGTCCGCGAACAGGCCGACCTCGGCCAGCTCGACGCGTTCGCCTTTCTGCAGCGACTGCGCCATCGCGCACGAATCCTCGGCCTGCACGCCGAACACCTTGATCTCGGGCCGCACCGCCTTGACGTAGGCAGCCACGCCGGCCGCGAGCCCGCCGCCGCCGATCGGCACGAAGATCGCGTGAATCGGGCCCTGGTGCTGGCGCAGGATTTCCATCGCGATCGTGCCCTGTCCGGCGATCACGTACGGATCGTCGAACGGGTGGACGAACGTGAGGTCGCGTTCCGCCTGCACCTTCACGGCGTGCGCGTACGCATCGCTGTACGACTCGCCCGCCTGGATCACCTCGACGCTCGGGCCGCCGTGCGCGCGCACCGCGTCGACCTTCACCTGCGGCGTCGTGACGGGCACGACGATCACGGCCTTGACGCCCATCCGGGCCGCCGAGAACGCGACGCCCTGCGCGTGGTTACCCGCCGACGCCGTGATCACGCCGCGCGCGAGCGCGTCGGTGGGAATGTGCGCCATCTTGTTGTACGCGCCGCGCAGCTTGAAGGAGAACACCGGCTGGTTGTCCTCGCGCTTCAGGTAAACGGGGTTGCGCAGCCGGGCCGACAGGTTGCGGGCGGGTTCGAGTTCCGTCTCGAGCGCGACGTCGTAGACGCGCGCGGTGAGGATTTTCTTCAGGTAATCGTGGGATGCCATGGGCGCTCGCGTGCAGTGCGGAAGCAGACGGTAAAGGATCAATGATAGCGCCAAGGGTCCGTCCGCATGCAAGCGGCATGCCGGGCACACGGTCGCGGAACCGCGCCGGCGGGCGTGTTTGCCACGTGAAGCGTCCTTTTTACCGGTTTAACCGCGTGGTTACCGACCGGACGGATGGCGAATGCCGGCGCAAAATCGCGCCGAACCAAGCCTGGTGCGGGTTGCCGCGATAGCCCCACGACCTGTCCGGCGTGCCACGCATGGGTCGATCATGAGTTAGAATTCCGTTTTGAATCAAGGATCGGAAGATGCAGAGGCACCCTCGGATCGCCCCGTTGAAGCCGTCGCCGCGTGCTGCCAGCCCCGCGGCGGAGCGGCATGCGCGCCGCGCGCGATCGTGCTGATGGCCCCGAGTGCCGCCAGGCCCTGCCGGCCAGGAACGGTGAGTCCAGACCCGCTCCGGCCCCATGCGAGATAGTCGCGCGCCTGGCACCAGAACAGATTTCCCCAAGATTGCGCCCACGCGCTTGCCGACGCCCGTGCACGGTGTATCGGCCCTCCGAGTCGTCCGAACATGAACGCACCACAAGTTTTCGATCCGCATGGCGCGGCCGCCGCCGTCGCCGCCGACCCCGCGCCCCGACTGCGCGAGATTCCCTATAACTACACGTCCTTCTCCGACCGCGAGATCGTGATCCGCCTGCTCGGCGCGGAAGCGTGGTCGGTGCTCGACGAGCTGCGCGCGGAACGCCGCACGGGCCGCTCGGCACGGATGCTGTATGAAGTGCTCGGCGACATCTGGGTCGTGCGCCGCAACCCGTACCTGCAGGACGACCTGCTCGACAACCCGAAGCGCCGCGCGCTCCTGATCGAGGCGCTGAACCACCGCCTGACCGAGATCGGCAAGCGCCGCCGTGCCGACCTGACCGCGCACCACGACGACGCGGGCCGGGAACGCGCCGGACGCGTCGAGATGCTCGAGGCCGCCGCGCAGCGCGCGGTCGACGAGTTCGCCGACGAATTCGACAAGATGGCCGACCTGCGCCGCCGCGCGACCAAGGCGCTCGGCCGCTGCACGCAGAAGGACAACATCCGCTTCGACGGGCTGTCGCGCGTGTCGCACGTGACCGACGCGACCGACTGGCGCGTCGAATACCCGTTCGTCGTGCTGACCCCCGATACCGAAGCCGAGATCGCGGCGCTGATCAAGGCGTGCTTCGAGCTCGGCCTGACCGTGATCCCGCGCGGCGGCGGCACCGGCTACACGGGCGGCGCGGTGCCGCTCACGCCGTTCTCCGCGGTGATCAACACCGAGAAGCTCGAACAGCTCGGCGCGGTCGAGCTCACCGAACTGCCGGGCGTCGCGCACAAGGTGCCGACGATCTTCTCCGGCGCGGGCGTCGTCACGCGCCGCGTGACGGAAGCCGCGGAAGCGGCCGGCTACGTGTTCGCGGTCGATCCGACCTCGCTCGACGCATCGTGCATCGGCGGCAACGTCGCGATGAACGCCGGCGGCAAGAAGGCCGTGCTGTGGGGCACCGCGCTCGACAACCTGGCCTGGTGGCGGATGGTCGACCCGGACGGCAACTGGCTCGAAGTCACGCGCCACGAGCACAACCAGGGCAAGATTCACGATATCGCGGTCGCGCGCTTCGAGCTGAAGTGGTTCGACGGCGCGTATGCGCCGGGCGAGAAGCTGCTGAAGACCGAGATGCTCGAGATCGAAGGCCGCCGGTTCCGCAAGGAAGGGCTCGGCAAGGACGTGACCGACAAGTTCCTCGCCGGCCTGCCGGGCGTGCAGAAGGAAGGCTGCGACGGGCTGATCACGTCCGCGCGCTGGGTGCTGCACAAGATGCCCGCGCACACGCGCACCGTCTGTCTCGAATTCTTCGGCCAGGCGCGCGAGGCGATCCCGAGCATCGTCGAGATCAAGGACTACCTGTTCGAGACGTCGAAGCAGGGCGGCGCGATCCTCGCGGGCCTCGAGCACCTCGACGAGCGCTACCTGCGCGCGGTCGGCTATGCGACCAAGAGCAAGCGCAACGCATTCCCCAAGATGGTGCTGATCGGCGACATCGTCGGCGATGACGCCGATGCGGTCGCGCACGCGACGTCCGAAGTGATCCGGATGGCGAACGGCAAGAGCGGCGAAGGCTTCGTCGCGATCAGCGCGGAGGCGCGCAAGCGCTTCTGGCTCGACCGCAGCCGCACGGCCGCGATCGCGAAGCACACCAACGCGTTCAAGATCAACGAGGACGTCGTCATCCCGCTGAACCGGATGGGCGAGTACACCGACGGCATCGAGCGGATCAACATCGAGCTGTCGCTGAAGAACAAGCTGCAGCTGGTCGACGCGCTCGAAGCGTTCTTCCGCGCGGGCAACCTGCCGCTCGGCAAGACCGACGACGCGAACGAGATCCCGAGCGCCGAACTGCTCGAGGATCGTGTCCAGCAGGCGCTCGAACTGCTCAAGCGCGTGCGTGCGCGTTGGGAATTCGTGCGCGACCGGCTCGACCAGCCGCTGCGCGAGGCGCAGCACTACCTCGTGCAGCTCGGCTACGAGGCACTCGCCGAGAAGTTCGCCGATCGCGCGGACGAGCAGCCGGGCGCGACCGTGTTCCACGTCACGCAGGACCGCACGGTCCGCATTTCGTGGAAGCAGGAGATCCGCGCGGAACTGCGCGCGATCTTCAACGGCGGCGCGTTCAAGCAGATCCTCGACGAAGCGCAGGCGATCCACAAGCAGGTGCTGCGCGGCCGCGTGTTCGTCGCGCTGCACATGCACGCGGGTGACGGCAACGTCCACACCAACATCCCGGTCAACTCCGACAACTACGAGATGCTGCAGGACGCGCATGCGGCGGTCGCGCGCATCATGACGCTCGCGCGCTCGCTCGACGGCGTGATCTCCGGCGAACACGGGATCGGCATCACGAAGCTCGAGTTCCTGACCGACGACGAGATCGCCGAATTCCGCGCGTACAAGCAGCGCGTCGACCCGAACGGCCGCTTCAACAAGGGCAAGCTGCTCGACGGCGCCGACCTGCGCAACGCGTACACGCCGAGCTTCGGGCTGATGGGCTACGAGTCGCTGATCATGCAGCAGTCCGACATCGGCGCGATCGCCGATTCGGTGAAGGACTGCCTGCGCTGCGGCAAGTGCAAGCCGGTGTGCGCGACCCACGTGCCGCGCGCGAACCTGCTGTACAGCCCGCGCAACAAGATCCTAGCGACCTCGCTGCTGGTCGAGGCGTTCCTGTACGAGGAACAGACGCGCCGCGGCGTGTCGATCAAGCACTGGGACGAGTTCAATGACGTGGCCGACCACTGCACGGTGTGCCACAAGTGCGCGACGCCGTGCCCGGTGAAGATCGACTTCGGCGACGTCACGATGAACATGCGCAACCTGTTGCGCAAGATGGGCAAGAAGAAGTTCAATGCCGGCAATGCGGCGGGCATGTTCTTCCTGAACGCGACCAATCCGCAGACGATCAACGCCGCGCGCAGCGTGATGATGGGCGTCGGCTACAAGGTGCAGCGCTTCGCGAACGACATGCTGAAGAAGGTCGTGACGAAGCAGACCCAGCACCCGCCGGCGACGGTCGGCAAGCCGCCTGTCGTCGAGCAGGTGATCCACTTCGTCAACAAGAAGATGCCGGGCAACCTGCCGAAGAAGACGGCGCGCGCGCTGCTCGACATCGAGGACAACAAGATCGTGCCGATCATCCGCAACCCGAAGTCGACGACCGTCGATTCGGAAGCGGTGTTCTACTTCCCGGGCTGCGGCTCCGAGCGCCTGTTCTCGCAGGTCGGCCTCGCGACGCAGGCGATGCTGTGGGAAGCCGGCGTGCAGACCGTGCTGCCGCCGGGCTACCTGTGCTGCGGCTATCCGCAGCGCGGCTCGGGCCAGTACGACAAGGCCGAGAAGATCGTCACCGACAACCGGGTGCTGTTCCACCGGGTCGCGAACACGCTGAACTACCTCGACATCAAGACGGTGGTCGTGTCGTGCGGCACCTGCTACGACCAGCTCGCGGGCTACGAATTCGACAAGATCTTCCCGGGCTGCCGGATCATCGACATTCACGAGTTCCTGCTCGAGAAGGGGATGAAGCTCGACGGCGTGACGGGCACGCGCTACATGTATCACGACCCGTGCCACACGCCGATCAAGACGATGGACCCGGTGAAGCTCGTCAACGAGCTGATGGGCGCGGAAAAGGACGGCTACAAGATCGAGAAGAACGAGCGCTGCTGCGGTGAATCGGGCACGCTCGCGGTCACGCGCCCGGACGTGTCCACGCAGGTCCGCTTCCGCAAGGAAGAGGAAATCCGCAAGGGCGCCGCGAAGCTGCGCAGCATCCCGGTCGTGGCCGGCGATGTGCCGGCGCCGACTGCCGCGTCCGCGAACGGCCCGGACGTGAAGATCCTGACGAGCTGTCCGTCGTGCCTGCAGGGCCTGTCGCGCTACAACGAGGACGCGAACCTCGAGGCCGACTACATCGTGGTCGAGATCGCGCGCCAGGTGCTAGGCGAGAACTGGATGGCCGACTATGTCGCGCACGCGAACAATGGCGGGATCGAGCGCGTGCTGGTCTAATGCGGGCATGACGACCGCCCGGCAGGGCTAGGGATGAGAGCGGGCGCCGGCGCATCAGCGCCGGCGCCCGTCCACTTGGGAGCGACGATGGAATGCGTGTTTTGCCGTGAAGACGGCGGCGAGGTGCTCTGGCAGGACGACGCGCTGCGCGTCGTGCTCGCGACGGGCGAGCACGACTACCCGGGCTTCTGCCGGGTGATCTGGGGCACGCACGTGGCCGAGTTCTCCGATCTCGGCGAGCCCGAGCGGGCACACCTGATGCGCGTGGTCTACGCGGTGGAGCGGGCCGTGCGCCGCGTGATGCAGCCGAACAAGGTGAATCTCGCGAGCCTCGGCAACATGGTGCCGCACGTGCACTGGCACGTGATCCCGCGCTTTTCCAACGATGCCCATTTCCCGCAGCCCGTGTGGGCGCCGCGCCAGCGCAGCGTGTCCGAGGCGCTGCTGCGCTCGCGCGCGGCGCAAGCCTCGCTGCTGCACAATGCGGTGCGCGAGGAAATTCAACGCATGACCGATTCGAGGCAGCCATGAGCGGTTTGACTTCCACGACGCCGATTCCGTCCGGTGTCGTCGTGCACGCGGTGTCGCGCGTGCTCGAATTGCAGTACCCGAACGGCGAGAATTACCGGATTCCGTTCGAGCTGATGCGCGTCTATTCGCCGTCTGCCGAGGTGCGCGGCCACGGGCCCGGCCAGGAGACGCTGCAGACGGGCAAGCGCGAGGTGACGATCACCGCGCTCGAGGGCGTGGGCAACTACGCGCTGCAGCCGACGTTTTCCGACGGCCATTCGACCGGCATCTACTCGTGGGATCTGCTGTACGAACTGGCGACGCAGCAGGACGCGCTGTGGCGCGATTATTTCGACAAACTGAAGGCGGCGGGCGTCGAGCGCGACGCGCCGATGCAGGCGGCCTCCGCGCCGCACGGCCACTGCCACTGAAATCGACGGCGCCCGCTCGGCGCCGTCTTGCCATTTACTGAGGATCAACGCGATGAGCAAAACCCACTTCGGCTTCGAAAGCGTCGAGGAAACCGAAAAAGCGAAGAAGGTGGCGGGCGTGTTCCATTCGGTCGCGAGCAACTACGATCTGATGAACGACCTGATGTCGGCCGGCATGCACCGCGCGTGGAAGGCGTTCACGATCGCGCAGGCGAACGTGCGCCCCGGTTTCAAGGTGCTCGACATCGCGGCCGGCACTGGCGACCTGACCAAGGCGTTCGCGAAGGCGGCCGGCCCGACGGGCGAGGTCTGGCACACCGACATCAACGAATCGATGCTGCGCGTCGGTCGCGACCGGCTGCTCGACAAGGGCATCGTGACGCCGTCGCTCCTGTGCGACGCAGAGAAAATTCCCTTTCCGGACAACTACTTCGATGTGGTCACGGTCGCGTTCGGGCTGCGCAACATGACGCACAAGGACGCCGCGCTCGCCGAAATGCGCCGTGTCGCGAAGCCCGGCGGCCGCGTGATGGTGCTGGAATTCTCGAAAGTCTGGGATCCGCTGAAGAAAGCGTACGACCTGTATTCTTTCAAAGTATTACCGTGGCTTGGCGACAAGTTCGCGAAAGATGCTGAAAGTTACCGGTATCTTGCTGAATCTATCCGGATGCACCCCGATCAGGACACGCTGAAGACGATGATGGAACAAGCGGGCCTCGACGCCGTCAAATATTACAATTTGTCAGGTGGCGTGGTAGCTTTACACCTAGGAACCAAGTACTAAGGGGTTCTTTCCCTACATTCGTCTTGCATCTGGAGAAGCTGATGTCCGAATCGCGTTCGTTGTTCAACCGTGGCAAGCCGTCGAAGCCGTGGGCTCGACGGGTCGGCACGTTGCTGATGGTCGGCCTGCTCACGGCCGGCACGTTCGCATCGCTTGACGCCGAAGCCAGGCGCATGGGCGGCGGGCGTAGCATCGGCCGCCAGAGTTCCACCGTCACGCAGCGCCAGGCCACGCCGCCGGCGCAGCAACCGATGCAGCAGGCCGCGCCGGCGCAGGCGCAGCGCGCGAACCCGGCCGCACCGGCCCCGGCCGCGCAGCCGAACCGCTCGCGCTGGCTCGGGCCGATCGCCGGTCTCGCGGCCGGCCTCGGCATCGCGGCGCTGCTGTCGCACTTCGGCCTCGGCGGCGCGTTCGCGAGCATGATGGCGAACGTCATCGTGATCGCGCTGCTGGCGATGGTCGGCATCTGGCTGATCCGCAAGTTCATGAACCGTCGCCGTCCGCAGGAACCGGCGTACTCGGTGGGCGGCTCGGCCTCGTCGTCGGGCGGCTACTCGCAGAGCCCGTCGTTCCAGCAAGGCAGCACCGGCAGCAACTACGCCGGCAGCGGCAGCAGCTACGCGAACGAAGCGCAGGGCGTGTTCGGCGGCGGCGCAGCGGCCGCCGGCGCGGCGGGCGCGATGGCGGCCGCACCGCTGCAGGTGCCGGCCGGCTTCGATACCGAAGCGTTCCTGCGCAGCGCGAAGGTCTACTTCGTGCGCCTGCAGGCCGCATGGGACCAGGGCAACCTGGCCGACATCCGCGAGTTCACGACGCCGGAAATGTTCGCCGAGATCAAGATCGACCTCGATTCGCGCGGCAACGAGGCGAACCAGACCGATGTCGTTCAGCTCGACGCGGAACTGGTCGCGATCGAGGATCGCGGCATCGAGCAGTCGGCGAGCGTGCGCTTCCACGGACTGATCCGCGAATCGGCGAACGCGTCGGCGGCGCCGTTCGACGAGGTGTGGAACCTGTCGAAGTCGGGCAGCCAGGGCTGGCTGCTCGCGGGTATCCAGCAGATCAACACGCACTGAGCGTGACCGGCGGCCGGCTCGCCGGCTGCCCGGGCGACGGCCGCCGCACTGCGACCGCTTGCCGCCCGGGTGTGCGGTTGGCCGCGGTCTGCCGACGATCCGACGTTACAATAGAAACCCGCGTGGGCGCCCGGCCTGCGCGGGTTTTTTCTTTCCCAGCCCGATGACCTTTGCCGCCAAGCCTTTTGCTGCCGCTGTCAATCACCTGCTCGCGCGTGAATCATGGGCGCGCGACCGCCTGATCCCCTACGCGGGCAAGACCGCCCGGCTCGACGTGCCGCCCGTCACGCTCACGCTGCTCGTGCAGCCCGACGGCTACCTGTCCGCGGTGGAAGCGCACGATGCGCAACACGTCGACGTGTCGATCGCGCTCGCGGGCGATACGGTCGCCGCATTCCTGCAGGGCGGCCAGGCGGCGGTGATGAAGCACGTGAAGATCGAGGGTGACGCGGAGTTCGCGACGCAGATCGCGAAGCTGGCCGAGCACCTGCGCTGGGAACCTGAGGAAGATCTCGCGAAGCTGGTCGGCGACGCGGCGGCGTACCGGATCGCGACGGTCGTGCGCGACGCCGGCGCGCGCGCGCGCCGCACCGGCCGAAACGTGCTCGATTCCGTCGCCGAGTACTGGCTCGACGAGAACCCGCAAGTCGTCCGGCGCACCGTGCTCGGCGGCTTCGACGCCGAACTGGCGCGTGCGCGCGATGCGCTCGCGCGGGTCGAAAAACGGGTCGAGCGACTCGAACAAAAAATCGGCGCGCGCACGGGCTCCGGCCCGCGCGGCGCGCACTGAGGGCCGCAGGGCATGCGCATTTTCCGTTTCATCAAGATTGTCTACACCGTCATCCGCTTTGGCCTCGACGAAGTGATGCTGTCCCGGATCGACGACCGGCGCGTGAAGCTGCTGCTGCGGATCACGACGATCGGCCGCCGCTATTCCGATCCGCCCGCCGTACGGCTGCGTCACGCGCTCGAAAGCCTCGGCCCGATCTTCGTGAAGTTCGGCCAGGTGCTGTCGACACGGCGCGACCTGCTGTCGGTCGATTTCGCGAACGAACTCGCGAAGCTGCAGGACCAGGTACCGCCGTTCGATTCGGCGGTCGCGATCGCGATCATCGAGAAGTCGCTCGGCGCGCCGGTCGATGAACTGTTCGACGAATTCGAGCGCGAGCCGATCGCGAGCGCGTCGATCGCGCAGGTGCATTTCGCGAAGCTGAAGCAGGGCCCGCACGCGGGCAAGGCCGTCGCGGTCAAGGTGCTGCGCCCGAACATGCTGCCGGTGATCGATTCCGACCTCGCGCTGATGCGCGACATCGCGACGTGGACGGAACGCATGTGGGCCGACGGCCGGCGCCTGAAGCCGCGCGAAGTCGTCGCCGAATTCGACAAGTACCTGCACGACGAGCTCGACCTGATGCGCGAGGCCGCGAACGGCAGCCAGCTGCGCCGCAACTTCGCGGGCCTCGACCTGCTGCTCGTGCCCGAGATGTTCTGGGATTTCTCGACGTCGCAGGTGCTCGTGATGGAGCGCATGACCGGCGTGCCGATCAGCCAGGTCGAGACGCTGCGCTCGGCCGGCGTCGACATCAAGAAGCTCGCGCGCGAAGGCGTCGAGATCTTCTTCACGCAGGTGTTCCGCGACGGCTTCTTCCATGCGGACATGCACCCGGGCAACATCCAGGTGAGCCTCGACCCGAACACGTTCGGCCGCTACATCGCGCTCGATTTCGGGATCGTCGGCGCGTTGTCGGATTTCGACAAGAACTACCTCGCGCAGAACTTCCTCGCGTTCTTCAAGCGCGACTACCACCGCGTCGCGACGCTGCACCTCGAATCGGGCTGGGTGCCGCCCGAGACGCGCGTCGAGGAGCTCGAAAGCGCGATCCGCGCGGTGTGCGAGCCGTATTTCGACCGCGCGCTGAAGGACATCTCGCTCGGCCAGGTGCTGATGCGCCTGTTCTCGACGTCGCGCCGCTTCAACGTCGAGATCCAGCCGCAACTCGTGCTGCTGCAGAAGACGATGCTGAACGTCGAGGGGCTCGGCCGCTCGCTCGATCCCGAGCTCGACCTGTGGAAGACCGCGAAGCCGTATCTCGAGCGCTGGATGACCGAGCAGATCGGCCTGCGCGGCTGGTACGAGCGCTTCAAGGTCGAGGCGCCGCAGTGGAGCAAGACGCTGCCGCAACTGCCGCGCCTGATCCACCACGCGATGGCGGCGCGCCACGACGCACCGCGCGCGGCGAGCGAGGACCTGATGCGTCAGATCCTCGTCGAGCAGAAACGGACGAACCGGCTGCTGCAGGCGTTGCTGATCTTCGGCCTGGCCGTCGGCGTCGGGGCGCTCGTCGCGCGCGTGCTGCTCGCGCTCGCGTACAGCGCATGACCGAAAGGACTGGAGCGATGTCCGAACCGAAACAACCGTCCGCGCCGAGCGCCGCCGATTTCGCGACGCGCGACCCCCGCAACGCGTCGTTCTGGGACGAGCGTTTCGCGCGTGGCGTGACGCCGTGGGAATTCGGCGGCGTGCCGGACGGGTTTCGCGCGTTTGCGCGGCGGCGCGAGCCGTGCGCGGTGCTGATCCCCGGCTGCGGCAGTGCTCAGGAGGCCGGCTGGCTCGCGCAGGCCGGCTGGCCCGTGCGCGCGATCGATTTCGCCGCGCAGGCGGTGGCGGTCGCGAAGGCGCAGCTTGGCGCGCACGCGGACGTCGTCGAGCAGGCCGATTTTTTCGAGTACCGGCCGCCGTTCGACGTGCAGTGGGTGTACGAGCGCGCGTTTCTGTGCGCGCTGCCGCCGGCCATGCGTGCCGACTATGCGGCGCGGATGGCGGAACTGCTGCCGGCGGACGGATTGCTGGCCGGCTATTTCTTCGTGATGAAGAAACCGAAGGGGCCGCCGTTCGGCATCGAGCGTGCCGAACTTGACGCGCTGCTCGCGCCGCACTTCGAACTGATCGAGGATCTGCCGGTGACCGATTCGCTGGCCGTGTTCGAAGGACACGAGCGCTGGCTCACGTGGCGCCGTCGCTGAAGCCCTCGCATCGCGGCTGTTGCCGGAGCGCGCCGGGGTTTCGGATATAATTCAAGGTTTTGCAAGCCGTTTCCAGTTTCTGCGGGAAAAATATCATGCCGATCTACGCCTATCGATGCGAAGCGTGCGGTTTCGCCAAGGACGTGCTCCAGAAGATGAGCGACGCGCCGCTGTCGCAGTGCCCCGAATGCGGGAAGGATGCGTTTCGCAAGCAGGTCACCGCCGCCGGCTTTCAGTTGAAGGGCTCCGGCTGGTATGTCACCGATTTTCGCGGTGGCTCGGGCGGCACCAGCGCGCCGGCGACGGCGTCCGGCGACACGGGCACGGAAGCACCGGGCGCCGCGGCGCCGGCGGCAGCCGCGCCTGCGGCCGCGAGTTCCGACAGTACGACGACGAGCGCCGCGCCGGCCCCGGCTGCAGCGCCCGCCGCCGGCAGTTGACCGTCGCGGCCCGGCCGGGTCGCGACCAACCCGCGCTTCCGGCGCGGTTCATTGACGGCAGATGATGAAAAAGACGACCCTGAAAACGGTGTTTCTGACCGGCCTGCTGGTTCTCGTCCCGCTCGCGATCACGCTGTGGGTGCTCGGCCTCATCATCGGCACGATGGACCAGACGCTGCTGCTGCTGCCCGAATCGTGGCAGCCGGAGCGGATGCTCGGCTTCCATCTGCCGGGGATCGGCGCGGTGCTGACGCTCGCGTTCATCTTCGTCGTCGGGCTGGCCACGCAGAACTTCATCGGCCAGAAGCTCGTCACGTGGTGGAACGCGGTCGTGCGTCACATCCCGGTCGTCGGGCCGATCTACACGAGCGTCAAGCAGGTGTCGGACACGCTGCTGTCGAGCAGCGGCAACGCGTTCCGCAAGGCGCTGCTGATCGAATACCCGCGTCGCGGCTCGTATACGATTGCGTTTCTGACCGGCACGCCCGGCGGCGACGTGGTCAACCATCTGACGGAAGAGTACGTGAGCGTGTACGTGCCCACGACGCCGAACCCGACGTCGGGCTTCTTCCTGATGCTGCCGAAGAGCGAAGTCATCGAACTCGACATGTCGGTCGATGCCGCGCTCAAGTACATCGTCTCGATGGGCGTCGTGGCGCCTTCGGCGCCGGCTCCGGCGCCCGCCCGCCGTCCCGTCGAGCCGCCGCTGTAAGTAAAGAATCATCGCCCGGGCCGCGCGTTGCGGCACCCGTTGATCAAACCGAACGAAAGCAAACATCATGTCGATGCGTACTGAATACTGCGGTCTCGTGACCGAACACCTGCTGGGCCAAACCGTGTCGCTGTGCGGCTGGGTGCAGCGCCGCCGCGATCACGGCGGTGTGATCTTCATCGACCTGCGCGATCGTGAAGGCCTCGTGCAGGTGGTGTGCGACCCGGATCGCGCCGAGATGTTCGCGACCGCCGAAGGCGTGCGCAACGAGTTCTGCGTGCAGATCAAGGGTCTCGTGCGCAACCGTCCGGAAGGCACGG
This sequence comes from Burkholderia sp. Bp8998, assembly GCF_003854235.1. Classification (NCBI taxonomy): domain Bacteria; kingdom Pseudomonadati; phylum Pseudomonadota; class Betaproteobacteria; order Burkholderiales; family Burkholderiaceae; genus Burkholderia; species Burkholderia sp. Bp8998. Next base: position 51,166 of record NZ_QTQF01000004.1, read on the forward strand.
TCAACGCCGGCCTGAAGAGCGGCAAGATCGAAGTGCTGTGCCACGAGCTGATCGTGCTGAACGCGTCGGTCACGCCGCCGTTCCAGCTCGACGACGACAACCTGTCGGAAACGACGCGCCTCACGCACCGCGTGCTCGACCTGCGCCGTCCGCAGATGCAGCACAACCTGCGCCTGCGCTACCGTGTCGCGATCGAAGCGCGCAAGTACCTCGACGAGCAGGGCTTCATCGACATCGAAACGCCGATGCTGACGAAGAGCACGCCGGAAGGCGCGCGCGACTACCTCGTGCCGTCGCGCGTGAACGCAGGCCAGTTCTTCGCGCTGCCGCAGTCGCCGCAGCTGTTCAAGCAGCTGCTGATGGTCGCGAACTTCGACCGTTACTACCAGATCACCAAGTGCTTCCGCGACGAAGACCTCCGTGCCGACCGTCAGCCGGAATTCACGCAGATCGACTGCGAGACGTCGTTCCTCGGCGAGCAGGAAATCCGCGACCTGTTCGAAGACATGATCCGTCACATCTTCAAGACGACGATCGACGTCGAGCTCGACGCGACATTCCCGGTGATGCCGTACTCGGAAGCAATGGCGCGTTTCGGTTCGGACAAGCCGGACCTGCGCGTGCAGCTCGAATTCACCGAGCTGACCGACGCGATGAAGGACGTCGACTTCAAGGTGTTCAGCACGCCGGCCAACGCGAAGGACGGCCGTGTCGCGGCGCTGCGCGTGCCGAAGGGCGGCGAGCTGTCGCGTGGCGACATCGACGGCTACACCGAATTCGTGCGCATCTACGGCGCGAAGGGCCTCGCATGGATCAAGGTCAACGAGAAGGCGAAGGGTCGCGACGGCCTGCAAAGCCCGATCGTCAAGAACCTGCACGACGCATCGATCGCGGCGATCCTCGAGCGCACCGGCGCTGAAGACGGCGACATCATCTTCTTCGCGGCCGACCGCGCGAAGGTCGTCAACGACAGCCTCGGCGCACTGCGCCTGAAGATCGGCCATTCGGAATTCGGCAAGGCGAACGGCCTCGTCCAGGCCGGCTGGAAGCCGCTGTGGGTCGTCGACTTCCCGATGTTCGAATACGACGACGAAGACGCACGCTACGTCGCGGCACACCATCCGTTCACGAGCCCGAAGGACGAGCACCTCGAGTACCTCGAGACCGACCCGGGCCGTTGCCTCGCGAAGGCGTACGACATGGTGCTGAACGGCTGGGAAATCGGCGGCGGCTCGGTGCGGATCCACCGCGAGGAAGTGCAGAGCAAGGTGTTCCGCGCGCTGAAGATCGGTGCGGAAGAAGCGCAACTGAAGTTCGGCTTCCTGCTCGACGCGCTGCAGTACGGCGCGCCGCCGCACGGCGGTATCGCATTCGGCCTCGACCGCATCGTCACGATGATGGCCGGTGCCGACTCGATCCGCGACGTGATCGCGTTCCCGAAGACGCAGCGTGCGCAGGATCTGCTCACGCAGGCGCCGAGCCCGGTCGACGAGCGTCAGCTGCGCGAGCTGCACATCCGTCTGCGTCAGCCGGAACAGCCGAAGGCGTAACGCTTGTCACAGGTCGTGTGCGCGGCGACGCGCGCACGACGCCCAATGAAAAAGGCGCCGTTGTGCGCCTTTTTCGTTTTTTGCGGTACAGTCGCAGCACTTGCCGCACGTTCGGGCCCAAGCCCGGCGCACGGCCCTGTGCCGCATGAAACAAAGATGACGAAGCCGCCGAAAATCCCCGAATCCGTTCTCGTCGTGATCTACACGCCCGAACTCGACGTGCTGGTGATCAAGCGTGCCGACCAGCCCGATTTCTGGCAATCGGTGACCGGATCGAAGGACGCGCTCGACGAGCCGCTCGCGCTCACGGCCGCGCGCGAGGTCGCCGAGGAAACCGGCATCGCGGTCGGCACGCCCGACGTGCCGGCCACCGCGCTGGTCGACTGGCACCACCGGATCGAATACAGCATCTATCCGCAATACCTGCATCGCTATGCGCCGGGTGTCACGCGCAACGTCGAGCACTGGTTCGGCCTGTGCGTACCGCGCCGCGTCGACGTGACGCTGTCGCCGCGCGAGCATGTCGACCATGCCTGGCTGCCGTACCGCGAAGCGGCCGCGCGCTGCTTCTCGCCGTCGAACGCCGAAGCGATCCTGCAATTGCCCGCGCGCGTGTCGCTCGCGCGGGCACCGCACGGCTCGTCCGCATGAATGCGGAAACCCGCAAGCGCTTCGCGCAATTGCGGCAGATGTTCCTGCAGGAGCGCGGCTCCGCGTCGCGGCTCGCGTTCACGGCCGGCAACACGGTGCGGCTGTGCGAGACGGGCAATGCGTTCTTCCACGCGCTGATCGAGCGGATCGATGCGGCGCGCGAGCAGGTCATGCTCGAAACCTACATCTTCTGCGACGACGCGGCCGGCCGCCCGGTGTCGGATGCGCTGATTCGCGCGGCGCAGCGCGGCGTGCGCGTGCGCGTGATCACCGACGGCATCGGCACCGCGCGCCTGCCGCTGTTCGATGCGTGGGCCGAGGCCGGCGTCGAGCACTGCATCTACAACCGCTTCCTGTTCGGCCGTTTCGGCTTCTCGCGCACGCACCGCAAGCTCGCGGTGATCGATCATGCGGTCGCGTTCTGCGGTGGCATCAATATCGTCGACGACTACACGCAGGGCAGCGCCATGCTGCCGTTCCCGCGCTGGGATTTCGCGATCGAGATGGCCGGGCCGGCGGTGTCGGACGTGCGCGCCGCGTTCGAGCTGCAGTGGCACCGCATCCAGTTCGGCCACAAGCCCTATGCGCAGTACGCGGCCGGCCTGCACGGCGGCGAAGCGTTCCCGGACATGTTCCGGCGCTGGATACGCAGCCACCGGTGGGTCAAGGCCGGTGCGCTGCGCGTCGTGACGGAGCCGAGCGTCGCGTTCGTCGCGCGCGACAACGTCGTGAACCGCCGCGCGATCGAGAAGGCCTATCTCGCCGCGATCGGCCAGGCGCGCCAGCGGATCCTGCTCGCGAATCCGTACTTCATGCCGGGCCGCAAGCTGCGCCGTGCGCTGACGGGCGCTGCACGCCGCGGCGTCGACGTGCGGATCCTGATCGGCCGCAAGGAATTCACGGCGCTCGATACGGCCGTGCCGTTCCTGTATCACGCGCTGCTGCGCGCGGGCGTGCGTGTTGCCGAGTACGACAAGACGATCCTGCACGGCAAGGTGGCCGTGATCGACGACAACTGGGCGACCGTCGGCTCGTCGAACCTGGACGCACTGAGCCTGATGCTGAACAATGAAGCGAACGTCGTGCTGGTGCGCTACGATGCGGTCACGAACGAACTGCGCGACGCGATCGCGGCCGCCTTCTCCGAAGGCCGCGAAATCGATGCCGCCCGGTACGCCGCACGGCCGCGCATCGAGCGTGTGCTGAACTGGCTGGCATACAACACGTACCGCCTCGTGATGAAGGCGTTGACGGTCGGCGGTTACGACTGACCGGACTCAGCATCCGCTTCAAAAATCTGTCCGCACGTTCGTGCGGAAAAGCCGCTCCGGTCCCGCCGGAATCGCGCAAAATAGCGGCTCGGTTAGACACCGGTTTCTAATAATTTCCTTGTTTCGCGAGCGGCCGCACTCAATAATAGTACGGCCGTTCGATTTTATTCGAACCCCCGAACGGTTACAGAAAAAGCTATGCGAAAAGGCGAACAGACGCGTGCCGCGATACTCGAAGCTGCATTGGACCTCGCCAGCCGTGACGGGCTGGAGGGGCTGACGATCGGCCTCCTGGCCGAGCGCATGCAGATGAGCAAGAGCGGTGTGTTCGCGCACTTCGGATCGCGCGAGGATCTGCAGGTCGAGGTCGTCCGCGAGTATCACCATCGTTTCGAAAACGAGGTGTTCTTTCCGAGCCTGCGCGAGCCGCGAGGCTTGCCGCGCCTTCGGGCGATGCTGGCCCGCTGGACGGAGAAGCGCATCCAGGAGGTGACGACCGGATGCATCTACATCAGCGGTGCGGTCGAGTACGACGACCGGCCCGACAGCCCCGTGCGCGAGCAGTTGATCGCGAGCGTGACGGCCTGGCGTGCCGCGATGCTGCGTGCCATTTCGCAGGCGAAGGAAGAAGGCCATCTGCGTGCGGATACCGATCCGGACCTGATGCTCTTCGAACTGTACAGCTTCACGCTCGGCCTGCATCACGACGCACGATTCCTGCATTCGCCGGATGCCGTGCGCCTCACGTGGGCCGCGCTGGAAAAGACGATTGTTTCGTATCAGAGCGAGAGCCGTTAGCGGCGCGTGACCCGCCCGCCAGGAGCTCGAGCCGTTTTGCCCACCTTTGGAGAGAGTCATGGGACAGTACGCCGCGCCGCTGCGCGACATGCAATTCGTGTTGCACGAGCTTCTGAACGTCGAAGCCGAAGTCAAGCAAATGCCCAAGCATGCGGACCTCGACGCCGACACGATCAACCAGGTCCTCGAGGAAGCGGGCAAGTTCTGCTCCGAGGTACTGTTCCCGCTGAACCAGGTCGGCGACCGCGAAGGCTGCACGTATGAAGGCGACGGCGTCGTGAAGACCCCGACCGGCTTCAAGGAGGCGTACCAGCAGTACGTCGAGGCCGGCTGGCCGGCGCTCGGCTGCGATCCGGACTACGGCGGCCAGGGCCTGCCCGCGTTCGTGAACAACGCGCTCTACGAAATGCTGAACTCGGCGAACCAGGCATGGACGATGTATCCGGGCCTGTCGCACGGCGCCTACGAATGCCTGCACGCGCACGGCGCGCCGGAGCTGCAGCAGCAATACCTGCCGAAGCTCGTGTCGGGCGAATGGACGGGCACGATGTGCCTGACCGAGCCGCACTGCGGCACCGACCTCGGCATCCTGCGCACCAAGGCCGAACCGAACGGCGACGGCTCGTACTCGATCAGCGGCACGAAGATCTTCATCTCGAGCGGCGAGCACGACATGTCGAAGAACATCATCCACCTCGTGCTCGCGCGCCTGCCGGACGCGCCGCAAGGCACGAAGGGGATCTCGCTGTTCATCGTGCCGAAGTTCGTTCCGGACGCCGCGGGCGAGCCGGGCGAGCGCAACGGCATCAAGTGCGGCTCGATCGAACACAAGATGGGCATCCACGGCAACTCGACGTGCGTGATGAACCTCGACAACGCGAAGGGCTGGATGGTCGGCGAGCCGAACAAGGGCTTGAACGCGATGTTCGTGATGATGAACGCCGCGCGTCTCGGCGTCGGCATGCAGGGCCTGGGCCTGACGGAAGTCGCGTACCAGAACTCGCTGACGTACGCGAAGGAACGCCTGCAGATGCGCTCGCTGACGGGCCCGAAGGCACCGGACAAGCCGGCCGACCCGATCATCGTGCATCCGGACGTGCGCCGCATGCTGCTCACGCAGAAGGCCTACGCGGAAGGCGCGCGCGCGTTCACGTACTGGTCGGCACTGCAGATCGACAAGGAGCTGTCGCACGGTGACGAAGCGGTGCGCAAGGAAGCGGCCGACCTCGTCGCGCTGCTCACGCCGATCATCAAGGCGTTCCTGACCGACAACGCGTTCGAGTCGACCAACCATGCGATGCAGATCTACGGCGGCCACGGCTTCATCTCCGAGTGGGGCATGGAGCAGTACGTGCGCGACGCGCGGATCAACATGATCTACGAAGGCACGAACTCGATCCAGTCGCTCGACCTGCTGGGCCGCAAGGTGCTCGGCGACATGGGCGCGAAGCTGAAGAAGTTCGGCAAGCTCGTGACCGAATTCGCGGAAGCCGAAGGCGTGAAGCCGGAGATGGCCGAGTTCATCAACCCGCTCGCGGACATCGGCGACAAGGTGCAGAAGCTGACGATGGAAATCGGCATGAAGGCGATGCAGAACCCGGATGAAGTCGGCGCGGCCGCCGTGCCGTACCTGCGCACCGTCGGCCACCTGGTGTTCTCGTACTTCTGGGCGCGCATGGCGCGCCTCGCTCTCGACAAGGAAGCGTCGGGCGATCCGTTCTACAAGTCGAAGCTCGCGACGGCACGCTTCTACTTCGCGCGCCTCCTGCCCGAGACGGCAGCGACGATCCGCGCCGCGCGCGCCGGTTCGAAGACGCTGATGGAAGTCGACGAATCGCTGTTCTGACGCGAGTCCGGGCGGTGCGCGCCACGCGCCGCCCGAACGCAACGGTTCCTGGTACTCACTTCGCCGTGCAGCCCTCCCAACCCGCGCTGCACGACACTATCCGGAGACATCCCGTGAGCAATTTCCTGATTCGCAAGGTCGCCGTGCTGGGCGCCGGCGTGATGGGCGCGCAGATCGCCGCGCACCTCGTCAACGCGCGCGTGCCGGTGCTGCTGTTCGACCTGCCGGCCAAGGAAGGCCCGAAAAACGCGATCGCGCTGAAGGCGATCGAGAACCTGAAGAAGCTGTCGCCCGCGCCGTTCGGCGTGAAGGACGACGCGAAATACCTCGAAGCCGCGAACTACGAGGACGACATCGCGAAGCTCGCCGAGTGCGACGTCGTGATCGAGGCGATCGCCGAGCGGATGGACTGGAAGCACGACCTGTACAAGAAGGTCGCGCCGCACATCGCACCGAATGCGATCTTCGCGACCAACACGTCGGGCCTGTCGATCACGAAGCTGTCCGAAGGTTTCTCGGACGAGTTGAAGTCGCGCTTCTGCGGCGTGCACTTCTTCAACCCGCCGCGCTATATGCACCTCGTCGAACTGATCCCGACCGCGCATACGCGTCCGGAGATCCTCGACCAGCTCGAGACCTTCCTGACGAGCATCGTCGGCAAGGGTGTCGTGCGCGCGAAGGACACGCCGAACTTCATCGCGAACCGCGTCGGCATCTTCTCGATCCTCGCGGTGATCACCGAGGCCGCCAAGTTCGGCCTGCGCTTCGACGAAGTCGACGACCTGACGGGCAGCCGCCTCGGCCGCGCGAAGTCGGCGACGTTCCGCACCGCGGACGTGGTCGGCCTCGACACGATGGCGCACGTGATCAAGACGATGCAGGACAACCTTGCCGACGATCCGTTCTTCCCGGTCTACCAGACGCCTGCCGTGCTCGCCGAACTGGTGAAGCAGGGCGCGCTCGGCCAGAAGACGGGCGGCGGTTTCTACAAGAAGGAAGGCAAGGCGATCAAGGTGCTCGACGCGAAGACGGGCGCCTATGTGGATTCGGGCGCGAAGGCGGACGAAACCGTCGGCCGCATCCTGAAGCGCCCGCCGGCGGAACGCCTGAAGCTGCTGCGCGAGACCGACCATCCGCACGCGCAGTTCCTGTGGTCGATCTTCCGCGACGTGTTCCACTACATCGGTGTGCATCTCGAGTCGATCGCCGACAACGCGCGCGACGTCGACCTCGCGATCCGCTGGGGCTTCGGCTGGAACGAAGGCCCGTTCGAAGGCTGGCAGGCCGCCGGCTGGAAGCAGGTCGCCGAATGGGTGCAGGAAGATATCGCGGCCGGCAAGGCGCTCGCGAACGTGCCGCTGCCGTCGTGGGTGCTCGAAGGCGCGGTCGCCGAGAAGGGCGGCGTGCACACGGCCGAGGGCTCGTGGGCGCCGGCGTCGCAGCGCTTCGTGCCGCGTTCGGACCTCGCCGTCTACGGCAAGCAGGTATTCCGCGCGCCGCTCGTCGGAGAAGCCGGCGCCGATCCGAAGACGTACGGCAAGACGCTGTTCGAAACCGATACGGTGCGTGCATGGGTCGACGACCGTGCGGGTGAAGACGATGTCGTGATCGTGTCGTTCAAGTCGAAGATGAACACGATCGGACCGAGCGTGATCGACGGCCTCGTGCAGGCGATCGAGCTCGCGGAGAAGGACTACAAGGGCGTGGTGATCTGGCAGCCGACGTCGCTGAAGCTCGGCACGCCGGGCGGCCCGTTCTCGGCCGGCGCGAACCTCGAGGAGGCGATGCCCGCGTTCATGATGGGCGGCGCGAAGGGCATCGAGCCGTTCGTGAAGAAGTTCCAGGAAGGCATGCTGCGCGTGAAGTACGCGAACGTGCCGGTGGTGGCGGCCGTGTCGGGCATCGCGCTCGGCGGCGGGTGCGAGCTGATGCTGCACAGCGCGAAGCGCGTCGTGCACGTCGAGAGCTACATCGGTCTCGTCGAAGTGGGCGTCGGCCTCGTGCCGGCGGGCGGCGGCCTGAAGGAAGCGGCGCTGCGCGCCGCGGATGCGGCCACGGCCGCGAACGCGACCACCGACATCCTGAAGTTCGTCACGAAGTCGTTCGAGAACGCGGCGATGGCGAAGGTGTCGTCGTCGGCGCACGATGCGCGCGCGATGGGCTACCTGAAGCCGTCCGACACGATCATCTTCAACGTGTTCGAACTGCTCGACACCGCGAAGAAGGAAGCACGCGCGCTGGCCGCTGTCGGCTACCGCGCACCGCTGCGCGCGAAGGACGTGCCGGTGGCAGGCCGCTCGGCGATCGCGACGATCAAGGCATCGCTCGTCAACATGCGTGACGGCCGTTTCATCAGCGACCACGACTACCTGATCGCGAGCCGCATCGCCGAAGCCGTGTGCGGCGGCGACGTCGAAGCGGGCAGCCTCGTCGACGAGCAGTGGCTGCTCGCGCTCGAGCGCCGCGCGTTCGTCGAGCTGCTCGGCACGCAGAAGACGCAGGAACGGATCATGGGCATGTTGCAGACCGGCAAGCCGGTGCGTAACTGAGCGAGCGGATAAGGCAAGGAGTCTCAAATGAGCAAACAACTGCAAGACGCATACATCGTCGCCGCCAGCCGCACCCCGATCGGCAAGGCCCCGCGCGGTGTCTTCAAGAACACGCGCCCCGACGAGCTGCTGGTTCACGCGATCAAGTCGGCGGTCGCGCAGGTGCCCGGCTTCGACACGAAGCTGATCGAGGACGCGATCATCGGCTGCGCGATTCCGGAAGCCGAGCAGGGGCTGAACGTCGCGAGGATGGGCGCGCTGCTCGCGGGCCTGCCGCAGACGGTCGGCGGCGTGACGGTCAACCGCTTCTGCGCGTCGGGCATCACGGCGCTGGCGATGGCGGCGGACCGCATCCGCGTCGGCGAATCGGACGCGATCTTCGCGGGCGGCTGCGAATCGATGAGCATGGTGCCGATGATGGGCAACAAGCCGTCGATGTCGCCGCACATCTTCGATCGCAGCGAAGACTTCGGCATCGCGTACGGGATGGGCCTGACCGCCGAGCGTGTCGCCGAGCAGTGGAAGGTGAGCCGTGAAGACCAGGACGCGTTCTCGGTCGAATCGCACCGCAAGGCGCTCGCCGCGCAGCAGGCCGGCGAGTTCGGCGACGAAATCGCCGCGTACACGATCACCGAGCGCTTCCCGAACCTCGCGACAGGCGAAGTCGACGTGAAGACGCGCGAGATCGCGCTCGACGAAGGTCCGCGCGCGGATACGACGCTCGAGGGCCTCGCGAAGCTGCGCACGGTGTTCGCGAACAAGGGCTCGGTCACGGCCGGCAACAGCTCGCAGACGTCGGACGGCGCGGGCGCGCTGCTCGTGGTGTCGGAGAAGGTGCTGAAGGAATTCAACCTGACGCCGCTCGCGCGCTTCGTGAGCTTCGCGGTGCGCGGCGTGCCGCCGGAAATCATGGGCATCGGCCCGAAGGAAGCGATTCCGGCCGCGCTGAAGGCCGCCGGCCTGAAGCAGGACGATCTCGACTGGATCGAGCTGAACGAGGCATTCGCCGCGCAGTCGCTGGCGGTGATCCGCGATCTCGGCCTCGACCCGTCGAAGGTCAACCCGATGGGCGGCGCGATCGCGCTCGGCCACCCGCTCGGCGCGACCGGCGCGATCCGCGCGGCGACCGTCGTGCACGGCCTGCGCCGCCGCAACCTGAAGTACGGGATGGTCACGATGTGCGTCGGCACCGGTATGGGTGCGGCGGGCATCATCGAACGTCTGTAAGCGGAGCGGGACAGTAGCGATCACGGTGCGCGAGCCACGAGCTTGCGCACCGTTTTTCATTCCGGAAGAGGAAAGCAAAAGGAGACGGTTGTGGCCGAAATTCAAGTGGAACGCGCCGACGGCGTGATGACGATCACGATCGCGCGCCCGGCGAAGAAGAACGCGCTGACGGCGGCGATGTACCAGACGATGGCCGATGCGCTCGCCGACGCGCAGGAAGACAAGGCGATCCGCGTGATCCTGCTGCGCGGCGGCGACGGCAACTTCACCGCGGGGAACGATCTCGAGGATTTCCTGAAGACGCCGCCGAAGGACGAGAACGCATCGGTATTCCAGTTCCTCGCGCGAATCAGCCAGGCGAGCAAGCCGATCGTCGCCGCGGTGCCGGGCATCGCGGTCGGCGTCGGCGTGACGATGCTGCTGCACTGCGATCTGGTCTACGCAGCCGACACCGCGACGTTCTCGCTGCCGTTCGCGCAGCTCGGGCTGTGCCCGGAAGCCGCATCGAGCGTGCTGCTGCCGCGCCTCACCGGCCATCAGGTTGCCGCGGAGAAGCTGCTGCTCGGCGAAGCGTTCGACGCGCTGGAAGCGCACCGCATCGGCATCGTCAATCGCGTGCTGCCGGCGGCCGAGCTCGACGCATTCGCGGCAAAGCAGGCGGCGAAGCTCGCGGCGCTGCCGGCAGCGTCGCTGCGCGTGACGAAGGCGTTGCTGAAGGAAACGGGCGGGGTGGCGGTTGCCGCGCGGATGAGCGAGGAAGCCGGCCACTTCTCCGCCATGCTGCGCGCGCCGGAAGCGCGCGAGGCGATGACGGCGTTCTTCGAGAAGCGCAAGCCGGATTTCCGTCAGTTCGACTGACGCCGGAAACAAGCGCGTCGCCGTTTCGGATGCGACGCGCGCATCCGTGAGCCGCCGGCCGCGCGGCCTCGGTTCGTTCTTTCCGCCGATCCATCGCTCGACGCATCGGCTCTGACCTGCGTCGCCGCGCGTTAGCGCGGCATTCCGCGTCTTTCCGCGGCCATCCCCGCCCGCGCCATGCCCGCCGGCGCCTGTCATGGCGCGGGCGCGGCGTGCCGCGCCTGCAATCGCGCGAGCCGGGATCCCGACCCGCTCTGCCTGGGGGCGGTTCCCCCTCATTGGGCAAATCTTGTCCGCCATCAAGTTGCACTGCGGCAATTCTCCGTACAGTTCGCGCACAGCTCGCCCGGGCCGGATGCGTCGCGCGACGGCGGCGTGCGGGCCGGCAGTTCTTCTCAACGACAATCAGGCAAACGAACAATGATCGGACGAATCACCGGCGGAGCGCGTGCGGCGCCCGCCATCGCGCTGCTGGCGGGACTCGCCGGATGCAGCGACCTTCACGTGCTCGATCCGAAGGGCGCGGTGGGTGTCGCGGAGAAATCGCTGATCGCGACCGCGACGTGGGCGATGCTGATCGTCGTCGTGCCGGTGATCCTGCTCACGCTGTGGTTCGCGTGGCGCTACCGCGCATCGAACCGCAATGCCGCCTATGCGCCGAACTGGTCGCACTCGACCGCGATCGAGGTCGTGATCTGGACGGTGCCGACGCTGATCATCCTGTTCCTCGGCATCCTCACATGGCGGACGACCCATGAGCTCGATCCGTACAAGCCGCTCGAATCGTCGGTGAAGCCGATCGATGTCGAGGTTGTCGCGCTCGACTGGAAATGGCTGTTCATCTATCCGGAGCTCGGCATCGCGTCGGTCAACCAGCTCGCGATTCCGGTCGGCACGCCGGTGAATTTCCGCATCACGTCGGACTCGGTGATGAACTCGTTCTTCATCCCGCAGCTCGGCAGCCAGGTCTATGCGATGGCCGGCATGCAGACGCGCCTGCACCTGATTGCCGACGACGCGGGCGACTATGCGGGCGTGTCCGCCAACTACAGCGGCCGCGGCTTCTCCGACATGAAATTCCGCACGCTCGCCGAGCCGCGCGAGCAGTTCGACGCGTGGGTGCAGAAGGTGAAGGCGTCGTCCGACCGGCTGGACATGACCGAGTACGGCACGGTTGCGCAGCCGAGCGAGAAGGCGCCCGTGCGCTACTTCTCGTCGGTCGACCCGAAGCTCTTTCACAACATCATCGCGAAGTACAACAACGGCCATGTCCTCGACCCGAAGGACGCCGCCTGCACGACGAAGGGGTAACGCATGTTCGGCAAACTGACACTCTCGGCGATCCCGTTCGATCAGCCCATCATCATGGGAGCGAGTGCCTTCATGGGGCTCGTCGTGCTGGGCATCGTCGCCGCGCTGACGGTCACCGGCAGGTGGACATGGCTGTGGAGCGAATGGCTGACGTCCGTCGATCACAAGAAGATCGGCGTGATGTACCTGGTCGTCGCGGTGCTGATGCTGCTGCGCGGCTTCGCGGACGCCGTGATGATGCGCCTGCAGCTCGCGCTCGCGTACAACGGCCCCGGCTACCTGCCGCCGCATCATTACGACCAGGTCTTTACCGCGCACGGCGTGATCATGATCTTCTTCATGGCGATGGCGCTGCTGGTCGCGTTCTTCAACCTGATCGTGCCGCTGCAGATCGGCGCGCGCGACGTCGCGTTCCCGTTCCTGAACTCGCTCTCGTTCTGGATGACGGCGGTCGCCGCGGTCCTGATGAACGTTTCGCTCGTGATCGGCGAATTCGCGCAGACGGGCTGGCTCGCGTATCCGCCGTTGTCGGAGCTGCGGTTCAGCCCGGGTGTCGGGGTCGACTACTATCTGTGGGCGCTGCAGATTTCGGGCGTCGGTACGCTGATCACGTCGATCAATTTCTTCGTGACGATCGTCAAGATGCGCGCACCGGGCATGACGCTGATGAAGATGCCGGTGTTCACGTGGACCGCGCTGTGCTCGAACGTGCTGATCATGGCGACGTTCCCGATCCTGACGGTCGCGCTCGCGCTGCTCGGCCTCGATCGCTACCTCGACATGCATTTCTTCACGAACGAGGCCGGCGGTAACGCGATGCTGTACCTGAACCTGATCTGGGCGTGGGGGCATCCCGAGGTATACATCCTCGTGCTGCCCGCGTTCGGCATCTATTCGGAAGTGATCGCGACGTTCGCGAAGAAGCCGCTGTTCGGCTACAGGACGATGGTCTATGCGTCGTGCGTGATCATGGTGCTCGCGTTCCTCGTGTGGCTGCATCACTTCTTCACGATGGGCTCCGGCGCGGACGTCAACGCGTTCTTCGGGATCATGACGATGGTCATCGCGATCCCGACCGGCGTGAAGATCTTCAACTGGCTGTTTACGATGTACCGCGGCCGCATCGAGTTCACCGCGCCGGTGCTGTGGACGATCGGCTTCATGATCACGTTCACGCTCGGCGGGATGACCGGCGTGATGATGGCGATCCCGGGCGCGGACTTCGTGCTGCACAACAGCCTGTTCCTGATCGCGCACTTCCATAACGCGATCATCGGCGGCGTCGTGTTCGGCTACTTCGCGGGCGTCCATTACTGGTTCCCGAAGGTGTTCGGCTTCCGGCTCGACGAGAAGTTCGGCAAGCGCGCGTTCTGGTGCTGGTTCCTCGGTTTCTATGCGTCGTTCGTGCCGCTGTACGTGCTCGGCTTCATGGGCATGACGCGCCGCCTGAACCACTACGACAACCCGGCATGGCATCCGTGGCTGGTCGCCGCCGCGGGCGGCGTCGCGCTGATCGCAATCGGCGTGCTGTGCCAGGTCGCGTCGGTATGGGTCGGCTGGCGCAATCGCAATCAGCCGCAGTATCGCGACGCGACGGGCGATCCGTGGAACGGCCGCACGCTCGAGTGGGCGACGTCGTCGCCGCCCGCCGTCTACAACTTCGCGGTGATCCCGAACGTCCATGAGCTCGACGAGCTCGCGTACCGCAAGGCGAAGGGGCTTGGCCTCGGCCTCGGCAAGAACGTCAGGTACCAGGACATCCACATGCCGTCGAACACGAGCGCGGGCTTCTTCGTCGGCATCGGCAGCCTGCTGCTCGGCTTTGCACTGGTCTGGCACATCTGGTGGCTCGCAATCGCCTCGCTCGTCGGCATCGTCGCGACGGTGGTGCTGTACAGCGCACGGGACAACGACGGTTACTACATCCCCGCGGATACCGTCCGCAAGATCGAGGAACAACGCGCGGGCGTGCGGATCGGCACACCGGCGCCGCAAGCCGAACTGGAGACGAACTGATGTCGTATCAATCTGTCGCGGGCGGTGCCCGCCATCCGGCGGCGCACGCTCATCCGCCGTCGCATTCGGTGTTCGGCTTCTGGCTGTACCTGATGACCGACTGCGTGATCTTCGCGTCGCTGTTCGCGACGTTCGCGGTGCTCGGCAACCAGTTCGCGGGCGGTCCGACCGCGAAGGACCTGTTCGACATTCCGGGCGTCGCGCTCGAGACGGCGGCGCTGCTGCTGTCGAGCATCACGTACGGCTTCGCGATGCTCGGTGCACAGCGTCGCCGGCGCGGCACGGTGTTCCTGTGGCTTGCGGTCACGTTCGTGCTCGGCGCCGCGTTTCTCGCGCTGGAGCTGCGCGAGTTCTCGCACCTGATCGCGCAGGGCGCCGGCCCGCAGCGCAGCGCATTCCTGTCGGCGTTCTTCGCGCTGGTCGGCACGCACGGACTGCACGTGGCGGTCGGCCTCTTGTGGATGGTCGTGCTCGTCGTGCAGATCGCGCGCGGTCCCGGCATGACGGAGCGCGACTTCCGGCGCCTCACCTGCCTGAGCCTCTTCTGGCACTTCCTCGACATCGTCTGGATCTGCGTGTTCTCCTTCGTCTATCTCGCGAGCGTGATCTAAATGGCCCATTCGGAACTCATCCATCACGATGAAGCGCACGGCACCGCCGGTGGCTATCTCGTCGGTTTCGTGCTGTCGGTGCTGCTGACAGCCGCTTCGTTCGGCCTCGTGATGGGCGGCGTACTCGCGCCGAAAGCGGCGATCATCACGCTCGCGGTACTCGCATTCGCGCAGATCGTCGTGCATCTCGTCTGCTTCCTGCACATGAACACGTCGTCCAGCCAGCGCTGGAACGTGATGGCGTTCAGCTATACGGTGCTGACCGCGCTGATCCTGATCTTCGGGACGCTGTGGGTGATGCACAACGTCAGCATGAACATGATGTCGCGGTAGCCGGCCCGGGCCGTGGTGCGGCCCGTTCCCTTGCGCCGTGCATGCCGCACGGCTCCTTTCTTTTCCGGCGTGCGGTTCGCGCGCCTTTCTGCATCATGATCGACAACGATTCCCAGACCCCGGTTCGCCCGGGCGAGCCCATCCCGCACCGCAAGATCATCCGCGCGTGGCTCGTGCCGTTCGCCACACGCGAGATCGTGCGCCCGATCCTGCTGCTCGTGCTCGATTATCTGCTGCTGTTCGCGGCGTTCGCCGGCGCACTGCTGATTCCGTCGCTCGTCGGCAAGCTCGTCTGCGGGATGGCTGCGGGGTTCATCACCGGTCGGCTCTTCATCATCGGGCACGACGCTTGCCATCAGAGCCTGACGCCCGATCGCCGGCTGAACCGCTGGTTGGGCCGCATCGCTTTCCTGCCGTCGCTGACGCCATACAGCCTGTGGGAAGTCGGGCACAACGTCGTGCACCACGGCTATACGAACCTGAAGGGCTTCGATTTCGTGTGGGCGCCGCATACGCCGGCGGAGTTCGCCGCGCTGTCGCCGGCGCGCCGCTTGCTGGACCGTGTCTACCGAAGCGGCTGGGCGCCGGGCCTCTACTATTTCGTCGAGATCTGGTGGCTGCGGATGTATTTCCCGACCAAGACCCATATCGGCGCGTCGCGGCCGGTGTTCCGGCGCGACTGCCTGCTGGTGACGGGCTTCGCGTCCGTGTGGATCGCCGCCGTCGTGTGGGTGGCGATCGTGACACGGCAGCCCGTCGCGCTGCTGCTCGCCACCGGCGTGCTCGTGCCATTCCTGTTCTGGTGCTCGATGATCGGGTTCGTCGTGTACGTGCACCACACCGACCCGCGCATTGCGTGGCACGCGAACCGGGCCGAGTGGTCGAATGCCGCGCCGTTCGTGTCGACCACGCTGCATCTGACGTTCCCGTTCGGGATCGGCGGCCTGCTGCACCACATCATGGAGCACACGGCGCATCACGTCGACATGAGCGTGCCGCTGTACCGGCTCAAGCCTGCGCAGGCGAAGCTGGAGGACATGCTGCCCGGGCGGATCGTCGTGCAGCGCTTCAGCTGGCGCTGGTACTTCGACACGGCACGGCGCTGCAAGCTCTATGACACCGACCGCAAGCTGTGGACGGACTACCGCGGCAACCGGACGAGTGATCCGGCATGCGACGCAAGCGCGCCGGCCGCCGCGGTCGAACCGCCGGAGGCGGTTCGCGAACCGGCGGGCACCGCGCCCGCCGCGAGCGCTCACGCGGTGCCGTAATCGACGTGGCCGGTTTCGCGGCAGAAGCTGACCAGCCGCAAACCGGCCGCCTTCGCGATCCCGATCGCGAGCGACGACGGCGCGGAGATCGTCGCGACCATCGGAATGCCGACCCGCGCCGACTTGCGCACGAGCTCGTAGCTCGCGCGGCTCGACAGGAACACGAAGCCGTCGGTCGCGTCGGCGCGCGCCAGCACGAGCGCGCCGATCAGCTTGTCGAGCGCGTTGTGGCGGCCGACATCCTCGAACGCCATCCGGATCGCGCCTGTTGCGTCGCACCACGCGGCCGCATGCAGGCCGCCGGTGAGCCGCGTGAGTGCCTGATGGGCCGGCAGCGCATGCGCCGCGCGCGCGAGCGCATCGGGCGCGAGGCGCGCGAGAAAGCCGGTGTCGGGCACCCGTTCGGGCGCGAGATCGAGCAGGTCGATGCTCTCGATCCCGCATACGCCGCAGCCGGTGCGTCCCGCGAGCGCGCGGCGGCGGTCCTTCAGCGCGGCGAACGCCTGCTGGACGACTTCGAGATGCACCTCCGCGTGCGGCAGCGGCGCGTCGGCGTGCAGGATCACCTCGATGTCCTTGATGTCGCTGCCGCGCTCGACGATCCCCTCCGAGACCGCGAAGCCGACCGCGAACGCCTCGAGGTCGCACGGCGTGCACATCATCACCGCGTGCGAGATGCCGTTGAAGACCAGCGCGACCGGCCATTCCTGGCCGACGTAGTCGTGCGCGGTTTCGACGGCGCCGCCGCGCGTGCGGCGCACGGACAGCTCGATCGCGCCGCGCGGCTCTTCTGTTTCAGTCGGATTCACGAGCACTCCCGTTGATTCGAGGCAGGCGCGGCGACGATCGTGTGCGCCGCTCGCGCGCAGAGGTTCTAAAATACCTCAGGCAGGCCGGCCGCGCCGGCATCCGCCACTCAGGTAACGACCATGGGACTCAGCGACGCTCCGCTGCTATTCAATTTCGAACACGATTCGTCGGAAAACCTGACGTATATTCCGATGATCGTGCGTTTCAATCTCGACCGTTTCGGTCTGCGGATTTCACTGGAGCAGTGGCAACTGCTGCCGCTCGAGGACCGCAAGCTGCTCGCGCGCTTTCCCGCCGACGACGACACCGCGATCGAGCCCAATTTCGATCACGCGCTATTCGAAATGCTGCGCACGCATGCCGACCTCGAACCGTCGTGGTTCCAGCCGGACGAGCAGCCGAGCTGGCGCGCGACCGACACGGTGCCGGACGCGCTCGTGCAGCAGAGCGCGCTGGCCGGGCTGCCGGCACCCGCGCTCGCGCAGTGGCAGCGGCTCGCGCCGTTCCAGCGCTACGTGCTGATGAAGCTGTCGCGCAAGCCGAAGCTCAATCACGACTTCCTGCCCGCGATGCGGGAGTTCGGGCTGACGGCCACGCACTGACGGGCCCCGGGAAGCGCCGCGTGCGGCGGCGCAGCGCGGCGCGTACGGATCAGAGCGGCGGCAGTTGCCGCGGCTTGCGGTCGGCGCCGGTCGCGACGTAGGTGAGCGTCGCTTCGGTGACCTTCACGATTTCGCCCATCAGGCGCATGCGCTGCGCGTACACCTCGACGTCGACCGTCACCGACGTGTTGCCGGTGCGCGTGATGGTGGCGTAGAAGCTCAGCAAGTCGCCGACGAACACCGGCTGCTTGAACACGAACGAATTGACCGCGACCGTCGCGACGCGGCCGTTTGCGCGCTGGCTCGCGGGGATCGAACCGGCGATGTCGACCTGCGACATGATCCAGCCGCCGAACACGTCGCCGTGGACGTTTGCGTCGTGCGGTTGCGGGACGACGCGCAGCGCGGGCTGCTTTTGCGGAAGTTCGAGGGTCGAATCGGTCATGGCGGGGGCTTTCATCCTGTAATAAATGCACCGCCGCGCGCAGGCCGGCCGGCGAGGCCGCCGGCAGCGGCGCGGAGCGGCTTCTGCGACAATACAACGTTCGCAAATTGTACGAGAAAGCGGGCGAGCCGGCCGCCGCAGCAATGCGTCCGGCACTCGCCGCCGATCCTTCCCCCCATGCGCCGATATTCCGCTTCCGGCGAGCCCGCGCCGGCTCCGACCGGGCCCCGCAACGACTGGCAGACCATCCGGTCGCTGCTGCCGTACCTGGCCACCTACAAATGGCGCGTCGCGCTCGCGCTCGGCTGCCTGATCGGCGCGAAGGTTGCGAACCTCGGCGTGCCGGTCGTGATGAAGCGCATCGTCGATCACCTGTCCGCCGTGCAGCAGCTCACCGCGCTCGGCCGCGCGGAGCAGTCGGCCGGCATCGTGCTCGCGGGCGGCGTCGGTTTGCTGGTCATCGCCTATGCGCTCGTGCGGCTGTCGACGTCGCTCTTCACCGAGCTGCGCGAGATCCTGTTCTCGAAAGTCACCGAGAGCGCGGTGCGCCAGCTCGCGCTGCAGGTGTTCCGGCATCTGCACGGGCTGTCGCTGCGCTTCCATCTCGAGCGCCAGACGGGCGGCATGTCGCGCGACATCGAGCGCGGCACGCGCGGCATCCAGCAACTGATTTCCTATTCGCTGTACAGCATCCTGCCGACGCTCGTGGAAGTCGGGCTCGTGCTCGGCTTCTTCGTGGTCAAGTACGAGGCGTACTACGCGTACGTGACGTTCGCGGCGCTGGTCACGTACATCGTGTTCACCGTGAAGGTCACCAACTGGCGCACGCACTTTCGCCGCACGATGAACGAGCTCGATTCGCGCGCGAACTCGCGGGCGATCGATTCGCTGATCAACTACGAGACGGTGAAGTACTTCGGCAACGAGGAGTGGGAGGCGCAGCGCTACGACGAGAACCTGAAGCGCTATCGCAAGGCCGCGATCCGTTCGCAGAACTCGCTGTCGGTGCTGAACTTCGGCCAGCAGGCGATCATCGGCACCGGGCTCGTGTTCATCCTGTGGCGCGCGACGCAGGGCGTGCTGGCCGGCAAGCTGACGCTCGGCGATCTCGTGCTGATCAACACGTTCATGCTGCAGCTGTACATTCCGCTGAATTTTCTCGGCGTCGTGTATCGCGAGCTGAAGCAGAGTCTCACCGACATGGACCGCATGTTCGGGCTGCTGTCGGCCGCGAGGGAAGTCGCGGACGCGCCCGACGCGCGGCCGCTCGCGGTGGCAGGCGCGCAGGTGCGCTTCGAGCACGTGAACTTCTCGTACGAAGCGTCGCGGCAGATCCTGCACGACGTGACGTTTACGATCGACGCGGGCACGACGACCGCGGTGGTCGGTCACAGCGGGTCCGGCAAGTCGACGCTGTCGCGGCTGCTGTTCCGCTTCTACGATCTCGACCGGCAGGCGGGCGGCGCGATCCGGATCGACGGCCAGGACATTCGCGACGTCACGCAGGACTCGCTGCGCGCGTCGATCGGGATCGTGCCGCAGGACACCGTGCTGTTCAACGACTCGATCTACTACAACATCGCGTACGGCCGGCCGACCGCGGGCCGCGACGAAGTGATCGCGGCCGCGCGCGCCGCGCACATCCACGACTTCATCGAGAGCTTGCCGAAGGGGTATGACACGCCGGTCGGCGAGCGCGGGCTGAAGCTGTCGGGCGGCGAGAAGCAGCGCGTCGCGATCGCGCGCACGCTGCTGAAGGATCCGCCGGTGCTGTTGTTCGACGAGGCGACGTCGGCGCTCGATTCGCGCTCGGAGCGCGCGATCCAGCACGAGCTCGACCAGATCGCGCGGCACCGCACGACGCTCGTGATCGCGCACCGGCTGTCGACGGTCGTGCATGCGCAGCAGATTCTCGTGATGGACCACGGGCGGATCGTCGAGCGCGGCACGCACGACGAGCTCGTGCGCGCGGGCGGGCTCTATGCACAGATGTGGGCGCTGCAGCAGCAGCGCGCGGCGGCCGGCGGCGAAGCGGCCGAGGCCGCGTGAGCGTGGATGCCGCGCCGGGTGGCCCGGCGCGGTCAGCCGCGTAACGATCAGGCCGCGGCGGCGCGCAGCCGCGCGTCGAGCTCGCCGAGCTGCGCGGGCGTGCCGACGTTCTCCCAGATACCTTCATACAATTCGCCGCTCGCGCGGCCGGCCTCGATGGTCGCCTTGAAGTAGGGCGACAGCGGCCGGTGCGTGCCGGGCACGATATCGCGGAACATCCGCGTGTCGTACACGCCGATGCTGCCGAACGTGACGCGCGGCGCACCGGCGAGTGCCAGCCGGCCGTCGTCGCGGAGGACGAAATCGCCGTTCGAATGGAACGGCGGGTTCGGCACCATCACGAGATGCATCGCGGGCGCATCCAGCGCGGCCATCTGCTCGGCACGGGCGGCGAGCGTCCGGTAGTCGAATGCGCAGTACACGTCGCCCGCGACCGCCGCGAACACCGTCGGCCGGCCGTCGCGCTCGAGCAGCGGCAGCGCCAGCGCGATCCCGCCGGCGGTTTCCAGCGCTTCGCCTTCGGCCGAATACGCGAGCCGCACGCCCCAGCGCGAGCCGTCGCCGAGCGCCGCCTCGAGCTGGTCGCCGAGCCACGCGTGGTTGATCACGATCGTTTCGATGCCCGCGCGGGCGAGCGCCTCGATCTGCCACACGATCAGCGGCTTGCCGCCGGCTTCGAGCAGCGGCTTCGGGCAGTTGTCGGTCAGCGGGCGCATCCGCTCGCCGCGGCCGGCGGCGAAGATCATCGCCGTGGTCAGGGTAGTGCTCATGTTCGGCTGAAGGTGAGGGCGGTCAGAACGTATAGCCGACGTCGGCCGCGCCCTTGCCCTCGAGCTCATCGAGCAGCTTCGCGAACGGCACGAGCGGGCGGTAGCGCAGCGCGACCTTGCGCGCGTAGGTCAGGAAGCGCGGCAGGTCGTTCAGGTAGTGGGGCTTGCCGTCGCGGTAGTTGATGCGCGCGAACAGGCCGAGAATCTTGATGTGGCGCTGCAGCCCCATCCATTCGAGCTGGCGGTAGAACTCGCCGAAGTCCGGATCGACCGGCAGGCCGGCCTTCTTCGCCTTTTCCCAGTAGTACGCGAAGCAGTCGAGCTCGAACTCCTCGTCCCAGCTGATGAACGCGTCGCGCAGCAGCGACACGACGTCGTACGTCAGCGGCCCGTACACGGCGTCCTGGAAATCGAGTACACCGGGGTTCGGCTCGCAGACCATCAGGTTGCGCGGCATGAAATCGCGCAGCATGAAGCCCTGCGGCTGCGCATGGGCGCTCGCGACCAGCAGCGCGAAGGTGCGGTCGAGGGTGCCGCGCATCGCATCGGTGACGGGCTTGCCGAGGTGCCGGCCGACGAACCATTCGGGCAGCAGTTCCATCTCGCGGCGCAGGAACGCCTCGTCGAACGGCGGCAGCACGTCCGGCTTCGAGCTCAGCTGGAAGCGGATCAGCGCGTCGAGCGCGTCGCGCATCAGCGGGCGCGCGGCGACCGGGGCGGCCGGATCGAGCACCGAGATGTACGACGTGCGGCCGAGGTCGGTCACGAGCATGAAGCCGGTGTCGAAATCGTGGGCCAGCACGTCCGGCACGTGGTCGCCCGCCGCGGCGAGCAGCTGCGCGACCTGGACGAATTCGCGGCACTTCTCGGGCGGCGGCGCGTCGACCGCGACCAGCGAGCCGCCTGGGCTCGTGGCCGACGCGACACGGAAATAGCGGCGGAAACTGGCGTCCGACGACGCGGGCGCGAGGGTCGACAGGTCGAGGGCGAAGCGCTCGGCGAGCGGGCGCAGCCACGCGGTCAGGGCTTCGAGGCGGGCGTCGGGCTGGGATGCGGCGGATGGGGGCGTCATGAAACTCGGCGGAGGGGGGAACGTCTTGCCATATAATACCCCACGACTTTTTTGACGCGCCCCGCGTCAGCTTCCGCCGTGCAGGCCCGCCGCCTGTCGCGCCGTCCGCCCGATCGCCTCCCCGGTTTGCGCTCAGCCGCAGTCGCGGTGCGGCGGCGCGGCCCGCCGCGCGCGAATGTGCCGTGCAGGTGCGGTTGACAAGGGGCGATTCGCCAAACGATAGATGCCGCCCAAACCGCTATTCCCGAATGTCTTCCCCGGTGACGGGGCGCCGCGCAAACGGCGGCTCGCGCTCGCGCTCCTGGCCGTGCCCGGCCTCGTGCCGGCCGTGTCGTACGCGCAGCTGTCGGGCGCGGCCGCGCAGCCGCAGCCGCTCGACTCGCCGTGGGACCTGCGTCTCGCCCCGCAGCTCGAGGATCATCCGCTGAAGGACGGCGCGAAGCCGGCCACCTTCGTGATCGCCGACCACACGAGCGGCACGGCCGACCAGGACCTCGCCGCGAAGGGCTCGGCCGAGCTGCGCCGCGGCGACGCGGTCGTGAAGGCCGACGCGATCCACTACGATCAGGATACCGACATGGCCGACGCGTACGGCCAGGTCAAGGTGGTCAACGGCGGCACGTCGTTCGCGGGCCCCGAGGCGCATCTGAAGGTCGAGGCGAACCAGGGCTTCATGACGGCGCCGAAGTACCACTTCAACGTGACGGGCGGGTCCGGCAGCGCGGAGCGCGTCGACCTGCTCGACAGCGAGCGCTCGGTGTTCGTCAACGGCACCTATACCGCGTGCCAGTGCTCGACGAACCCCGCGTGGTACATCAAGGGCAGCCGCTTCGACTTCGATACGGGTGCCGACGAAGGCACCGCGCGCAACAGCGTGCTGTTCTTCCAGGGCGTGCCGATCTTCGCGAGCCCGTGGATGACGTTCCCGCTGTCGGGCGAGCGGCGCAGCGGCCTGCTGCCGCCAACCTTCTCGATCAACTCGAACAACGGGTTCGAGCTGTCGCTGCCGTACTACTTCAACATCGCGCCGAACCGCGACCTGACGATCACGCCGCGCATCATCTCGCGGCGCGGCGTACAGACCGAAGCGACGTTCCGCTATCTGTCGCCGTCGTATTCAGGCACGTTTACGGCCAATTACCTGCCGGATGACCGGCTCGCGCACCGCGACCGCTACGCGATCTACTGGCAGCACCAGCAGAACTTCGGCGGCGGTTTCGGCGGCTACGTCTATTTCAACAAGGTCTCGGACAACACGTATCCCGAAGACCTTGGGTCGATGAACCAGTTCATCAACGGGACGCAGACGCTGTACCAGCAGGAAGCCGGCCTCACGTACAACAACGGCCCGTGGTCGGTGCTCGCGCGCTACCAGCACTGGCAGACGCTGCCGCCGTCGATCGCGCCGTATAGCCGCGAGCCGCAGTTGAACGTGAAGTACACGAAGTACAACGTCGGCGGCTTCGACTTCGGCGCGGAAGCCGACTATTCGCGGTTCCGCATCACGACCGCCGACGCGACCGAAGGCGACCGGATCGTCTTCAACCCGTACATCGCGTACGGCGTGTACGGCCCCGGCTACTTCGTCGTGCCGAAGGTCCAGTACCACTTCGCGTCGTACGACCTGAACTACCTGTCGTCGAGCACGCCGAACAGCCCGAAGCGCTTCACCGAGTCGATCCCGACCGTGACCTTCGACACGGGCCTGATCTTCGACCGCTCGGTGCGCCTGTTCGGCCAGGACTTCATCCAGACCCTCGAGCCGCGCCTGTACTACGTGTACACGCCGTATCGCGACCAGTCGAACGCGCCGCTGTTCGACACCGCGGAATCGGACTTCGGCCTCGCGGAGATCTACCAGCCGAACACGTTCGTCGGCAACGACCGGATCGCGGACGCGAACCGGATCACGGCCGGCCTGACGTCGCGCTTCATCGATCCGCGCACCGGCGACGAGCGTGCGCGCTTCATGGTCGCGCAGCAGTACTATTTCGCCGATCAGCGCGTGCGGCTGAATTCGGGGCAGTCCGCCGTGCAGGCGCGCCACTCGGACCTGATCGTCGGCGCGGCACTGAAGCTCGGCTCGGGCTTCATGTCGGAGACGGCGTTCCAGTACAACCAGAATAACAACCAGCTCGTGAAGTCGAGCATCGGTTTCGGTTTCAGCCCGGGCGAGCGCCGCGTGATCAACGTCGGCTATCGCTATACGCGTGCGAACACGACGCTCGACAACCAGCCGATCAACCAGTTCCTGGTGTCCGCGCAATGGCCGCTCACGCGCCGCCTGTATGCGATCGGCCGCTTCAACTACGACCTGGCCGCCGACCGGGTCGTCGACGGTCTGCTCGGCTTACAATACGACGCGGATTGCTGGGCGCTCGGGGTCGGTGTCCAGCGCTACGCGAACGGCGTGAATACGTCGGGGCAGCAGAACTCGTCGACGCGCTTCATGATGCAGCTGACGTTGAAGGGGCTGTCGAGCGTCGACAACGGCCTCGTGGCCGCCTTCCGCGCCGGGGTGCCGGGCTACACGGCGCTGCCGTCCGCGCCGCCGCCGATGTCCCGCTTCAGCAACTACGAGTAACGCCGGCTTGTCTGCACCGGTCAGCACGATTTCAATGGAGTTTCAGTGGCAATGAAGAAAACCCTTCGTTTCGCGGCAGTGGTGTCCGGCCTCGCCGCGTCCGCCGCGCTGCTCGCCGCTGCGCCGGCCGCGGCGCAGGCGCTCGGTTCGCAAGGCGCGCAGCTCACCGACGAAGTCGTCGCAGTCGTCAACAACGACGTGATCACGGGCCGCGAACTCGACCAGCGCGTCGGCCTGATCTCGCGCCGGCTGCAGCAGCAGAACGCACCCGTGCCGCCGGCCGACCAGCTGCGCGCGCAGGTGCTGAACCAGATGGTGCTCGAACGCATCCAGGTGCAGAAGGCCAAGGACGACGGGATCCGCGTCGACGACGCGACCGTGCAGTCCACGCTGCAGCGCCTCGCGCAGGCGAACGGGATGACGCTCGATCAGTATCGCGCGCGGATCGTCGCGCAAGGCGTGCCCTGGAGCGTGTTCACGAGCGACGCCCGCACCGAGCTGATGCTGTCGAAGCTGCGCGAGCGCGAGGTCGACGGCAAGATCACCGTGTCGGACGCCGAGGTCGCGAACTACATCGCGAGCCAGCGCGGGCCGAACGCATCGCAGCAGCAGGATCTGCGCTTCCAGCACATCTTCATCAAGGCACCGACCAACGCACCGCAGGCCGACATCGAAGCCGCGCAGAAGAAGGCCGAAGCGCTGCTGCAGCAGGCCACGTCGGGCGCCGATTTCGAGAAGCTCGCGAAGAACAATTCAGAGGCGAACGACGCGAAGAAGGGCGGTGACCTCGGCTTCAAGTCG
The DNA here is from genome assembly GCF_003854235.1 of Burkholderia sp. Bp8998. NCBI lineage: Bacteria > Pseudomonadati > Pseudomonadota > Betaproteobacteria > Burkholderiales > Burkholderiaceae > Burkholderia > Burkholderia sp. Bp8998. Next base: position 76,591 of record NZ_QTQF01000004.1, read on the forward strand.
CCGAGCGCGCTGCCGGCCGACGTCGTCGAAGCCGCGTCGAAGCTCCGCCCCGGCCAGGTCAACCCGACGCTGGTCCGCGTGCCGGACGGCTTCGAGATCGTGCGTCTCGTCGACCGTCGCCAGAGCCAGGGCGCGACCGCCGCGGCACCGAAGATCGTCCAGACGCACGTGCGCCACATCCTGTTGCGCGTCGGCGAAGGCAAGTCGGAAGGGCAGGCGCGCCAACAGCTGCAGGACATCCGCAAGCAGGTCGAGGCCGGTGCCGATTTCGCGAAATTCGCGCGCACCTACTCGCAGGACGGTTCGGCGTCGCAGGGCGGTGATCTGGGCTGGATCAGCCCGGGCGAGACCGTGCCGGAATTCGAGCGCGCGATGAACAACCTGCAGGACGGCCAGATCAGTCAGCCGATTCGTACCGAGTACGGCTACCACCTGATCCAGGTGATGGAGCGCCGCGAGGCGGAAGGCTCGGTGCAGCAGCAGATGGATATCGCGCGCCAGGCGATCGGCCAGCGCAAGGCCGAGCAGGCGTACGCCGACTGGCTGCGCGAACTGCGCGATTCGTCGTACGTGCAGTACAAGATCGGCGGCGTCGGCCCGGCGAACTGAGCGAGCTTCAGATGACGGCATCCGCGCTGCAGATCGCGATCACGACCGGCGAACCCGCGGGTGTCGGCCCGGAGCTGACCGTGCAGGCGTTGCAGGATGCCAAGCGGCGCTGGCCCGGCGCGCATTTCACCGTGCTCGGCGACGCCGCACTGCTCGACGCGCGCGCGGCGGCCGTCGGTGCCGACCGTGCGATGCTCGCCGGCGGCGGGCCGGTGTCGGTCGAGCATCATCCGCTTGCCGTCCCCGTGCAGGCGGGCAAGCTCGACGCGGCCAACGGCCGCTATGTGCTCGGGCTGCTCGATGCCGCGATCGACGGCGCTGTGACGGGCCGGTTCGACGCGATCGTCACCGCACCGTTGCAGAAGAGCACGATCAACGATGCCGGCGTGCCGTTTACCGGCCATACCGAATACCTGGCGGAACGCACGCACACGCCGCGTGTCGTGATGATGCTGGCGGGCACGGGCGAGCGGCCGCTGCGCGTCGCGCTCGCGACCACGCACCTGCCGCTGAAGGACGTGTCGGCCGCGCTGACGATCGACGGGCTCGTCGAGACGCTGGCGATCATCGATCGCGACCTGCGGCGCGACTTCGGTCTGGCCGCGCCGCGCATCCTCGTGACGGGGCTGAACCCGCACGCGGGCGAGAACGGCTATCTCGGGCGCGAGGAGATCGACGTGATCTCGCCGGCGCTCGCGCGCGCGCAAGCGCAGGGCATCGACGCGCGCGGCCCGTATCCGGCCGACACGCTGTTCCAGCCGCGCTATCTCGAGGATGCCGATTGCGTGCTCGCGATGTTCCACGATCAGGGCCTGCCCGTGCTGAAGTATGCGACCTTCGGCGAGGGCATCAACGTCACGCTCGGGCTGCCGATCATCCGCACGTCGGTCGACCATGGCACCGCGCTGGATCTGGCCGGCACCGGCCGAGCGGATCCGGGCAGCATGGTCGCCGCGCTCGACACGGCGGTCACGATGGCGCGCCATCGCCGCGCGTCCTGACGCGCACGGGCTCGAGCCTGACCTCATTCGTCGTATTTTTCGTTTTTCTCAGTCGATGTCGAACAGCAGACAGCACCAAGGCCACTTCGCGCGCAAGCGCTTCGGGCAGAACTTCCTCGTCGATCACGGTGTGATCGACTCGATCGTCGCGACGATCGGTCCCGCGCGCGGCCAGCGGATGGTCGAGATCGGCCCCGGCCTCGGCGCGCTGACCGAGCCGCTGATTGCGCGTCTCGCGACGCCCGAGTCGCCGCTGCATGGGGTCGAACTCGACCGCGACCTGATCGGGCGCCTGCAGCAGCGCTTCGGCGCGCTGCTGGAACTGCACGCGGGCGACGCGCTCGCGTTCGACTTCCGCTCGCTCGCGGCGCCCGGCGACAAGCCGTCGCTGCGGATCGTCGGCAACCTGCCGTACAACATTTCCAGCCCGCTGCTGTTTCACCTGATGACGTTCGCCGACGCGGTCATCGACCAGCATTTCATGCTGCAGAACGAAGTCGTCGAACGGATGGTCGCGGAGCCGGGCACGAAGGCGTTCTCGCGGCTGTCGGTGATGCTGCAGTACCGCTACGTGATGGAGAAGATGCTCGACGTGCCGCCGGAATCGTTCCAGCCGCCGCCGAAGGTCGATTCGGCGATCGTCCGGATGATTCCGTACGAGCCGCACGAACTGCCGGACGTCGATCCCGTGCTGCTCGGCGAAGTCGTCACGGCCGCGTTTTCGCAGCGCCGCAAGATGCTGCGCAATACGCTCGGCGACTACCGCGAGACGATCGATTTCGACGGGCTCGGCTTCGATCTCGCGCGACGCGCGGAGGATGTGAGCGTGGCCGAATATGTCGGCGTCGCGCAGGCGCTGGCGACGGCGCGCAAGGCCGCGGAGTAGCGGGAACTCACCGGCAACGTGCGGCCAACGCGCGGCACGTGCCGGCTCGAGGTTCACGAGGCTGTCCTGACGGACAGCCTTTTTATTTTCCCGGGTCCTCGTCGCCGATACCGGAAGGCGGCCGCGCGGCGTTACGTGCGCCGGCGCGGCGGCGCGTTGACGAGCGCGATCCCGGTCAGCACCAGCGTGGCCGCGGACATGAAACGCCAGCCGACCGATTCGCCGAGCAGCAGCACGCCGAACGCGACGCCGAACAGCGGCGACAGGAACGTGAACACCGACAGCCGCGACGCGCTGTAGCGCGTCAGCAGCCAGAACCACGACAGATAGCTGACGAACGCGACGATCACCGACTGGTACGCGAGGCTCGCGAGCGAGATCGGCGTGACCTGCGCCAACGACATCTGGCCGAGCAGCGCGGCGAGCGCGACCAGCAAGACGGCCGACACCGCGAGCTGGTAGAACAGCGTCTTGCTCGCGCTGGCCCGCGCGAGCGACGTCGAGCGCACGACGACCGTCGTCGCGGCCCACATCGCGCCGCCGAGGATGCCGAGCGCGTCGCCGGCGAGCCCCGCCAGGACCGACGCGCCGGGCGCGCGCGGCTTCAGGAAGCCGTCCGCGAACGCGAGCGCGATTCCGGCGAACGCGAGGCCGACGCCGGCCCACTGGACGCGCTGCAGCCGTTCGCCCGGCGCGAACAGGTGCAGGCCGAGCGCCGTGAAGCACGGTGCCGTGTACAGGAAGATCGCCATGTGCGACGCGCTCGTCAGCGTCAGCCCGAAGAACACGCAGATGAACTCGCCGGCGAACAGCGCACCAGCCGCGATGCCCGCGCCGAGCGTGCCGTCCGCGCGGAACAGCGGCGTGCCGCGCGAGCGGGCCCAGCCCCACAGCAGGAGCGCGGCGATCACCGAGCGCAGCCCGGCCTGGAACATCGGCGGGATCGCCGCGTTCGTGCTCTTGATCGCGACCTGCTGGAAGCCCCAGATCGCGCAGAGCAGCAGCATCACGCCGATGGCGCGCGTGTCGAGCGCGCGGCGCGCGGGCGTGCCGGCGAGCGCGGTCATCGGCGGACCTCGCCGGTGCGGCGGGAAGCGGGCAGGGACATGGGCATGGGCAGCGGCGGACGGACGGCGGGTCCGGCACGCTCGAGTCGGCGGTTTCGCACGGCAGGCAGTTTGGCTGAATGGGGTGGTGGTCGCGTTCCGGCGGCGGGCAACATGCCCGATTTTGGTGCGAGGTGGGGGGATGTTACCCGATCGGCCGGCGCGGCGGGGCGCGTTGCGCGGGTTGGTTTCCACCGGCGCACGGGCGTCGGGCCCATGGCGCAGAGGTTCGGTGCCGGCTGATGGTTGCCGGGGCGCCGGCGGCGGGATTCACCCGACTCCGGTAGAATTTCCGGTTCTGGAAAGTCCCCACAGGAGTACAACCCATGCGTTTGCTGCATACGATGCTGCGAGTCGGCGATCTCGACCGCTCGATCAAGTTCTACACCGAATTGCTCGGCATGAAGCTGCTGCGTCGCGACGATTATCCGGAAGGCAAGTTCACGCTCGCGTTCGTCGGCTATGAAGCGGAAAGCACGGGAACCGTGATCGAGCTGACCCATAACTGGGATACGCCGTCCTACGATCTCGGCAATGGCTTCGGCCACCTGGCGGTGGAAGTCGACGACGCGTACGCGGCCTGCGACAGGATCAAGGCGCAAGGCGGCAAGGTGACCCGCGAAGCGGGCCCGATGAAGCACGGCACGACCGTGATCGCATTCGTCGAGGATCCGGACGGCTACAAGATCGAGTTCATCCAGAAGAAGGCGAGCTGAGCGCGGGATGAGCGGCGCGCGGCGCACGAAGTGTGTCGCGGGCAACGAAAACGGGCGATGCGGAGGGATCCGCATCGCCCGTTTGCATGTCGGTACGACTGATCGCGTTACAGCGACGGCAGCAGCTCGGGCGGATGGTGCTTGAGCGTGTGCCGCGCTTCGCGGAATTCCGGGAAGATCGATTCGACGGTCTGCCAGAACGCCGGGCTATGGTTCATCTCGCGCAGGTGCGACAGCTCGTGCGCGACGACGTAGTCGATGATCGACATCGGGAAGTGGATCAGCCGCCAGTTCAGCCGGATCTTGCCGTCGCTCGAGCAGCTGCCCCAGCGCGTCGCGGCCGACGACAGCGCAACCATCGAATACGTGACGCCGAGCCTTTCCGCGTAGACGACGAGGCGCTCGCCGAAGATCCGCCTGGCTTCGCCCTGCAGCCAGCCCTGCACGCGATCCTTGATCTGCTGCGTGTCGGCCTGCGCGGGCAGCGGCAGCGACAGCCGCAGCGCATCGGCGTCGAATGCGACGGCGCCCGCGCCGAGCGCGATCGTGATCGTCTTGCCGAGATACGGGAGTTGCGCGCCGTCGCGCCAGTCGATCTGAGGCAGCGCGCGCTGCTCGGTGCGGGTCTTCCACTCCGCGAGCTTCGCGAAGATCCAGCGCTGCTTTTCGGCGATCGCCGCTTCGATGTCGGCGAGCGTGACCCAGCGCGGCGCGGTGATCGACAGCCCGCTGCCGTCGATCGTGAAGCCGATCGTGCGGCGCGCGGAGCGCTTCAACCGGTACTCGAGCACGCGGCTGTCGAGTGCGAAGGTGCGGACGCGGGAGCGATCGGGCGCGGGGCCCGGATCGAGCGGGGCCGCGGGCGTTGCGGGAGCAGCCGCCGCTTCGGGCGGCGAGGGCGGTGCGGCGGGCGCCGACGATGCCGCTGCCGGCCCGTCGAAGAGCGGCAGGTCCATCTGTCGATGATCGAGGGCCACGACGGCAGGCCGTGGTCGCGGACGCTTTTTCATCAGTTCGCTTCGTTTCGTCGTACGCAACGGCTGCAATCCGGGTGATTCAGACGCGCGCGGCATCGCGCGTGCCGGCGTTGCCCGGCTGGCGATACGCATCGGGATCGATGCGGCGCATTTCCGCTTCGATCCACGCTTCGACCTGCGAGTTCAATACGTCGGGCGTCTTCCCGTCGACGGGAATCGGCTTGCCGATCGACACGGTGACGACGCCCGGGAATTTCGTGAACGAATTGCGCGGCCACACACGACCTGCATTGTGCGCGATCGGCACGACCGGCGTGCCGGTTTCGATCGCGAAGCGCGCGCCGCCCGTCTTGTACTTGCCCTGCTTGCCGACCGGCGTGCGCGTGCCTTCCGGGAACATGATCATCCACGCGCCCTCCGACAGGCGCTTCTTGCCCTGGCGGATCACCGACACGAATGCATTCTTGCCTTCCTTGCGGTTGATGTTGACCATGTGCAGCAGCCCGAGCGCCCAGCCGAAGAACGGCACGTACAGCAGCTCGCGCTTGAACACGTAGCAGAGCGGCTTCGGCATCAGCGCCGGAAACGCGAGCGTCTCCCACGCGGACTGGTGCTTCGACAGCAGCACGGCCGGGCCGTCGGGCAGGTTTTCCATCCCTTCGATCCGGTAGCGGATGCCGTTCAGCCAGCGCACGACCCACAGCGTCGACTTGCACCAGCCGGCCGCCATCCAGTAGCGCGCGTCGGGACGCATGAACGGGAACGCGATGAAGCACGCGGTGGCGTACGGCACCGTGTACAGGATGAAGTAGATCAGCAGCAGCAGGGAGCGGACGAAGCGCATCGGCGTGGGTCTGACAGTAGGGAGGATGCGCGCGGCGGCCGCATCACTCGTGTTCGTGTGAAAGGAAGTCGAGCGCGAACGCGCGCAGGTCGTCATGGACCTTCGTGCCGTCCGGCAGGTTGCCCGCGGCGAGCGTCTTCTTGCCCTTGCCGGTCAGCACGAGGTGCGGCTGGAAGCCGACCGCGACACCGGCCTGCAGGTCGCGCAGCGAATCGCCGACGGCTGGCGTGTGGGCTGGATCGATCTCGAAGCGCTCGGCGATCATCTGCATCATGCCGGGTTTCGGCTTGCGGCAGTCGCAGTGGTCTTCCGACGTATGCGGGCAGAAGAACACCGCGTCGATGCGTGCGCCGACCGCGGCCGCCGCGCGATGCATCTTCAGGTGCATCGCGTTGAGCGTGGCCATGTCGAACAGCCCGCGACCGATGCCGGACTGGTTGGTCGCGACGACCACGCGATAGCCCGCGTGGTTGAGTCGAGCGATCGCCTCGAGGCTGCCGGGCAGCGCGATCCACTCGTCGGGCGTCTTGATGAACGCGTCCGAATCGACGTTGATCACGCCGTCCCGGTCGAGGACGACGAGCTTGCGGTTGGCGCTGGTCGGCATCGTTCGGCCCTTATGCGGCGAGCTTCGAGATGTCGGCGACGCAGTTCATCTGCTGATGCAGCGCGGACAGCAGCGCGAGACGGTTCGCGCGCAGCGCGGGATCCTCGGCGTTGACCATCACGTCGTTGAAGAACGTGTCGACCGGCGCGCGCAGCGCGGCGAGCGCCGACAGCGCGCCGGTGTACGCACGTGCCTCGAGCTGCGACTGCACGTGCGGCGTCACGGCCGCGAGCTGTTCGTGCAGCGCCTTTTCGGCGGCCTCGACGAGCAGCGTCGGCTGCACCGCGCCGTTCGCGCCGCCTTCTGACTTCTTCAGGATGTTCGAGATCCGCTTGTTCGCGGCCGCGAGCGCTTCGGCTTCCGCGAGGCGCGTGAATTCGCGCACCGCGTCGAGGCGCGCGACGAGATCGTCGACGCGCGTCGGGTTCAGGCTCAGCACCGCGTCGACTTCGCCGGCGGAGTAGCCGCGTTCGCGCAGGAGGCCGCGCAGGCGGTCCGTGAAGAAAGCGAAGATCGCGTCGGTCGATTCGGCGACGCCCGGCACGCTTTCGAAGCGCGCATGGGCCGTGCGCAGCAGCGATACGAGATCGAGCGGCAGCTGTTTCTCGAGCAGCAGGCGCAGCACGCCGAGCGCGTGACGGCGCAGCGCGAACGGATCCTTCTCGCCGGTCGGCGCGAGGCCGATGCCCCAGATGCCGACGATCGTCTCGAGCTTGTCGGCGAGCGCGACGGCGGTGGACACCGGCGTGGTCGGCAGCGCGTCGCCGGAGAAGCGCGGCTGGTAGTGCTCGGCGCAGGCGAGCGCGACGTCGTCGGCTTCGCCGTCGTGGCGCGCGTAGTACGTGCCCATCGTGCCCTGCAGTTCCGGGAACTCGCCGACCATGTCGGTCAGCAGGTCGGCCTTCGCGAGGCGCGCGGCACGCTTCGCGTGCGCGGCGTCGGCGCCGATCGCGGGCGCGATCTCGCCGGCCAGCGCCTCGAGGCGCTCGATGCGCGCGAGCGCCGAACCGAGCTTGTTGTGATAGACGACGTTCGCGAGCAGCGGCACGCGGTCGGCGAGCGGCTTTTTCTTGTCCTGCTCGAAGAAGAACTTCGCGTCGGCGAGGCGCGGGCGCACGACGCGCTCGTTGCCTTCGACGATCTCGCCCGGCGTCTTCGTCTCGATGTTCGACACGATCAGGAAGCGCGAGCGCAGCTTGCCGGCGATGTCGGTCAGCGCGAAGTATTTCTGGTTCGTCTGCATCGTGAGGATCAGGCATTCCTGCGGGACCTGCAGGAATTCGTCCTCGAAGCGGCACGGATAGACGACCGGCCATTCGACCAGCGACGTCACTTCGTCGAGCAGCGATTCGGGCATCACGACCGTGTCGCCGTTCGCGTGTTCGTTCAGCTGCGTGCGGATCGTTTCGCGGCGATCGGCGAAGTGCGCGATCACGCGGCCCTTGTCGCGCAGCGTGTCGGCATACGCGCGCGCATGCTGGATCGCGACGAGGCCGTCGGACAGGAAGCGGTGGCCGAGCGTGGTGTCGCCGGCATCGACGCCGAATGCGGTGACGGGCACGATGCGATCGTCGTGCAGCACCGTCAGGCGGTGCACCGGGCGCACGAACTTGACGTCGGAGCCGTCCGGGCGCTGGTAGGTCATGAACTTCGGGATCGGCAGCTTCGCGAGCGCTTCGTCGAGCGCGGCCTGCAGCCCGTCGGCGAGCGTCGCGCCGGCAGCCGAATAGTTGACGAAGAACGCTTCGGCCTTGCCGTCCTGTGCGCGCTCGAGATCGGCGATCGACAGGTTCGGATGGCCGAGCGCCGCGAGCTTCTTCGCGAGCGGGGCGGTCGGCTTGCCGTCCGCGTCGAGCGCGACCGACACGGGCAGGACCTTTTCGCGAACCTGCCTTTCAGGCGCGACGGCGCGCACGTTCTGCACGACGACCGCGAGGCGGCGCGGCGTGGCGTAGCGTTCGAATACGAGTTCGCCTTCGACGAGGTCGCGGGCCGCGAGGCGTTGCGCGAGACCTTCGGCGAATGCGTCGCCGAGGCGCGCGAGGGCCTTCGGCGGCAGCTCTTCGGTCAGCAGTTCGACGAGCAGGGGGGCGGGATGATTGTGCGTCATGTCTGGAATAAATCTCGTCTCGTCAGTCCTGATCGATCTTGCGTTCGACCTTGAGCGGCGGTGCCCATGCCGGCTGGGCGGCGTCCTGGGCGTCGGTGGTGAGGCCCGGCACGCCCGGCGGGTTGCCGAGCATCGGGAAGCCGAGCTTCTCGCGCGAGTCGTAGTAAGCCTGCGCGACAAGACGCGACAGCGCGCGGATGCGGCCGATGTACGCCGCACGCTCGGTCACCGAGATCGCGCCGCGCGCGTCGAGCAGGTTGAACGTGTGGCCGGCCTTCAGCACGAGTTCGTACGCGGGCAGCGCGAGCTGCGCGTCGATCATCTTCTTCGCTTCCGCTTCGTAGCTGTTGAAGAACGTGAACAGCAGGTCGACGTTCGCGTGCTCGAAGTTGTAGGTCGACTGCTCGACCTCGTTCTGGTGGTAGACGTCGCCGTACGACAGGCGGCGCAGCTCGGGGCCGTTCGGGCCTTGCTCTTCCCATTCCGTCCAGACCAGGTCATACACGTTCTCGACCTTCTGCAGGTACATCGCGAGGCGCTCGAGGCCGTAGGTGATCTCGCCGAGCACGGGCTTGCATTCGAGGCCGCCGACTTCCTGGAAATACGTGAACTGCGTGACTTCCATCCCGTTCAGCCACACTTCCCAGCCGAGGCCCCACGCGCCGAGCGTCGGGTTCTCCCAGTCGTCCTCGACGAAGCGCACGTCGTTCTGTTTCAGGTCGAAGCCGAGCGCTTCCAGCGAGCCGAGGTAGAGGTCGAGGATGTTTTCCGGCGCCGGCTTGAGCACGACCTGGTACTGGTAGTAATGCTGCAGGCGGTTCGGATTCTCGCCGTACCGGCCGTCCTTCGGGCGGCGCGACGGCTGCACGTAGGCGGCGCGCCACGGCTCGGGGCCGACCGCGCGCAGGAACGTGTGGACGTGCGACGTGCCCGCGCCGACTTCCATGTCGATGGGCTGGAGCAGAGCGCAACCCTGCTTGTCCCAGTAGGACTGCAGCGTCAGGATGATTTGCTGAAACGTAAGCATGAAGAGCCTTCGTGGCGCTGGCGCTCCGTTGCGGGCGGCGCTCCGGGCGGGGCCCGGAGGGTCGGCTCGCGCGGCGGCGCGGCTTGTTAGTGTGCTGAAACCCGCAATTTTACCGGATCGGCGACCGGATGCGGCCGGAACGCGGACGAAGGGGCTGTCGGCGGTGTTCCGGGCGAGCCGTCCGCAGCCTGTGCACGGGTTGCCTGTGGGCACGGTGCGCACGTGCATGCGACGTCGCGAAGCGCGTGCCGCGCCGCGTTGCGCGGGCGTTAAGATGCGCGTATTGCGGCGCGCGCGACACCTGCCGCACGACCGATTGCCCACTCCGGACCGCATGGACGATTCGAACGACCTCCTCATTCCATTGATGCCGCCGCTGCTTGCGATGCTCGGGCAGGCCGCCGACGCACACGCGCGCGGCGAGCGCGACGCGCATGCGCTCTGGCTCGCCGCCGCCGGCCATCTGCACGCCGTCGACATGGCCGCGCTTGCGCAGCTCACCGCGGCGCTCGTCGCACGGCAGCGCGCGGCGGAGGCGCTCGCGCTGGCCGAATGCGCGCTGCGCGTGCATCCGGGCGCCGGGGCCCGTTTCAATCATGGCTACGCGCTGCAGATGCTCGGCCGCCACGCGGACGCCGTCGCGCCGTACCGCGCCGCCTATGCGCTCGATCCGGGCTGGCCTTCGCTGCGCAACAACCTGGCGATCGCGCTGCGGCTGTCGGGCGGCGACCGCAACGAGGAAATCGCGCTGCTCGGCGCGGCCGTGGAGGCCGACCCGCACGACGTGCAGGCGTGGATCAACCTGGTCGTCGCGCGGCTCGCGACGCAGGACCTCGACGGCGCGCTCGCGTGTGCGGCGCGGCTCGCGGAGATCGCGCCCGACAATGCGCTCGCGCTGAACAACATCGCGATGGCGATGAAGGAGGCGCAGCGCTGGGACGACGCCGAGCGCTACGCGGCGCGCGCATGCGAACTGGCGCCCGACGACGCGTCGTTCCGTTTCAACCTCGCGATCATCCAGCTCGTGCGCGGCAACTACGCGGCCGGCTGGCGCGGCCACGAGGCGCGCTGGGACGGTGCCGGCGAGTTGCGCGGCCGCCGGCCGCTGCTGCCCGGCCCGCGCTGGCAGGGCGAGCCGCTCGCGGGCAAGACGTTGCTCGTCTGGGGCGAGCAGGGGCTCGGCGACGTGCTGCAGTTCACGCGCTTCGTCGCGCCGCTCGCCGAGCGCGTGCACCGCGAGGGCGGCCGGCTCGCGTGGAATACGTTTCCGCAGGTAGGCACGCTGATGCAGCGCAGCCTCGGCGCACACGCGGACGCGTTCAGCGCGGGCGGCGGCGTCGACGAACTGCCCGCGTTCGACTACGAAGTGCCGCTGATCGGCCTGCCGTTGATGCTCGGGATGGAGACGTCGACGCTCGGCGCGTCGGTGCCGTACCTGCATGCCGACCGCCAAGCGTGCGACGCATGGCGTGCGCGGCTCGCGCGCGATGGCCGGCTGAAGGTCGGGCTCGTGTGGACGGGCAGCGCGGGGCACCAGCGCAATCCGTTCCGGCGCGTCGGGCTCGAGCGCTACACCGAGGCGTTTCGCGGCATCGACGGCGTCGCGTTCTACTCGCTGCAGCCGGGCGCGGACGCGGATGTCGCCGCGGCGCGCGCGGCCGGTTTCGCGATCGAAGACTTCACCGCCGAACTGAAGAGTTTCGACGATACGGCCGCGTTCATCGGCGCGCTGGATCTGGTGATCACGGTGTGCACGTCGGTCGCGCACCTGTCGGGCGCGCTCGGCGCACGCACCTGGGTGCTGCTCGACGTGAATCCGCACTGGCCGTGGCTGCTCGAACGCACCGATAGCCCGTGGTATCCGACCGCCACGCTGTACCGGCAGCCGACGTTCGGCGCATGGGCGCCGGTGATGAACGCGCTCGGGCGGGATCTGCGCGGCCTGGCCGCGGACGCGAAGCGGTCGGCCTGAGCGGCGGGCCGGCGCGACGTTGCTTCATGCACGCCGGCTTGCTGGCGTGTCGTGCGGACGATGCATCAGGCTGGGATCGGCAGCCGCCGCGCCGCGCGCGACGGCGGCCCGATGCGTCAAGCGTTCCGGTCGTCGCCGGCCTTCGCGCCGTTGCGGCGGCGCAGTCCCGGCCCGAACGTGAAGCCGAACGCGAGCAGCACCAGCGACACCGCGAGCACGATGTTGTTGCCGCTCGTCACGTACGGCGTGAAGCCGCTCGTGCCTTCGATCCGCACGTCGAGCGAGCCGATCGTGAACGGCTTCAGCTGGCCGAGCACGCGGCCGTGCGCGTCGATCGCGGCCGTCATCCCGGTGTTGGTCGAGCGCAGCATCGGCCGGCCCGTTTCGAGCGCACGCATCCGCGCGATCTGCAGGTGCTGGTCGAGCGCGATCGTGTCGCCGAACCACGCGAGGTTCGTCACGTTGACGAGCACGCCGGGCGGCTGCGGGTTGTCGCGGATCGTCGCGGCGATTTCCTCGCCGAACAAGTCCTCGTAGCAGATGTCGGCCATCACCGGCTGGTTGTGCACGAGGAACGGCTTCTGCACCGGCGCGCCGCGCGCGAAGTCGCCGAGCGGCATCTTCATCAGGTCGACGAACCACCGGAAGCCCCACGGGATGAATTCGCCGAAGGGCACGAGATGGTGCTTGTCGTAGTGATAGATGTCGCGCGAATGCGGTGTCACGCCGTACAGGCTGTTCGTGTAGTCGACGTAATGGCCGTCCGGCGTCACCGATGCGCCGACCGCGCCGAACAGCACGGCCGAGCCCGTCGTGTCGCTGAACTTGCGGATCGCGACGGCGAACGGTTCGGGCAGCTCCTGGATCATCACCGCGATCGCGGTCTCCGGCGTGACGATCAGGTCGGCCGGCTTCTCGACGATCATCTGCGTGTACATCTTGATCGCCGCGTCGATGCCTTCCTGCTCGAACTTGATGTCCTGCTTCACGTTGCCCTGCAGCAGCCGTACCGTGAGCGGCGCGTTCGCGGGCACGGTCCACGTGGCCTGCGACAGCCCGATGCCGGCCGCGACGAGCGCGACGGCGATGCCGGCCGGCGCGGCCATGGACAGGCTCGGCACGCGCGCATTGCCGGCGGCACCGCGCTCGTCCGCGGCCGACCGGCGCGCGGCAACGAGGGCCTGCACGACCAGCGCGGCGAACAGCGCGAGCACCCAGGCGATCCCGTACACGCCGACGACCGGCGCGAAGCCCGCGAACGGGCCGTCGACCTGCGGATAGCCGCTCGCGAGCCACGGAAAGCCGGTGAACACGGTGCCGCGCAGCCATTCGCCGAGCGCCCATGCGCTCGCGAACGCGAACGCGCCGTGCCAGGTCGGCGAGAACGGCCGCGGATCGGGTGTGCGGCGATGCCGCGCATGGCCCGCGCAGAACGACCAGAGCCCCGCCGAGAACGCCGGGTACAGCGACAGGTACAGCGAGAACAGCACCAGCGCGCCGCCCGCGAGCGGCGCGGCCATCTCGCCGTATACGTGCATGCTGATGTAGAGCCACCAGATGCCGCTGATGAAGTTGCCGAAGCCGAACGCGCCGCCGGTGAGCGCGGCGCCGCGCCAGCTCGACGTGCGCGTCAGCTGCGCGAAAAACCAGACGAATACGACGAGCTGCAGCCAGCCGCCGTGCGGGGTCGGTGCGAAACTGAGCGTATTGGCCGCGCCGGCGAGCAGGGCGGCCGGATAGTGCCAGCGCGGCAGCGTGCGGCCGGGCGCCGGCGCGAGAAGACCGCCAGCCGGGCGGGACGGGATCGGATCGTCCATGTGAAGCGAAAGAGGGCGAGCGGTTGAAGGAGACGCGGCCGGCGCGAGACGGTCAGTCCTCGTGCGAGGTTTCGGCGCGGCGGCTCGCGAGCGGATTGCGGCGCACCAGCAGCACGTGGACCTGGCGGGCATCGCCGCGCTGGATCTCGAACACGAGGTTGCCGAGTTGCAGTTTCTCGCCGCGGTGCGGCACGCGGCCGAAATGATGGGTGATCAGCCCGCCGATCGTGTCGACCTCGTCGTCGGGGAAGTCGGTGCCGAACGCGTCGTTGAATTGTTCGATCTCGGTGAGCGCGCGCACGCGGAAGCGGCCGTCCGGCCCCGAGATGATGTTGCCGGCTTCCTCGTCGAAGTCGTATTCGTCCTCGATGTCGCCGACGATCTGTTCGAGCACGTCCTCGATCGTGATCAGGCCCGCGACGCCGCCGTATTCGTCGACGACGATCGCGAGGTGGTTGCGGTTCACGCGGAAGTCGTGCAGCAGCACGTTCAGGCGCTTCGATTCGGGAATGAACACGGCGGGGCGCAGCATTCCGCGCACGTCGAATTCCTCTTCGGCATAGAAGCGCAGCAGGTCTTTCGCGAGCAGCACGCCGATCACGTTGTCGCGGTTCTCCTCGTACACGGGGTAGCGCGAGTGCGCCTTCTCGAGGACGAACGGGATGAAGTCTTCAGGCTTGTCGGCGATGTTGATCGCGTCCATCTGCGCGCGCGGCACCATGATGTCGCGCGCGCACAGGTCGGACACCTGGAACACGCCTTCGATCATCGACAGCGAGTCGGCGTCGATCAGGTTGCGTTCGTGGGCGTCCTGGAGGATTTCCAGCAGCTCGGTCCGGGATTCCGGCTCGGGCGAAATGAAGTCGGTCAGGCGCTCGAGGAGCGAGCGCTTTTCTTGCGGTTTGTCGGTGAGCTTACGACTGGGATACGAATCGTTCATGGTGGTGCGCCCGGGTCATGCCGGGGCGCGCGGTCACGGAGTAGGCAAGGATACACCAAGGGCATGGCGCGGCCGTGTCACACCGGCCATCCGGCCGGGGGCGGGCGGCGCACGCAAGCCCCGCTGGGGAACGGCCGCGCCGGGCGCGACGCCGTCCTTCGTATCCATCCTATCTCAGAAAGGGGCGGCGGGGCAGCGGCGGCAAAAAAGCGGGGGAGCGGGAGGCGACCGGCCGGTTGGTCGGCGTCAGCGGCATTTCGTCGCGCGCAGGGCAGGCCGGGCGCGCGCTCAGACCCTCAGAAGCGCATGCCGGCGGAGCAGCCGCCGGCGGCCGCGCCGTTGGTCGCGGCGCCGCCGCAGCCGAACATGCCGCAACCGGACAGCGCCACGCTCGCGGCAACGAGCAGCGCGGCCAGCATGGCGCGCGATCTGCGTGACGGGTTCATGGGCGCGGATTCTCCTTCGAATGCACGGGTGCGGCGGTCGGTGGGGTGCAAGCCGGCCGGTCGGGCATCACCGGCATCGCGCGAGCAGCCCTTCCAGCGCGCGATCGGGGATGCCGCTCGCGCGCAGCGCGTCCACGGTGCGGCTCACGTAGTCGAGCGTCGTGCCATAGCGGCCGGCCGCGCAGCTGAACACTTCCTTGACGACGGGGTCGGTCAGCTTGCCGGTGTAGGTGGGCACGTCGCGGCGCATCACGAATGCCAGCGCGTTCACGCGTTCACCGGTCTCGAGCGAGCACGGCAGCCACGCGGGCCGGTACGAGCCCATCGGCATCTCGCGTTTCCACAGCGTCTCGAGGTGCGGCTGTGCGGTCGGGCCCGCGAGCCGGAAGGCGATGCCCGAGCACGAGCCGCCGCGATCGAGCGCGAGCACGAGGCCCGGACGTTCGGGTGTGCCGCGGTTCACGCGCGACCACAGGTAGAGCCCGCGATGGTAGCCGTGCACCTTGCCGCGCACGGCGGCGACGGTCGGCAGCCCGGGGTTCCAGATCAGCGAGCCATAGCCGAACAGCCAGAGATCCTGCCGGCCGTCCCAGTCGCGCATCGTGTGCGCGAGCGACGCCGCGAGCTCGTCTTCCGTCAGCAGCCGTCCCTCGCCGATCGACGGCGGGTAGGCGGGCGGCAGCATCGCGGCGTGGTGCATGGTGCGGACGGCGCTTACCGGTACGGGTTCGGGAAGCCCAGCTTCGCGAGGATGTCGACTTCGAGCGCTTCCATTTCGGCGGCGTCCTCGTCGCTCGTCTCGTGATCGTAGCCCTGCGCGTGCAGCGCGCCGTGCACCAGCAGGTGCGCGTAGTGGGCCGCGAGCGGCTTGCCCTGTTCGTGCGCCTCCTTCTCGACGACCGGACAGCACAGCACGAGGTCGCCGATCACGGTGCCGTCGGGCGCCGGGTCGTACGCGAAGGTCAGCACGTTGGTCGGGTAGTCCTTGTGGCGGTAGCCGGCGTTCAGCGTGCGGCCTTCTTCCTCGCCGACGAAGCGCACGGTGAGCTGGGCGCTCGCGAACAGCGCCGGCTCGATCCATTCGGCGATCAGCTTGCGCTTGGGGAGCGCCTTGCGGATGTCGCCGGTGATTTCGTCGCCGTACTGCACGGACAGGTCGAGCTCCAGCTCGCGCAGCTCGTCCGCCATTTCCGCGATTTCCTCGTCGCGCGGCGCGGGTTCGGCACCCACGTGCAGCGTCACGCTGTCGTAGTGCTCGGGCTGCAGCGCGAGCTTCGCGCGCATCGCCGGATCGTTGTGCTGCGCGACGATCGCGACGGCTGCCTCGCCCGAGCTGCCCGACAGGTCGAACATCAGGCTGCGGCCGTCCGGGAAGTCGATGCGAAGCCCTTGCGCGTTGACGGTCCGGGCCTTGCCCTTCGCATCGAACAGCGAAAGGCGGGGGAAATCGGACGCGGCGGACTGGTCGCGGCCGGACTTGCGAGAACGGGAAGATTTCATGACGGGTGCGGCGATTGGAATCGCGTTGAGGATACACCAAACGGCCGATCGCTCCCGAATTCGAACCGGCCGCGCGCGGGCGAAAAAAAGCCCGGCGCGCCGTCGGGCGGGCCAGGCCGTCGGCCGGTGCGGCGCGCGGGCGCCGCCGGCTCGTTACGCGTCCTTGTGCTGCGCGTGGAAGTCGTCGTACGCCTCGACGATGCGCGCGACGAGCGGATGCCGCACGACGTCCGCGCTCGTGAAGCGCGTGAGCGCGATGCCGCGCACGCCGCCGAGCACCTGCTGCGCCTCGACGAGGCCGCTCTTGTGCCCGCGCGGCAGGTCGACCTGGCTCGTGTCGCCGGTGACGACGGCCTTCGAGCCGAAGCCGATCCGCGTGAGGAACATCTTCATCTGCTCGGGCGTCGTGTTCTGCGCCTCGTCGAGGATGATGAACGCGTGGTTCAGCGTGCGGCCGCGCATGTACGCGAGCGGCGCGATCTCGATCATCTGGCGCTCGAACATCTTCGCGGTCTTGTCGAAGCCGAGCAGGTCGTACAGCGCGTCGTACAGCGGCCGCAGGTAGGGGTCGACCTTCTGCGCGAGATCGCCCGGCAGGAAGCCGAGCCGCTCGCCGGCCTCGACGGCCGGGCGCGTCAGCACGATCCGCTTGACCTGGTCGCGCTCGAGCGCGTCGACCGCGCACGCGACCGCGAGGTAGGTCTTGCCGGTGCCGGCCGGCCCGATGCCGAACGTCACGTCGTGCTGCAGGATCTGCTTCAGGTATTCGCGCTGCGCGGGCGTGCGGCCGCGCAGGTCGGCGCGCCGCGTATAGAGCTTCGGCGCGGGCTCTTCGTCCGGCAGTTCCGCGTCGAGCTGCACGACGGGCTCGTCGAACGGGTGGTCGGGGTCGCCGCGAAAGCGCACGTCGAGCGTGTCCTGGCGGCCGTTGCCCGAGGTGTGGCGCACTTCGACCAGCGCGAGCTGGATATCGTCGACCGATAGCGGATCGCGTGCGCGGTTGTAGAAGTTCTCGAGCGCCGCGAGCGCGAGCTTCGCGCCGCGCCCGCGGATCGTGATCCGGTGGCCGCGCCGCGCGAGCGTGACGTCGAGCGCCTGTTCGATCTGCCGCAGGTTCTCGTCGAGCGGGCCGCAGAGGTTGGCGAGGCGCGCGTTGTCGTCGCGCGGCGCGGTGAATTCCAGTGCTTGGACGGTCTTCAAAGTAGCGTCGGGCTCCTGTTGAGCGTCAGTCGGTCAGTGGGTGGCCGCGCTCGCGTCGTCGCTCACGAGCAGGAGCTCGCCGCGCAGCGAGTGCGGGTACGCATGGTTGATCTTCACGTCGATCATCTGGCCGATCAGGCGCGGGTGCGACGCGAGCGGCGCCGGGAAATTCACCACACGGTTGTTCTCGGTGCGGCCCGCGAGCTCGTTCGGGTCCTTGCGCGACGGGCCCTCGACGAGGATCCGCTCGACCTTCCCGACCATCGACTGGCTGATGCGCGCGACGTTCTCCTCGATCGTCGCCTGCAGATGTTGCAGGCGTTTGAGCTTGACCTCGCGCGGCGTGTCGTCGTGCAGGTTCGCGGCCGGCGTGCCGGGGCGCGGGCTGTAGATGAACGAGAAGCTGGTGTCGTAGCTCATCTCGTGCACGAGCGCCATCATCTTGTCGAAATCGTCCTCGGTCTCGCCGGGGAAGCCGACGATCATGTCGGTCGACAGCGACAGGTCCGGGCGGATCGCGCGCAGCTTGCGGATCACCGACTTGTATTCCAGCACCGTGTAGCCGCGCTTCATCGCCATCAGGATGCGGTCGGAGCCATGCTGCACCGGCAGGTGCAGGTGGCTCACGAGCTTCGGCACCTTCGCATAGGTGTCGATCAGGCGCTGCGTGAATTCCTTCGGGTGCGACGTCGTGTAGCGGATCCGCTCGATGCCGGGGATGTCGGCGACGTATTCGATCAGCGTCGCGAAATCGGCGATGTCGGTCGACCCGGCCGTCAGCGCGCCGCGGTACGCGTTCACGTTCTGGCCGAGCAGCGTGACTTCGCGCACGCCCTGGTCGGCGAGGCCGGCCACTTCGGTCAGCACGTCGTCGAGCGGGCGCGATACTTCATCGCCGCGCGTGTACGGCACGACGCAGTAGCTGCAGTACTTCGAGCAGCCTTCCATGATCGACACGAACGCACTCGGCCCCTCGACGCGCGCGGGCGGCAGGTGGTCGAACTTCTCGATCTCGGGGAACGTGATGTCGACCTGCGCGCGGCCGCTCTCGCGGCGCGCGTCGATCATCTGCGGCAGGCGGTGCAAGGTTTGCGGGCCGAACACGAGGTCGACGTACGGGGCGCGCGACACGATCGACGCGCCTTCCTGGCTGGCGACGCAGCCGCCGACGCCGATCAGGAGGCCCGGCTTCGCTTCCTTCAGCTCGCGTACGCGGCCGAGATCGGAGAACACCTTTTCCTGCGCCTTCTCACGCACCGAGCACGTGTTGAACAGGATGATGTCCGCGTCTTCCGGGGTATCGGTCTTTTCGAGGCCTTCGGCCGCATTGAGCACGTCGACCATCTTGTCCGAGTCGTACTCGTTCATCTGGCAGCCGAAGGTCTTTACGTAAACTTTCTTGGTCATGGGGATTCGCCGTTCGCAGTGGTTGACCTGGGGGCGTCGTCAAGGGTGAATCGGGACGGCTGCTGCCGATGCAGCGGCTCGTGCCGGTGCCGCGTGGCGGACCGGGGCGCGCAGCGCGCGCCGGGCGAGCCTGTCGTAACGCGTGAACGCGTAAAAGGCCGTCGGGAAAGCCTTCCATTATAGCTTTACACGCCGTCCCGGGCGGCTGGCGGGTTGCAGCCGCGCGACGCCCTTCGTTGCGCTCCGACCCCGATATGGCGCCGCGGCAACCGTCAGCGGCACGCGTTCAGCAGGTCGTCGAACGCCGCTTCCTCGCGCGCGAAGCGTTCGGCGCGGAAGTCGAGCAGCACGCGCACGCGCGGCGCCATGTAGCGCCCGACGTCATGGCGACAGGAAAAGGTTCGCGAGAAACGCATTCCTCCGCGATGCTGATAACGGTGTGAAGATAACTTCGTTTGCCGGGTCGGGGCCGGGTGATAGCGTCTCGATACGCGCCGTTGATGGCGCAACCCGATTCCGGCTTACCCCATTCGCAGGGCCGCGCGGCGGCCCGGAGGCCATGCTATGTCTTCACCCCTGGCGCTGGTGCGCGACGTGTCGTCCTTCGAGTCCGGCAATGCCGCCGACGCGCGGACGGCCGCGTCGCTCGACGTCCTCGAGCAGGTCGTCGGCGTGAATCTCGCGCGCTTGCGCGCCGAGCGGCAGTTGTCGCTCGATGCGCTCGCGCGGCTGTCCGGCGTGTCGCGGGCGATGCTCGCGCAGATCGAATCCGCGCGCAGCGTGCCGTCGATCAAGGTGCTCTGCAAGATCGCCGCGGCGCTGAAGGTATCGGTCGCCGCATTCCTGCGCCGCCACGCGGTGAACGGCTTCGAGCACCTGGCGGCCGAGCGTGCGGCGCGCGTCGTCAGCTCGAACGGCCGTTTCTCGGCGCGCGCGCTGTATCCGGAAGGCGAGCCGGCCGCGGCCGAGTTCCACGAGCTGCGGATCGCGCCGCTGCACACGGAAGCCGGCGCGCGCCGCGCGCCCGGCACGACGGTCAACCTGGTCGTCAGCGAGGGCACGCTCGAAGTCGGCGTGCACGATCGCCGCCAGTTGCTCGCGACCGGCGACGCGATCGTGTTCGACGCCGATCAGCCGTACAGCCTGCGCAATCCCGGCGACAGCGAGGCACGCGCGTTCCGTGTGACGGTGAGCCCCGAGGTGCCGCCACGCTGGCTCGTGCCCGACGCCGCGCACGCGGCGGGCTGAGTGCGCGGGTCGCCGCGCCGGCGCCGGTTCCACCGGGGACGGGCGGGCAGGCCCGACGTCGGCCGTTCGGACGATGCCGTTAGACGGAGTCGTCAGTAAGGTTTTAGGTGTGGTTCGCTGCGCGGTGCGCGCAGCTGATGTATGCTTGGCCCGCCGGTCCGGGACAGATCCCGGCCGGTAATCAGTGCGTCTTCAGGGCGGGGCGAAATTCCCCACCGGCGGTAGGCTGGCGAAAGCCGGCGAGCCCGCGAGCGCCCGCGCAGCCGCGCGGGGTCAGCAGATCTGGTCGAATGCCAGAGCCGACGGTCATAGTCCGGATGAGAGAAGATGTGCAGATAGTCATGTCCGTCAGGGCCGCTTCGTCATGCGTGCGAAGCGGGTTGTCGTTCTGTCTGTTTGCAATGCCCTGAAACGTTTTTCGCCCAAATCATCATTGCGAGGAGCGTTTCACATGTCCTTCATGTCCGTTTCGTCGGCACCCGCCGACGCCTTTGCCGATCTCCCGTTGCTGGATTCCGAACCGGTGCCGCCGCGCATCGCCGCCGCGCTCGACGCATTGCGCGCGGGCCGCGCGGTCGTGTTGCAGGACGATCACGACCGTGAGAACGAGGCCGACCTGATCGTCGCCGCCGAGCGCATCACGCCCGAGACGATGGCGCTCCTGATCCGCGAGTGCAGCGGCATCGTGTGCCTGTGCCTGACCGACGACAAGGTCCGCGCGCTTGAGCTGCCGCCGATGGTGCAGACCAACGAGAGCCGCAACGGCACCGCGTTCACCGTGTCGATCGAGGCGCGCGAAGGCGTGCATACCGGCGTGTCCGCGGCCGATCGCGTGACGACGATCCGCGCGGCGATCGCCGACGATGCGAAGCCGTACGACATCGTGCGCCCCGGCCACGTGTTTCCGTTGCGTGCGCAACCGGGCGGCGTGCGGGCGCGTCGCGGTCACACCGAAGGGACGGTCGACCTGTCGATCCTCGCGGGCCTGAAGCCGGCGGGCGTGCTGTGCGAGCTGATGAATCCGGACGGCACGATGACGCGCGGCGACGACGTCGAGCGTTTCGCGCAGCAGCACGGGTTGCCGATGCTGACGATCGCGGAACTCGTCGAATTCCGCGAGGCGCTGGCGGCCGCGCGCGAGCGCTGCTGCGAACCGGCCTGACGGCCGGCGTAGCGGGCGCGCCGCCGCGCCCGCGGCACGGCGTGCGCATCGCGCCGCACGCCGGTGATGTCGATCCGGCGCGTGCGTCCGTCAGGACTGCACGTCGCCGAATTCGCCGCGCAGGCCGGCCGCGACGAGCGCCGGCAGTTCATCCATCTTCCGCATGATCCGCGTGATGCCCATCGCGCGCAGCGCGTCCGCGTAGTTGTCGGGGATGTGGCTCGCGCCGACGAACGCGATCGTCTTCATGCCCGCCGCGCGCGCGGCGTTCAGGCCCGATACGCTGTCCTCGACGACGATGCAGCGCGCCGGCGCGACGCCGAGCGTGTGCGCCGCATGCAGGTACACGTCGGGGTAGGGCTTCGGCCGCGCGACCTGCTCGGAGCTGAACACGCGATCGCCGAAGATTTCGGTGAGCGACGCGCGTTTCAGCGAGCTGCGCACGCGCACGAGCCGGCTGTTCGAGACCACCGCGGCCGGCAGGCCGACCTTCAGCAGCGCGTCGCGCACGCCGGTGATCGGCGCGAGCGATTGCGCGAGACCGGTTTCGATGTTGTGCTCGATGGTCTCGATGAAGTTGTCGGGCATCCGGATGCCGAAATGCGCCTCGAGCCCCGCGAGAAAGCGCGACGTCTGCTGGCCGAAGGCGGTCTTCGCGGCGTCTTCGAAATCGAGGTGCGGGAAGGTGGCGGACAGCGTTTCGAACAGCACGCGGTCGGCAATGACTTCGCTGTCGACGAGTACGCCGTCGCAGTCGCAGATAAGGTGATCGAGCATGGTGGTGAAGAAGCGGGGTGTCGGCGACGCCGATCATCCCGCCATGATACGTGCTTTCGCGGCTGCGCCGCGCGACGTTTCGGCGAGCCCGCTTGCGCGGCCGGCCCGGTCCGGCGGATCGGATCCGGCCTGGTATCGCGGCATGGCGGCGACGCACCGCACGCGTCACACCTCGACCACGCGCCCCGTCTGCCACGACGTCATCGCGGCCTCCGCCAGCTCGAGCGCGGCGAGCCCGTCGTCGATCGTCGTCCTGACCGGCGTGCCGTCGCGCAGCGCATCGACGAAGTGCGCGATCTCGGCCGCGTACGCGTGCCGGTAGCGCTCGAGGAAGAACGGCTCGGGCACGTCCGTGGCGATGCCGTTCGCCGACCATGCGGTCACTTCGGTCGGCCGCACGTTGCCGGCCTGCAGCATCCCGTTGCTGCCGAGCAGCTCGAAGCGCTGGTCGTAGCCGTACGCCGCGCGGCGCGACGTGTTGATCTGGCACAGCAGGCCGCGCCGCGTGCGGATCGTCACGGCGGTCGAATCGATGTCGCCGGCATCGCGCACGGCCGGGTCGGTCAGGCAACTGCCGGTCGCGTGCAGCGTCTGCGCTTCGTCGCCGAGGATCCAGCGGAATACGTCGAAGTCGTGGATCAGCATGTCCTTGAAGATGCCGCCCGAGCTGCGAATGTAGTCGACGGGCGGTGCGCCGGGGTCGCGGCTCGTGACGACCAGCATTTCCGGGGCGCCGATCTCGCCGCGCTCGACGCGCGCCTTCAGCGCGGCGAAGGTCGGATCGAAACGGCGCTGGAAGCCGATCATGCAGGTGACGCCGCGACGGCGCACGACCTCCGCGCATTCGCGCGAGCGCGCGACGGTCAGGTCGACCGGCTTCTCGCAGAACACGGCCTTGCCCGCATTCGCCGCGGCGACGATCAGGTCTGCGTGCGTATCGGTGCTCGATGCGATCGCGACGGCCTGCACGGATGCGTCGCCGAGCACACGTTCGATGTCGACGACCTGCGCGCCGTGCGCGTGCGCGAGCGCGTCGGCCGACGGCGCATGGCGGTCGACCACGTACTTGAGTTTCGCACCGGGGTGGCGCGCCAGATTCGCGGCGTGGATCTTCCCGATTCTTCCCGCACCGAACAATGCAAATTCGATCATGGTGTTCTCCTGTTGACTCCGTTGTGTGTCGACGGCGCGCGGCACGCATCGGCCGCACGCCGGGTCGTCCGTCAAAACGAATGGTTGATGCCGATGTTCACGCCGGTCTGCGAACGGCCCGGCAGCGGATTCGCGAGGTTGTCGTTGTCCGTGCCGGGATGGTTGTTCGCGACCGAGAAATTCGAGCCGCTCGCGTTGCGCACGTTCGCAACGGTCGCGTACAGCAACGTGCGCTTCGACAGGCTGTACGCGCCGCCGAGTGCGAACATCGACGCGTTGCCGGACGGGTCGTGCGTCGCGTCGCCCGCGCCTGATCCGACGTGCACGTAGTACGCGGCGCCGCCGAGCGACAGCGCGGGCGTCACGCGATACTGCGCGCCGACCCAGTAGTGGTCGGCATTGCGCGCGAGGCCGGCGGGCGTGTCGGGCGCATTCAGGTGCGTGTACGCGGCCTGCAACGTCAGCGCACGCCAATAGAGGTTCGCGCCGGCGAAGACCTCGCGCGAGCTCGTGAACACGTTGCTCATCCGGCCGTTCGCGTCGCGCAGTTCGTCGTACATCGCACGCAGCATCACGAAGTCGTTGCGGTACGTGAGCTGGATCCCGTCGCTGCGGCCGTATTCGTTCGCCGCGCCGAGATTGAAGCCGCCGGCCTGGTTGCCGAGCGCGTACTGCGCGTGCACGCTGAAGCCGTTCCATGATGGCGACCGGTATTCGATGTTGTTGCTGGTGATCGGCACGTTGCGGCTGCGCACCAGCGCGGTCGCGGAATAGGCCTGTTGCAACAGCGGATCCATGTCCCACTGGTCGTTCGCGATGAACAGGTTGCGGCCGAACGACAGCGTGCCGAGCCGGTCGTGGCGCACGCCGACGAGCGCCTTGCGGCTGAACAGGCGGTTGTTGCCGTCGCCCGCGCTGCCCGACATCAGGTTGATGCCCGATTCGAGGTTGAAGATCACGCGATAGCCGCCGCCGATGTCTTCCTGGCCGAGCAGCCCGAACCGGCTTGCGCCCCAGTCGCTGCTTTGCGCGCGCAGCCGCGACGCGGTGGTGCCGTTGCCGGTCTGCACCTGGCTCACGTAGTCGAGGCCCGCGTCGGCGACGCCGTACAGCGTGACCGACGTCTGTGCGAAAGCAGCTGAATAACAGAGGATTCCTGAGCAGCCGAGCGCGGTCAATGCGATTCGTTTCATATCGTCTCCATACCTGTCGTCGTTTTGTTGTGGATTGTCTGCTTGTTGCCCGCGCGGCGGTTGCCGCGGCGGCGTGCGCCGCCGCGACGCTCAGCGAGCCGCGAGTTCGCCGCGGAGATAATCGATGCTGGCGCGCAGCCGGTCTTCGATGTCGTCCGCTTCCGCGATCTCGCTCGCAAACGGCTCGAATGAGAATGCCCCTTGATAGCCGCGCGCGAGCAGCTCGCGCAGCTGCCGGACGTTGCCGAGCCGGTCGGCGCCGCCGACCAGCACACGATGGCCGTCGCGCATCCGGTCGACCGGCAGGTCGCTTTCCTCGACGCCCGAGATGTGCACGAGGCCCGTCAGGTTCGGGAAGAAGATGTCCTCGCCCGACAGGTGGTGGTGGAACGTGTCGTGCACGAGCCGGAAAACCTGCTCGCCGGACGCGGCGTAGATGCCCTTAACCG
This sequence comes from Burkholderia sp. Bp8998, assembly GCF_003854235.1. Classification (NCBI taxonomy): domain Bacteria; kingdom Pseudomonadati; phylum Pseudomonadota; class Betaproteobacteria; order Burkholderiales; family Burkholderiaceae; genus Burkholderia; species Burkholderia sp. Bp8998. The sequence continues at coordinate 101,737 of NZ_QTQF01000004.1, forward strand.
CGTCCGACTTGCGGCGCAGCGCGCATTCCTCGAAGCCGAGCGGCTCGATGAAGCCAAGGAGGCCGCGTGCGTCGAGGATCGGCTTGAGCGCCTTGAGCGCCTTCACGAGATCGGCGTGGCGCGCGTCGGCGTCGCGCGTGTCGCCGCGGCTGTTGGTCGGGCACAGCACCAATGCGCGCGCACCGCATTGCGCGGCGTAGTCGGCGAGCGCGGTCGCTTCGTCCGCGCGCTCGGCATTCCATTGCTCGAAGCGCTGCAGCGCGTTGATCGTCAGGATCGTCACGCCGCCGGCTTCGGCCGTCGCGCGCACGGCCGAAGCCGGCGTGCCGTCGGTGATCTCGACGCCGTCGAGATCGTTACGGATCTCGATCGTGTCGACGCCGAGCCGCCGGCACAGCGCGACATAGCGGTCGAGCGGCAGGCGCGGCGCGCTCATCCGGTTCAGCGAAAAGTGGAATGCTTGTTGCGTCATCGTTCTGTCCTCGGGTGTCGAGTGGGGCGGGGCGAATCGGGTGAAGCTGCGCGCGTGCGTGGCGGCCGGCGCATCCGCCGGTTCCGCGGCGAGCGCGCGCCACGTGTCGCGCAGCCACTGCGCGCACGCGACGTTGTTGTCGAAGATCGAATAGCGGGCGCCGCCGCCGTAGTCCGGAAACGGGATGAACTCGCAGCTGATCTGCTCGAGCCGTGTCGGCCGCGCCTGAACCTGCCACTGCAGCAGGTGCCGCAGTGCCGTTTTCCACGTGTCGAGCGGCGCCGCGCGCCATTCGCCGTGATACGCGCCCGGTGCCGGTTCGACGAACGGGTACTGGATTCCGCGGCCGGGCCGGCCGTCCGCGCGGCGCATCCAGCGGTTCGCCGGATTGTTCGGGATCACGCTGCGCGCATGCGCGTGCCGGACCCACCCGCGTGCGATCCAGTCGGCGTAGACGGCAGACGGCGAGGCCGGGTCGAGCAGGTGCCGCACGCTGTCGACCGGCCCGCGCAGGCCCGACGCATCGAGTTCGGCGCGATTGCCGATCTTGAACAGCAGGTGCGAATGGTCGAGCGTGATCCGGAACGGCACGCCGGCCTGCTCGACACATTGCGCGACGCGCGCGATCCGCAGGAAATCCTCGCTCCACATGTCGACGTGCACTTCCAGGCTCGGCAGGCAGCCGACCGGCTCGCCGCGTTCGTAGGCGCGCAGGTAGAAGTCGGCGACTTCGCCGTCCGACAGCGGATGGCCGTCCGCGTGGTGCGCGACCAGCTGGCAGTTGAGCACCGTGCTGCCGAACCGCGCGCCAGCGTCGACGATCTCGGCGACGTGCGCCTCGTCGCGGCCGGCGCACCAGATGCCGCCGATCACGCGAATCGGCAGTGCATGGCGGTCGACGAGCGCGAAATACGGCGACAGGTCCTCGCCGCGCACCGGGTTCTTTTCGACGTAGTCGAACACGCCGGCGCCGGCGATCATCCGGAACCGCTCGGCGGGCGTGGGCAGCGGCAGGCCGTCGTGTTCGAGCACGCCGTCGAGGTTCACGCCGATGAGGATCGCTTCAGCCATCGTCTCCATCCGTTCTGGTTCTGGATGGCTGCCAAATGTACGGACGTGCCGAGCGGGCTGCATGACAAACGTTGACGAAAAATCGCCAATGCGGCGGTCGATTTTTCCGTGACGCGCCTCCGCGCGATGCGCGGCGGGCGTCAGGCCGGCAGGTATGCGCTGGTGCGCACGTTGGCCGAGCAGAACACGCGGAATTCGACCGGATCGCCCGGCGGCGGCTGTTCGACGATGCCGCACGCGTGCAGCACATGCTGCAACGCGGAAATCGCCTGGCCGTCCGGATCCTGGTCGATCGCGATGTCCATCGAACCGGCCTCGATGTAGGTGCGGTGCAGGTCGATCATCTCGTGCCCGATCCAGACGACGCGCCCGGCCGCGCCCGCCTTGCGCAGCGCGGCCTCGATGCCGGCCGAGCCCGCGCCGCTGTTGTAGATCCCGACGATGTCGTCGTGCGCGTGCAGTGCGTTCGTCACCGCGCGATAGCAGCGGTCGTCCTGGTCGAGCGTTTCGATCGGCGCGTCGTCGCAGCCGAGGTCGGGAAATGCTTCGCGCAGCTGGTCGACGCAGCCGGCCATCCGGTCGGCGTGCGCGCGGTAGCCCATGCGTCCGCCCAGCAACAGCACGCGGCCGGGGCGCGCCGCGAGGCGGCCGATGTAGTAGCCGGCCGTGCGCCCGGCGCGGTAGTTGTCGATGCCCGCGTAGTGCACGCGGTCGATGCCGCCGATGTCGGTGACCATCGTGACGACGGTTTCGCCGCGCGCGATCGCGCCGGCCAGCGCGTCGCGCACGCGTGGCGTGTCGCGCGCGGTGACGATCAGCGCCGCGCGCCGGTAGGCCGGCCGCTCGATCAGCGCGGCCGCGCGTTCGTCGTCCGCGGCGGGCAGGATGGTCCGGTGCACGACCACGCGCCGGTCGAGCATCTGCAGCGAGCGCTGCACCGCCTGCTGCAGCCGCCGGAAGAACGGCGCGTCGGTGTCGGGCAGCAGCACGTCGACGTGAAGCAGCCCGTGCCGCGTGTCGGGCAACTGGCGCGGCACGCCGAGCTGGCGCGCGGCCGCGACCACGCGCTCGCGCGCCTGTGCGGACACGCTGCCGCGCTCGTTCAGCACGCGGTCGACGGTGGTCGTGCTGACCCCGGCGAGCGCCGCGATCTCGTCGAAGCGCGCGGTGCGCTTGCGCCAGCGCGGACCGGTGGGGTCGGCCATGGTCGTCTCCGTGTTTATCCGTCGTCGCCAGCGGGGTGTGGCGCTGACCGGAAAGCTAAAGCGATGGCGAAATTTCGTCAACGTTTCGATTGAGCGGGCCACGGCCGTCGCCTAATTTTGAACGCATGCGAAGCGCTTGCCGCGCTTCCCGCAAACGAAGAACCAGGAGACACGAGTGGCCCATACGGACGACCAGGCGCACGACCGCACCGCGGCGGCGCGCCGTCAGGAATACCGAATGATCGGCGGCGCCGGCGAGCGTGCGCAGGCCGCGGGGCTCGTCAACGCCGAGTGGTACCGGTGCCCGGTGCCGCGGCCGCTGATGAAGCAGCTGATGCAGCGCGGCGACGCGCGCGCGATCCGCGACACGCTGATCTGGTACGCGGCGATCGTCGCGAGCGGCGCGCTCGCGTGGCTAGCCTGGCGTGCGCATTCCGCGTGGGCGATTCCCGCGTTCTTCGTGTACGGCACGCTCTACTGCAGCCCGGCCGACTCGCGCTGGCACGAGTGCGGGCACGGCACCGCGTTCCGCACGCGCTGGATGAACGACGTGCTGTACCAGGTCGCGTCGTTCCAGGTGTTCCGCCGCGCGACGGTATGGCGCTGGAGCCACGCGCGCCATCACACCGATACGCTGGTCGTCGGGCGCGATCCGGAAATCGCCGCGCCGAAGCCGACCGACTGGCTCGGGCTCGCGCTGAACGTGGTCGCGCTCAGGCATGTGGCGGGCGAGCTGCGCAAGATGATCGTGCTGGCATCCGCCGGCCGGCTCGACGACGAGGAACGCACCTACGTGCCCGAATCGGAGTGGCCGAAGGTCGTGCGCGAGGCGCGCATTCATCTGAGCGTTTATGCCCTCGTGATCGGCGCGTCGCTGGTCTGGCACACGATCCTGCCGCTGCTGTACATCGGGCTGCCGAGCCTCTACGGCGCGTGGCTGTACCTGTACTTCGGCCTCACGCAGCACGCGGGCATGCCCGAGAACGTGCTCGATCACCGGCGCAACTGCCGCACCGTGAGGATGAATCCGGTGTTCCGCTTCCTGTACTGGAACATGAACTACCACGTCGAACACCACATGTTCCCGATGGTGCCGTTCCACGCGCTGCCGAAGCTGCATGAAGCCGTGAAGGCCGACATGCCGCCGCCGTACCGCAGCACGCTGGCCGCGTATGCGGAGATCGTGCCGGCGCTCGTCCGGCAGACGCGCGACCCGTCCCATTACGTCGTGCGGCCGGTGCCCGACGCGGCGCGCGCCTGATCCGCATCGAACATTCCAACCCAGGAGACACGCATCATGACGCAATGGATCGACACCTGCGCCCTCGACGACATCGACGACGAGGACGTCGCCCGCTTCGACCACGACGGCCGCACGTACGCGATCTACCGGATCGACGGGAACGTGTATGCGAGCGATGGGCTGTGCACGCACGAGCACGTGCATCTCGCTGACGGGCTCGTGATCGATCACGTGATCGAATGCCCGAAGCACAACGGACGCTTCGACGTGCGCGACGGCCGGGCGCTGTCGGCGCCCGCCTGCGAGAGGCTGCGCACCTACCGCGCGAAGGTCGAGGACGGCCGCATCCTGATCGAGGTGTGACGCGATGGCGAACGACCGGGTGATGGCGATCGTCGGCGCGGGCCATGCGGGCGGCCGTGCGGCGCAGGTGCTGCGCGAGGGCGGCTGGCGCGGGCGCATCGTGCTGATCGGCGCGGAGGCGCACCTGCCGTACGAGCGGCCGCCGCTGTCGAAGGGCGTGCTGACCGGATCGCGCAGCGCCGCGCAATGCGGGCTGCGCGATCCGGATGCGTGGCGCGCGGACGATATCGAGCCGATCGTCGCGACGGTCGAGCGGATCGATCCGGTGGTGCGCGAAGTGCATGTGTCGGGCGGCCGCGGATTCGCTTACGACGCGCTGCTGCTCGCGACCGGCGGCCGCGCGCGCCGCCTCGCGATTCCGGGTGCGGAACTCGACGGCGTATTCGCGTTGCGCACGCTCGACGACGCGGCGGCGCTCGGCATGCGGCTCGTGCCCGATGCGCGGGTCGTGCTGATCGGCGGCGGCTTCATCGGTCTCGAGGTCGCGGCGTCGGCGCGGCTGCGCGGCTGTCGCGTGACCGTGCTCGATGCGGCACCGCGCCTGCTCGGACGCGCGGTGCCGGAGCCGATCGCGGCACGCGTGCATGCGCTGCATGTGCAGCGGGGCGTCGCGATCGGCCTGAACCGCCGGCCCGTCGCGATCGAGCGCACGCCGGACGGTGCGCTGGCCGTCGTGCTCGACGACGGCGACACGCTGATCGCCGATACGGTGGTCACCGGCATCGGGATCGAACCGGCCGACGAACTGGCGCGCGACGCGGGCCTCGTCGTCGAGCGCGGGATCGTCGTGAACGCGCGGCTCGAGACGTCGGCGTGCGGCATCTATGCGGCCGGCGATGTCGCGGTGTTTCCGAGCGGGGTGTCGGGGCGGCTCGTGCGTCAGGAAACGTGGCACGGTGCCGAAACGCAGGCGCGCGTCGCCGCACGCAACATGCTCGGCGCCGACGAACCGTATCGCGAGATGCCGTGGTTCTGGTCCGATCAATACGACGCGCAGCTGCAGGTGGCCGGCGAACCGGCACTTGGCGAGCGGACGGTCGCGCGCGTGCTCGGCGACGACGCGGAAATCCATTTCCACTTCGATGCGGGCGAACGGCTCGTCGCGGCGAGCGGCTTCGGACGTGCGTCGGGATTCGTGAAGGAGATGCGCGTCGCGCGTCTGCTGGTCGAGCGCGGGATCGACGTGACGCCGGCTGCGGTCGCGGATGCGGGCGTGAAGCTGAAGTCGCTGATGTCGGCCGCGGGCGATTGCTAGCGGCGGTGTGCGGCGGTGTGCGGCGGCGCGGCGGCAGCCGTGCGAGGCAGGACGAAGCAGGGGGAAGGAGGAGAGCAGAAGCGCGCGGCAGCCGCTGCCGCGCGCTCGAGTTCGCGTTCGGGTGGAACCGCGATCAGGCCATCGCGTGCAGGCGCAGATACAGGCCGGCCGCCGCGGCGCCGCCGAGCAGCGGGCCGATCACCGGCACCCACGCATAGCGCCAGTCGCTGTCGCGCTTGCCGGGGATCGGCAGCAGCGCATGCATCAGGCGCGGCGACAGGTCGCGCGCCGGGCTCATTGCATAGCCGGTCGGGCCGCCGAGCGAGATGCCGATGCCGAGCACGAGCAGGCCGACGGGCAGCGCGTCGAGCGCGCCGAGGCCGATCTGCGGCGATGCGAGGTACAGCACGCCGAGGATCAGCACGAACGTGCAGATCGCTTCGGTCAGCACGTTGTGCGTGGTGCTGCGGATCGCGGGTGCCGTGCAGAACACCGCGAGCTTCAGGTCAGCGTCGACTTCCTTCGCGAAGTGCTGGCGATACGCGAGCCACACGAGCAAGGCGCCTGCCATCCCGCCGAGCATCTGCGCGAGGATGTAGCCGCCGACCTTCGACCACGCGAACTTGCCCGCGAGCGCGAGGCTGATCGTGACGATCGGGTTCAGGTGCGCGCCGCTGAACGACGCGGTCACGTAGACGGCGACGAACACCGCCATCGCCCAGCCCATCACGATCACGATCAGGTCCGCGCCCTTGCCCTTGGTCTTCGCAAGCAGCACGTTGGCGACCGCGCCGTTGCCGAGCAGCACGAGGATCGCCGTGCCGATGAATTCCGCAATATAAGGTGACATGTTGTCTCTCGTAGATGACGGCGGACTCGCGCGTCGCGCGGTCCGCCGGTATTGTTGTATTTCGTTCGGATTTCTTGTGGTTGCTGCTGCGGTGGTTACTGCGCGTCGTCGGCCCACGCCTTGGCGGCGCGCACCGCGCGCTGCCAGCCGGCCATGCAGCGCTCGACCTGCTCCTTCGGCATCGACGGCGAGAAGCGGCGATCGAGCTGCCACTGGCTGCGCACTTCGTCGAGGTTCTTCCAGTAGCCGATCGCGAGGCCCGCGAGGTACGCCGCGCCGAGCGCGGTCGTCTCGGTGATCTGCGGACGCACCGCGTCGACGCCGAGCAGGTCGGCCTGGAACTGCATCAGCAGGTCGTTCGCGCTCGCGCCGCCGTCGACGCGCAGCTCGCCGATGCTGATGCCCGAATCGGCTTCCATCGCGGCCAGCACGTCGAGCGACTGGTAGGCGATCGCGTCGAGCGCCGCGCGCGCGAGGTGCGCGGACGTCGTGCCGCGCGTGACGCCGAACACCGAACCGCGTGCCCGTGCGTTCCAGTGCGGCGCGCCGAGGCCCGCGAACGCCGGCACGAGATAGACGCCATCGGTGTGCGGCACGCTCGCGGCGAGCGCCTCGATCTCGGCGGCCGTCTTGATGATGCCGAGGCCGTCGCGCAGCCACTGCACGACCGCGCCCGCGATGAAGATGCTGCCTTCGAGCGCGTACTGCACGTCGTCGCCGATCTGCCACGCGATCGTCGTGACGAGGTTGTTCTTCGACTCGATCGGCTTGTCGCCGGTGTTCATCATCAGGAAGCAGCCGGTGCCGTAGGTGTTCTTCACCATGCCCGACGTCGTGCACATCTGGCCGAACAGCGCCGCGTGCTGGTCGCCGGCGATGCCCGCGAGCGGGATCTTCGACGCGAACACCGTGGTTTTCGTATGGCCGTAGATTTCCGACGACGCCTTCACTTCCGGCAGCATGCTGCGCGGGATGTCGAGCAGTTCGAGCAGCTCGCTGTCCCACTCGCGCGTATGGATGTTGAACAGCATCGTGCGCGATGCGTTCGTCACGTCGGTCACGTGCAGCTCGTGCTTCGTGAAGTTCCACACGAGCCAGCTGTCGACGGTGCCGAACGCGAGCTTGCCCTGGCGCGCCTTGTCGCGCGCGCCCGGCACGTTGTCGAGGATCCAGCGGATCTTGGTCGCGGAGAAGTACGAGTCGATCGGCAGGCCGGTCTTCGCGCGCACCTTCGCCTCGAGGCCCTGCTTCTTCAGCGAATCGCAGAAGTCGGCGGTGCGGCGGTCCTGCCACACGATCGCGTTGTAGACGGGCTGGCCCGTCTCGCGATCCCAGACGATCGTCGTCTCGCGCTGGTTGGTGATGCCGATCGCGGCGATCGACGTGCCGTTCAGGCCGGTGCGCGTGACCGCTTCGGCGGCGACGCCCGCTTGCGTCGACCAGATTTCCTGCGGGTCGTGCTCGACCCAGCCGGGTTGCGGGTAGATCTGTTCGAATTCCTTCTGGGCGATCGATACGATGTTGCCCTGGCGATCGAACAGCATTGCGCGGGAGCTCGTCGTGCCCTGGTCAAGCGCGAGGATGTACTGATCCTGCATGTCTCTCATCTCCATCCGTGGATTGGCGTAGTTGTGATGCGCGCCGCATGTTACGCGGCGCGTCGGTGAATCAACGTCGGTCAGACAACTTCAACTGCAAACGGATCACGCATGCGGCGCATGCGCGGCGGCGAACCACGCATCGACCGCGGCCGTCACCGCGTCGAGCGTGCCGGGCGCGACGTGCAGGCCGAGCTTCGAGCGGCGCCACAGCACGTCCTGCGCGCAGGTCGCCCATTCGACGCCGCGCAGGTAGCGCAGTTCGGCGTCGTGGATGCCCGGTGCGATCTCGGTGCCGAGCTCGGCGAGCGACGTCGCGCCGTCGACCACGCGCTCCGCACGCGTGCCGTACGCACGCGCATAGCGGCGCGCGAGCGCGGCGGGCAGCCACGGATGGCGTTTCGCGAACGCGTCGGCGAACACGTCGAACTTCGCGTTCGCGATGTCGCCGCCCGGCAGCGGCGCGCCGGCCGTCCAGGTCTTCGCGTCGCGGCCGAGCGCACCGCACAGCAGGTCGGCTGCTTCTTCCGCGAGCTTGCGGAACGTCGTGATCTTGCCGCCGAACACCGACAGCAGCGGTGCGCCGGCACCGTCGTCCATCTCGAGGCGGTAGTCGCGCGTGACGGCCGATGCGTTCGCCGCGTTTTCGTCCTCGAGTAGCGGGCGCACGCCCGAATAGGTCCAGTGCACGTCGGCCGGCGAGATCTTGCGCTTGAAGTAGCGGTTGATCGAGTCGCACAGATACTGCGTCTCGTCGCGATCGATCGCGACCTTCGCGGGATCGTTCGTGTATTCGACGTCGGTCGTGCCGATCAGCGTGAAGTCGTGCTCGTACGGAATCGCGAAGATGATCCGCTTGTCCGGGTTCTGGAAGATGTACGCATGGTCGTGATCGAACAGGCGTCGCGTGATGATGTGACTGCCCTTCACGAGCCGCACGCTGTGCTGCGCGCCGCGACCGAGCGCGCCGTGCAGCACTTCGCCGACCCACGGGCCGGCCGCGTTCGCGACCGCGCGCGCATGCACGACGCGGATCGAGCCGTCCGCGTGCTGCAGCCGCGCTTCCCATTCGTCGCCGTGGCGCTCGGCGGACACGAGCTTGGTGCGGGTGAGGATCTCGGCGCCGCGCTCCTTCGCATCGAGCGCGTTCAGCACGACGAGGCGCGCGTCGTCGACCCAGCCGTCCGAATACACGAAGCCGCGCTTGATCGAGTCGATCAGCGGCGCGCCGGCCGCATGGCGGCGCATGTCGATGCCGCGCGAGCCGGGCAGCAGTTCGCGCTTCGCGAGGTGATCGTAGAGGAACAGGCCGATGCGGATCAGCCAGGCCGGCCGCAGGTTCGGCATGTGCGGCATCACGAAGCGCAGCGGCCACATGATGTGCGGTGCCGCGCGCAGCAGCGTCTCACGCTCCTGCAGCGCTTTGCGGACGAGTCCGAATTCGTTGTACTCGAGGTAGCGCAGGCCGCCGTGAATCAGCTTCGTGCTGGACGACGACGTGTGCGACGCGAGGTCGTCCTGCTCGCAGAGCAGCACCGACAGGCCGCGGCCGGCCGCATCGCGCGCGATACCCGCGCCGTTGATGCCGCCGCCGACGACGAGCAGATCGTAGCGATTCGGTTGGGTCACCCTGCTGTCCTTATCGTCTGATGGAAATGGACGAACATGAAATGTTCGAATTCGAAATTTAACGAACGAAATCGAAAAAGTAAAGTTCGAAAAAGCGGGCCGGTAGCGCGTGACGCGATCCCGGACGATACTGGCGGAATCGACCGTTTCGCGAGGTGAATCATGCGTATTGGGATGTGGGCCGGCGCGTGCGCCGTCGTGCTGGCAGGGTGCGGTGCCGGCACGCCGCCGCTTGCCGGCAACTGGCGGGCGCCGTCGTTCGTCGACCTGCAGACGTCGTGCGGCGGCACCGCGCGCGACTGGGGCGCGGACGCGCAGCCGGTCTATTCGACGCTGTACGACGCGCATGTGGCGAAACGGTATCGCGGGCTGACGCAGGCGAACTATTGCGCGTTCGTAAACGAACTTTCGGCGCACTATGCGGCACCCGACGCGGCGGGGCGCGCCGGATGGGTCGCATATTTCAACGGCGCACGCGCGCAGGCCGTCAGCTGGCGGGCCGCGGTCGATCCGACGCTGCGCGGCGGCTGACGCCGGAACGCCGCGGGAGGCGGGAAAGCGGGAAAAGCGGCGCGGCCGGAAATCCGGCCGGCACGCTCAGGTCAGGAACAGCGGTGCTTCAGGAATAGCGGCATTTGATGGATCGCAGCGCGGCGTCGCCGGTTTCGGTCACGCAGTATTTGCGTCCCGATCCCAGCCCTTCCAGCCGCACGAGCTGCTGTTCGAGCAGCGCGTCGAGTTCATCGCGATCCATGTCGCCGTGATCGGGGGCATCCTTCACAAGCAGTAGCGTGGCGAATTCATGCGGACTCAGCATCGTTCTCTCCATGGCAATCGGTTTGCCCGCGCCGCCGGCGCAAACGCCGGTGCGCGATACCCCGCAGGGTATGGCTTGGGGGGAAAGCTGTATTCGCCGGCCTTGGAATTCGCACACGCCTTGGCACGGGCGGATCGTGCGAACGGGCCGGGGAACTCGAGTCTAGTCGAGCGCGCGGGCAACGACAAATCGTGCCCCGTTAATTTTCAATTTGACAGGCCTGCGTGCCGCAAGCGGTTCACCCGGCGCGCCAACTTCTTGATTTCACTTGAAGTTTCAGGTGCGGTGCAGCATCGCAAGCGTCATTCCGCGACGTACACCTGGGTGCCCGCGTTCGCCACCGCGTCGGCCATCTCCGGCGGCAGCGGCTTGTCGGTGAAGAGTGCATGGACCTGGCTCAGGTGACCCTGGCGCACCAGCGCCGGGCGGCCGACCTTCGAATGATCGGCGACGAGGTAGACCGTGCGCGCATGCTGCATGATCGCCTCGGCCACGCGCACCTCGCGCGTGTCGAAGTCGCGCAGCGTGCCGTCGGCCTCGATCGCCGACGTGCCGATGATCGCGTAGTCGACCTTGAACTGGCGGATGAAGTCGATCGCGAGTTCGCCGACGATGCCCTTGTCCCACGGTCGCACGATGCCGCCCGTGATCAGCACCTCGCAGTCGGGGTAGCCGCTCATCATCGACGCGACGTTCAGGTTGTTCGTGATCACATGCAGCCCGTGATGGCGGTTCAGTGCGCGCGCCACTTCCTCGGTCGTGGTGCCGAGGTTGATGAACAGCGATGCCTGGTCGGGAATGTGCGACGCGGCGAGCGCCGCGATGCGCCGCTTCTCGTCGTGGAACATCCGCTGGCGCGCGGTGTACGACACGTTCTCCGAACTGGTCGGCAGGCTCGCGCCGCCGTGGTAGCGGCGCAGCAGGTTCAGGTCGGCGAGCCAGTTCACGTCGCGGCGGATCGTCTGCGGCGTGACCGCGAAGTGCGCGGCGAGATCGTCGACGGTCACGAAGCCGTCGCGCTGCACCCATTCGAGCAGTTCCTGCTGGCGCGCGTTGAGGGTCAGGCGGGGATCTCGGGTCATGGCTCGGCGGTCAGGTCGTGAGGCGGAGCGGGTATTGTAAGGGCGGGAAGGGCGTTCGACCGGCCTCCGGCGTATCACTGTCCCGGAATTCATGCGGCAAGCACATGGATTCATGTGACAAATGAATTTGTGCGATCGCGCGGATCGCGCTGCAATGGCGGACTGTCCGCGCACGCCGGTCGTGCGTCCGGCGCGTTCATTCAGCTTTCGACGAGGTGGAACCGATGACTGGCTTCAACTGGCACAACCCGTATCCGACGATCCGCATTCCGGTATTCGCGCGCAACGTCGTGTCGACGTCGCATCCGCTCGCCGCGCAGGCCGGGCTGCGGATGCTGTGGAAGGGCGGCAATGCCGTCGACGCGGCGCTGGCCGCCGCGGCCGCGATCACGGTGGTCGAGCCCGTGTCGTGCGGGCTCGGCGGCGATGCGTTCGCGCTCGTGTGGGACGGCGGGCGGCTGTCCGGGTTGAATGCGTCGGGTGTCGCACCGGCCGCGTGGAACCCTGACTATTTCCGCAAGCGCCACGGCGAGGATGCGCACGGCATCGCGAACAAGCCGACGCGCGGCTGGGACACCGTCACGGTGCCGGGTGTGATCGCGGGCTGGGAAGCGCTGCATGCGAAGTTCGGGTCGCTGCCGTTCGCGGACCTGCTCGAGCCGGCGATCGAGATCGCCGAGCGCGGCTATTCGGTGTCGCCGATCGTCGCGCACAAGTGGGCGGCCGCGGTGCCCGAGCTGCAGGGTCTGACGGGCTTCGCCGACACGTTCATGCCGCGCGGGCGCGCGCCGCGCGTCGGCGAACGCATGTGCCTGCCGGGCCACGCGCGGACGCTGCGCACGCTCGCGAAGGACGGCCCGCGTGCGTTCTACGAGGGTGCGCTCGCCGCGCGGATCGCGGCGTTCGCGCGCGAAGGCGGCGGCGCGCTGACCGAAGCCGACCTGCGCGCGTACCGGCCGGAATGGGTCGAGCCGATCGGCAAGCGCTTCGGCCGCCACACGATTCACGAGATCCCGCCGAACGGGCAGGGCATCGCCGCGCTGATCGCGCTCGGGATCGCCGAGCATGCGGGCCTGACCGAATGGCCGGTCGATTCGGTCGACTCGCAGCACCTGCAGATCGAGGCGATGAAGCTCGCGTTCGCGGACGTCTATCGCTACGTCGCCGATCCGCGCGCGATGGACGTGACGCCCGCGCAGATGCTCGACGACGCATATCTCGCGGAACGCGCGAAGCTGATCGATCGCACGCGCGCGACGCACTTCGCTGCCGGACGGCCGCATTCGGGCGGCACGATCTATCTGTCGGCGGCGGACGAGCGCGGGATGATGGTGAGCTTCATTCAGTCGAACTACATGGGCTTCGGATCGGGGCTCGTCGTGCCCGGTACGGGCATCGCATTGCAGAACCGCGGGCACGGCTTCTCGATGGACCCGGCGTCGCCGAACGTCGTCGCGGGCGGCAAGCGGCCGTTCCATACGATCATCCCCGCGTTCGTCACCGAGGAAGTCGAGGGTCGCACCGAGGCCGTGATGAGCTTCGGCGTGATGGGTGGCGACATGCAGCCGCAGGGCCACCTGCAGACCGTCGTGCGCATGCTCGGTTACGGGCAGCAGCCGCAGGCCGCGTGCGACGCGCCCCGCTGGAAGGTCAATCGCGACTTCACGCTCGACGTCGAGTCGACGATGACGCGCGAGACGGTCGATGGGCTCGCCGCGCGCGGCCATACGATCAAGTCGATCGACGATCCCTACATGGATTTCGGCTCGGGGCAGTTCGTGTGGCGCCTCGATCGCGACGATCCCGAGCGCGGCTACGTGGCCGCGAGCGACAGCCGTCGCGACGGTCTGGCGGCCGGTTTCTGACGGAACGCTTCCAGTCTTGCGCTCGACAGGCGGCCGAACGGTCGCCCGTTTCGTTTGAGGCGGCGCATACCATCGAACGCGCGCAACCGGTTCGAACAACTCATCTAACGAACCGCAACATGCGCAATGGAACTGCGACGGTCAGGCACGGTCAGTGCTTGAAGCACGAACATAAAAGTCCGGCTAAGATGCCAGCATGGTTCGGCCGGATCAATCCACTAATAAATTCAAGCAAGAAGTCGCCTGCGGGCGCGCCGGGCCCGTGCCGAACGCATCGGCCGGACGGCCGCGCGACGACTGGGAGCGCACCACCATGCCTACTGAAACGACGCATGTCATGCCGTGGCGTATCGAGGACATCGACCTGAACCGGATCGATCGTCAACGCGCCGCCGCGAACGAGGATCTGCTGCTGTTGCTATGCGCGTCGTCGTTCATCGAAAGCGGCTCGGATCTCTACACGAGCAACCTGAGCGAGTTCTTCAACGACGATCCGGAAGTCTCCGCGTGGCTCAACAATGCATGGGAGCACGAGGAACTGCAGCACGGGCGCGCGCTGAAGGCGTACATCGCGCATGTGTGGCCCGAGTTCGACTGGGACACCGCGTTCGCGAATTTCTTCGCCGAGTATTCCAAGACCTGCTCGGTCGATGCGTTCGAGAAGACCCGCGCGCTCGAGATGGTCGCACGCTGCGTTGTCGAGACGGGCACGGCCACGCTGTATCGCGCGATCAACGAATGCTCGGACGAGCCGGTGCTGAAGGAAATCACCGACAACATCCGCTCGGACGAAGTGCGTCACTACAAGCACTTCTTCAAGTTCTTCAAGAAGTACAACAAGCTGGAAGGCAACGGCCGGCTCGCGGTGCTCGGCGCGCTGATGCGCCGCGTGATGGAAATCAAGAACGAGGATTCCGAGATCGCGCTGCGCCACGTGTTCGCGATTCGCTATCCTGATCGTATCGGCGACAGTCAATACAACCGCGAGCGTGTCGCGCGCATCAGCTCGCTCGTCCGGCGCAACCTGTCGGCCGACATGTGCGTGAAGATGCTGCTCAAGCCGCTCGACCTGCCCGCGAAGATCCAGCCGAGCGTCCACTATCCGCTGACGAAGATCACGCGGCACGTGTTCATGCGCTGACCGTTACCGCGCGGCCCTGGCGCGCTATGCTGCACCATATCGTCTGCTTTTCACCGGGCCCGCCATCATGACCGATTCCCATCGCCACGCGCTCGAACAATGGACGTTCGACGCGTGGCCGCCGGCCGTCGTTTCACTGTTCGACGGCAACGCGCTCGAACGCCATGCCGACTTCGCCGCATCGCTGATCGTGGCGACCGACGACGGCCAGTTGCGCACGACGCTGCTCAGCGTCGGCGAGATCCATGCGCGCGACGCGCACACGCTGCTGCTCGCGCTATGGCCGCAATCGCGCGCGGCGCGCGCGCTGGCGCAACGGCGCGCGGCCGCGTTGACGCTCGTCGCGGACGGCGCATTCTTTCAGGCACAACTGAGGATCGAGCCGCTCGAAGGGGATGTCGGCGGGCTGGCCGGGTTCGCTGCGACGATCGCGCACGGCGATGCGCAGCGGGTCGGCTATGCGCGTCTCGCGACAGGTATCACGTTCGCGCTGGAAGGGGAGGCGCGCGCCGAGGTGCTCGCGCGCTGGCAGCGCCAGGTCGAGCACCTGCGGCGCGCGGCCGCGCGGCTTCAGTGACCGCGTTGGCCGCTGCGCGACGAACGGTTGCGGTTCGCGTGCGCGGCATTGCCGTTCGCGGGACGCGCGCCGTTGCCGCCTGACGGGCGACCGCCGCCGCTGGCGTTGCCGGTCGCGCCGCCAGCCGTGCGCGGCTTGGCCGCCTTCGCGGCCTTCGGCTGCGCATTGCCGTCGCGCTTCGCGGCCGGCTGGCCGGAGCCGCCTGCACGCGGCTGGCGATTGCCGCCGCCACCGCCACCACCGCCGCCGCCACCATTGCCGCCGCGCGGCTGCTGCCCGCGGCGTTGCTGGATCGGCTCCGGCTTCGCGTTCGGATCGGGTTCGAAGCCCGCGATCACTTCCTGCGGAATCTCGCGCTTGATCAGCCGCTCGATGTCGCGCAGCAGCTGCTTTTCGTCGACGCACACGAGCGACACGGCTTCGCCGGTCGCGCCCGCGCGGCCCGTGCGGCCGATCCGGTGCACGTAGTCTTCCGGCACGTTCGGCAGGTCGAAGTTGACGACGTGTGGCAACTGGTCGATGTCGATCCCGCGTGCGGCGATGTCGGTCGCGACCAGCACCTGCAGCGTGCTGTTCTTGAATTCCGCGAGCGCGCGCGTGCGGGCCGACTGGCTCTTGTTGCCGTGGATCGCCATCGCGCTGATGCCGTCCTTCGTCAGCTGCTCGGCGAGCCGGTTCGCGCCGTGCTTGGTGCGCGTGAACACGAGCACCTGGAACCAGTTGTGTTCGCGGATCAGGTGCGTGAGCAGCTCGCGCTTGCGATCGCGGTCGACCGGGTGGATCTTTTGCGCGACGCTTTCGGCGGTGGTGTTGCGGCGCGCGACTTCGATCAGCGCCGGCGAATCGAGCAGGCTGTCGGCGAGCGACTTGATCTCGTCGGAGAAGGTGGCCGAGAACAGCAGGTTCTGGCGCTGCGGCGGCAGCTTCGCAAGCACGCGCTTGATGTCGTGGATGAAGCCCATGTCGAGCATCCGGTCGGCTTCGTCGAGCACGAGGATGTCGAGATCCGACAGGTCGATCGTCTTCTGCTGCATGTGGTCGAGCAGACGCCCCGGCGTCGCGACGACGATGTCGACGCCGCGCTTGAGTGCATCGATCTGCGGATTGATGCTGACGCCGCCGAACATCACGGTCGAGCGCAGCTTCAGGTACTTGCTGTACGCGCGCACGCTTTCCTCGACCTGGGCGGCGAGTTCGCGCGTCGGCGTCAGGATCAGCGCGCGCACCGCGCGCTTCGCGCCGCGATGCTCGGCGTAGAAGGTGTGCAGGCGCTGCAGGATCGGCAGCGTGAAGCCGGCGGTCTTGCCGGTGCCGGTCTGTGCGCCGGCGAGCAGGTCGCCGCCGCCGAGGACGGCCGGGATTGCCTGTTGCTGAATGGGCGTCGGCGACGTGTAGCCGAGCTCGTTGACCGCCTTGACGAGCGGTTCGGCCAGGCCGAGAGATTCGAAAGACATAGATACCACTCTTGAGTTTTATGATCGGCGACGCCTCGCGCGGCCCGCGCGGGGAACGGCGTCGCAAAAAGCAAAAGGGGCGCGGAACGCAGGTCGCTCACCTGTTGCGGCGAGATCGGCGTACCGTTGTTGCCCCACGACATCCGGATATACGTGACGACTGCCGCGACTTCCTGGTTCGACAGCGACTGCGCGAACGGCGGCATCCCGTACGGACGCGGATTCTTGAACGTGCTCGGCGGATAGCCGCCATTCAGCACCATGCGGATCGGGTTGACTGCCGATTCCATCACGATCGAATGGTTGCCCGCGAGCGGCGGATACGCCGGCGGCTTGCCCGAGCCGGTTTCGGCGTGGCAGGTTGCGCAGTTGTCCGCGTAGATCTTCTTGCCCTGGTCGAACAGCGTGTTGCCGAACTGCTTCGACGGCTCGTACTGCATGTTCTTCGGCGCTTCAGCCTTCTGCGGAATCGACTTCAGGTACGTCGACATGGCGCGCGTATCTTCGTCGCTCATGTACTGCAGGCTGTTGTGCACGACGTCGGCCATCGGGCCGAACACCGCGCCCTTGTTCGACACGCCGGCCTGCAGCAGATTCGACAGCTCCTGCACGTGCCAGTCGCCGAGGCCGAGCTCCTTGTCGTTCGTCAGCGACGGCGCATACCAGTTCTGCAGCGGGATCAGGCCGCCCGCGAAGGCTGCCGAGCTCACCGGGCCGCCCATCATGTTGATCGACGTGTGGCACATCGAGCAGTGGCCGAGGCCCTCGACGAGGTACGCGCCGCGGTTCCATTCGACCGACTTGGTCGGATCCGGCTTGTACTCGCCTTCCTTGAAGAACAGCGTGCGCCAGCCGATCAGCAGGTTGCGGTTGTTGAACGGGAACTTCAGTTCGTGCGGACGGCTCGGCACCGAGACCGGCGGGACCGAACGCAGGTACGCGTAGATCGCGTCCGAGTCGGCGCGCGTGACCTTCGTGTAGCTCGCGAACGGGAAGCCCGGGTAGAGCAGGCTGCCGTCCTTCGAACGGCCGGTGTGCATCGCGCGGTAGAAGTCGTCCGACGTCCACTTGCCGATGCCGTCCTTGTCGTCCGGCGTGATGTTCGGCGTGTACATCGTGCCGAACGGCGTCGCCATCGGCAGGCCGCCCGCGAACGACTTGCCGCCGCGCACGGTGTGGCACGCGATACAGTCGCCGACGCGCGCGAGGTACTCGCCCTTCTTGATCAGCGCGGCCTGGTCGGCCGGCGTGGCCGCGACGGCGGCAGCGCCGTGCAGCGTATCGTTGCCCGGCCACAGGACCGGCACGAGGGCGGCAGCCGCGACGATCGCGACAGCCGAGAGTGCAAACAGGGACTTGCGTTTCATTGTGTCTGTCTCCCTTGCCTTATTGCGGTTCGCTGCCGCAGGCGAGCGGAGTCTTCATCGAACGCGCCGGGGCCGGCACGGGGTTGGCGGGCGCCGGTTGCGCGGCGAGCCATGCGGTCACGGCCGTCACGTCTTCGTCCGACAGCTTCGACGCGATGTCGTGCATGCAATCCGGTGCCTTCGCATGGCGGTTGCCCGAGCGCCATGCGCCGAGCTGCGCGCTCAGGTAATCGGCGTGCAGGCCGACGAGACCCGGGATCGCCGGCTGCATGCCGGTCAGCCCTGCGCCGTGGCAGGCCACGCAGGCCGGCAGCTTGCGCGACGGATCGCCTTGCGTGACGAGCTGCTTGCCGCGCGCGAGCGTGGCAGCCGGCAGCGTCGGCTTGGCCGGCGTCGGGTACGGCGGACGCTCGGCCGAGAAGTGCTCGGCGATCTCTTTCAGGTAATCGTCGTTCAGGTACGTCAGCAGATAGTTCATCGGCGGGTACTTGCGCCGGCCGTCACGGAAGTTGACGAGCTGGTTGTACAGGTACTCGGCCGGCTTGCCGGCAAGCCGCGGGAAATAGTCGTTGTCCGTGCCCTGGCCGTGAACGCCGTGACATGCGGTACAGCCGCGCACGCGCTCGGCCATCGTATCGGGTGCCTTGAGCGGCGCCTGCTGGGCGTGCGCTTGCTCCGTGGGCTTGGTCTGCGCTTGAGCAGCGCTCGTAAGGCCCGCGCCGCCGATCAAGAGAACGGCGAGCAGCGGACGGAAGAGGCGTCTTGAAGACACACGAGACTCCATGATTATTCGTCGGGGACCTTGTCCGGGCTACGATCGGCTCGGCGCATGGACGGCAGGACAGCCGGGCTGCTGCGACGCGGCATTCTATCATCGATGGGTAATGACGGCTATTTGGCAAAAGGACAGCGGTTCCTGTCTGTTTGCGACTTGCGACAATTTGACGCGCATTGCGCCGCCGCAATATGAACCGGCGTGCGTTTTCACCATCGAAGACCGTACACTCGCGGGTTGCGCGGCGCCGCCTCCGCCGCAGATCCAGTCATTTCTCCCGTTTCCGGATTCATCGATGACGTTCCATACCGTGCCGTTGCCGTCTTCCCGCTGTCGTTCCACTTGCCGCCGCACCGCCGGCCGGCCGTTCCCGGGAGGGCGCGCGCGATGAGGATCGACAGCTTGTGGATCGGGCAGGTCGCGCTGGCGGCATTGATGGACGCGACGTTCGCGATGGCGGTCGGCTCGGCGCTGCTCAAGGCGTGGCTCGGCAAGGATGGCGCACGGCCGGTCGTCGCACCGTCGCATCCCGCCTGGCTGCGCGCGCAACATTCACTGGTCGCGGCGGCGCTGGCGCTCGTGCTCGCCGATCTCGGCTGGCTGGTGTACGAAGCCGCGTCGATGAGCGGCGCGGGGCTCGGCGGCGCGTTCGCCGCGATTCCCGTCATGCTCACGCAGACGCACGCGGGCTTCGCGTGGAGCGTCGCGTTCGCCGGCGCCGTGGTGCTTGCGATCGTCGCGCTGGCGAAGCCGGACGGCCCGCTCGCGCACGCGGTGCTGTGGCTCGCGGTGATCGTGGTCGCGGCCGGCAAGGCGTCGCTCGGTCATGCGGCCGACACGGGCGCGCTGTCCGCGGCGGTCGGCGTGCAGACGCTGCACCTGCTCGCCACCGCGGTGTGGGGCGGCCTCGTGCTCGCGGGCGGGCTCGCGGTGCTGCCGGTGCTCGGCGCGTCGGTCGCGCGCGGCGCGCTGATCCGGATCGGCCAGCACCTGTCGCGTACGTCGGTGATCGCGGTCGTCTTCGTGCTCGGCACGGGCGTGCTCAATGCGCTGCGCGGGCTCGGCGGCTCGCTCGCGCCGCTCGACGGCAGCACGTGGGGGCGCGTGCTGCTGCTCAAGCTGCTGCTGGTCGCGCTCGCGCTCGTGCTCGGCGGGCTGAACCGCTTCTCGGCGCTGCCGCGCCTGCGCCGTACCGCGTCGACCGAGGACGCGCACACGTTCCGCAACATCCTGCATCTCGAGGCGCTGACGATGATCGGCGTGTTCGTCGCGGCCGCCGTGCTGTCGTCCTGCGTGCCGGGGTTCGCGGCGCTCGGCTGACGGCGGGGCCGGCGCGGCGCGGTGCGGGGCAGGGCGCCCGCGCGCCGCGTATTGCGGATGCAAGAACGGCCGCCTGTCGGGCGGCCGTCTCGAAGACGATGCGCGGCATGCACGTCATCTCAGCACTGCATCACCACTCGGCGACGCTGCCGTCCGCGTGACGCCACACCGGGTTGCGCCAGCGGTGGCCCGTCTTCGCCATCTCGCGCACCTTCTCCTCATTGACGTCGATGCCGAGCCCCGGGCCCTGCGGGATCGCCACGAAGCCGTCCTCGTAGCGAAACACCTCGGGGTTGCGCAGGTAGTCGAGCAGGTCGTTGCCCTGGTTGTAGTGGATGCCGAGGCTCTGTTCCTGGATGAACGCGTTGTAGCTGACCGCATCGAGCTGCAGGCACGCGGCCAGCGCGATCGGGCCGAGCGGGCAATGCAGCGCGAGCGCGACGTCGTAGCTTTCCGCGAGCGTCGCGATCTTGCGGCATTCGGTGATGCCGCCCGCGTGCGACGCATCGGGCTGGATGATGTCGACGTAGCCGCCCGCGAGAATGTGCTTGAAGTCCCAGCGCGAGTAGAGCCGCTCGCCGAGCGCGATCGGCGTGTTGGTCTGGTTGACGATGTCGCGCAGCGCCTCGGCGTTCTCCGACAGCACCGGCTCCTCGATGAACATCAGCTTGTACGGATCGAGCTCCTTCGCGAGCACCTTCGCCATCGGCTTGTGCACGCGGCCGTGGAAGTCGACGCCGATCCCGACGTGCGGGCCGACCGCGTCGCGCACCGCCGCGACGTTCGCGATCACCTGCTCGACCTTGTCGTAGGTGTCGACGATCTGCAGCTCCTCGGAGCCGTTCATCTTCACGGCCTTGAAGCCGCGCTCGACCACCGCGCGCGCGTTGTTCGCGACGTCGCTCGGCCGGTCGCCGCCGATCCACGAATACACCTTGATGCGGTCGCGCACCTGGCCGCCGAGCAGCGCATGCACGGGCACGCCGTGATGCTTGCCCTTGATGTCCCACAACGCCTGGTCGACGCCCGCGATCGCGCTCATCATGATCGGGCCGCCGCGGTAGAAGCCGGCGCGGTACATCACCTGCCAGTGATCCTCGATCAGCAGCGGATCCTTGCCGACCAGATAGTCGGCGAGTTCGTGCACGGCGGCCTCGACCGTGTGCGCGCGACCCTCGACGACCGGTTCGCCCCAGCCGACGATCCCTTCGTCGGTTTCGATCTTGAGGAACAGCCAGCGCGGCGGGACGACGAAGGTTTCGAGGCGGGTGATTTTCATGTGGGGAGTCTCCAGGGTCGACCGGCGCGGACGTGCGGATGCCGCGCCGATCCAGTGCATGACGGTTATCCTAGCGTAGCCTGCCAAAAAATAGTATTAATAGCACTATTGCGCAGATAGTGGGCAGCCGCGGCGAGCCCGCCCAACGGAGAACGATCATTCAACGCGACCTGCATGGACAGACGGCCTTCCGGCTCGCGACGGCGATCCTGCGCGGCGACTATCCACCGGAATCACTGCTGCCGAGGGAACCCGACCTGATGGAGATGTACGGCGTGAGCCGCACGGTGATGCGCGAGGCGCTGCGCACGCTGACGTCGAAGGGGCTGGTCGAATCGCGGCCGAAGGTCGGCACGCGCGTGCGGCCGCGCCGCGCGTGGAACCTGCTCGACGCCGACTTGCTCGACTGGTATGCACGCGTCGCGCCGCCGCTCGCGTTCGCGCTGAAGCTGCAGGAGATGCGCGAGATGATCGAGCCGCACGCGGCGGCGCTGGCTGCGCGCGCACATACGCCCGAAGCGTTCGACGCAATCGACGGCGCGGCGCGCGCGATGGCCGCCGCGCGCAACGTCGACGAATGGGTACGCGCGGACCTGCGCTTTCACCTGAGCGTGCTGGAGGCCGGCGGCAACGAGCTGCTGGTGCCGCTCGGCGCGCTGATCGATCGCACGCTCGAGGCGCAACTGCACCTGAATGCGCGCCGGGCGGAAGTCTACAACGCGTCGCTCGCCGAACACGTGGCCGTCAGCGACGCGATCCGCGTGCGCGACGAGGACGGCGCGCGCCGCGCGATGGCGTCGCTGCTCGCGGTGACGCGCGCGCGGATCGAGATGTCGTGACGGGGAGGGTGGGCCGTCAGGGGTTCGCGCAGCCGCCCGGCTTCAGGACGCGCTGCGTCGACGCCGGATATTTCGCGAGCAGGCTCGCCGGCCGGCGCGGACGCACCACCAGTGTTCGCCGCCGCAGTTCGGGCAACGGCCCTTCAGCACGTCGTCGGCGCAGTTCGCGCAGAAAGGCTCGCCGCCGCCCCCGTACACTCGAATGTACAAATGCGCGCATCCGCCGAATCGGGCGGCAAGTCCTTGTCGCAGCATTCGCAGCCGGGGCGCAGTTCGAGCATGGCGGTTTTCCTCGTGATCGGAGCGAGTCGGGACGGGCGCCGCCGCACATTGCGCGCGACGCGGGTGCGCGCTACTGTACCTGCTTGAGTCGGCCCGGCCAACGGTGTCCCGCCGGGGCACCGTCGACGCGCACGGGCCGCCCCGGGAGACGACCATGCTCTATCGCGGAAGCTGTCACTGCGGCGACGTGAAGTTCGAGGCGGAAGGCGACCTGCAGGGCGTGATGGCCTGCAACTGCTCGATCTGCCGGCGCAAGGGCGCGCTGATGTGGTTCGTGCCGCGCGACCACATGACGCTTCTCACGCCCGACGACAATCTCGCCACCTACATGTTCAACAAGCACGTGATCCGGCATCGCTTCTGCAAGCGCTGCGGGATTCACACGTTCGGCGAGGGCACCCATCCGAACGGCACCGAGATGGCCGCAATCAACGTGCGATGCCTCGAGGATGTCGATTTCGACGCGCTGCCCGTCACGCACTACGACGGCCGCTCGCACTGAGCGGCGCGTCGTCGCGCAAGCGCACGGGCCGCCCTCAGGACGGCTCGGCCGGCGCGGCCTGCGGCGCCGGCGTTTCGGCCTGCGGCGCGGGACCCGCGGTGCGCGTGCCGGCCTCGGCCGGGCGCTCGATCAGCGGCGCGAGCGCCGGCGCCATCGACTTCAGCAACTGCACGGCCATCGCGCTCGTGAAGTCGTAGCGCGCCGCGTACGGTTCGTGCGCGGTCGCCGTCAGCACGCCGAAGAAACGATCGCCGAGCACGAACACGAACGTGCCGCTGCGATTGACCTTGCGCGACTCGATCAGCCGCGCGCCGCGCGCGTAGACATTGAAGCGCTGGTCGCCTGTCCCGGTCTTGCCGTATACCTGGAGCGTCTTGCCGTCGGGCAGCGTGAAGCCGCCCGCCAGGCGCCGCCCGGTGCCGTTCAGCACGACGTCGCGCAGCAGCGTGTGTGCCACGTTGACGATCTCCGGCGACAGCAGCGGCTGCGGCTGCGCGGTCGCGCGCACGAAGCGCGTTTCGTACGGCGTGCCCTTCGCGAAGTCGAGCCGCGTGATCGTCTCGGTCGGCGCCTTCTGGCCGCCGGTCGCGATCAGGCCGATCAGTTTCGCGAGCGCGTCGGGCTGGTCGCCCGATGCGCCGATCGCGGCCGCATACGACGGCGTGACTTCCTCGAACGGGTAGCCGAGCGCGCGCCACGCCTTCGTGATTTCCGCGTATGCGCGCAGCTCGACCATGCGGCGGATGCGCCGGTCCTGGGTGCCGTGGTAGCGCGTCTTGTACAGCCACGAGTACGTGTAGAAGCGCGCGTCCCGGCTGTCGCGCCGGACGTCGGCGAGCGACGCGCTCGGGTGTGCGCGCAGGTAGTTGAGCGTCCACAGCGCGAGCGGGTGGACGCTCGCGATATAGCCGCGATCGTTGAGGTTGAACCGGTCGATCGCGTACTTCGCGTAGAGCGCGGCGAGATCGTCGTCCGACAGCGTCGCGGCCGGCGTGCCCTTCAGTTGCGCGCGCATCTGCGCTTCGAACCACGCGAGCGATTCGTTCGGCGCGACACTGCGCAGCACCGTCGCGATCTTCGGCGGCGACTTGCGCACGTCCTGCAGCATCAGCGCGAGCGCGTCGTCGGGCGCCTTGCCCGCATAGCGCGTGTAGTAGCGCTTCAGGTAGACCTGGCTTTCGCCGTCGACGAACTGCTCGAGGTAATGCTTGCGCTGCGCCGGATCGCCGAGCCACGACGACGACGGTCCGGCCGCCTTCAGCATCTCGTAGTGGACGATGTCGCGCATCAGCCGCACGAACACCAGGTTGACCGAATGCTCGAACGCCGTGTGCAGCGTCAGGATGCGGCCGTTGTCCGACTTCTCGAAGTTCGAGAACACCTGCGCGCCGCCGCCCGTGTAGAACACGTCGGGGCTCGCCGAGTACTTGCGTTCGACCGACGCGTCGAGCATCGCCTGCAGCGAGCGGTCGCGCGTGTGCGACAGGTAGTCGAGCGCCCAGTGCGACAGCCCGTCGATCGGGTCGGGCTTCACCTGCGCGAGTTGTGCGTTCGACAAGTTGCCGTAGCGCGCATGCAGCTCGGAGACGATCTGGAGGTAGGTGATCAGCGTGCGCAGCTTCGCGGTCGAGCCGAGGTTGATGCGGCCGCCGCGGTTTACGTCGAACGGCTGGTTCACGCTGTCGGTCTGCACGCGCAGCATGTTCGCACCGTTGCGATGCTCATACAGCGTGAAGCTGTACGTGAGGTGCGACGGGTCGTCCTTCGGCGCGAGCATCTCGAATCCGTACAGGCCGGCGGCCTGTGCGCCGTCGCGGGTCGACGCCGTCGCGAGCCGTTCGGCGACCGCCTGCTGCACACCGTTGTCGAGCGTACTGGTGGCTTCCAGGTCGAGCTGGTCGAGCTGGTACACGTCGCTGATCCCGAGTGCCGACAGCAGCGACGCGCGCGCGGACGACACAGCCTTGCGCGACACGAACGACTGCACGTGCGCGGCGGTCGGCGGCGCGCTGCGCTCGATCTGCGCGGCGAGCGCCGCATCGCGCAGCGCGGGCGAGATCACGCCGCCGTTCGACAGGAGCCGCAGGTAGCTGTCGGTCAGTTTCTGCAGCGCCGGATAGCCGCGATTCAGGAAGTACGACGGCGCGCGCTGCGCGATGATCAGCGACAGCACCTCGCGGAACGTCTTGCCCTGTTCGTCGACGTTGTCGCCGGTCGTCGGCGCGGACAGGATGCGATTCACGTCGTTGAAGTCGCGGCCGTACCACGCGGCGAGACCGTCGCCGATGCCGGTGATTTCACCGACATGCGGCCGCGCGGCGAGCGGCACCGAGTTCAGGTAGCGCACGACGATCGAGCGGCGCGCGAGCATCGTCTGCGGGCCGTTCATGTACGCGAGGATCGACGCGGATGCGATCTGCCGCAACTTCTCCGGCGGCGTCGCGGTGCGGCCGTCGGGCGAATGGCGGAACTTCTCGATCTGCGTCGCTAGCGTGCTGCCGCCCGGGCGTGCCTGGTGGCGGTTGACGACGTGCAGCGCCTGGTCGGCGAGCGCGCGGCCGAAGCGCCCCCAGTCGATCGCCGGGTTGCGGTTCGGCTGGTTCGCGTCGAGCAGGTAGCGATCCTCGATGAACAGCAGCGAATCGGCGACCACGCGCGGCACGGTGTCGAAGTCGGCGTACACGCGCTGCGGGAACACGGTCGCGAACAGCGGCGAGCCGGTCGAGTCGAACAGCATCAGCCCGGCCTGGTCTTTCTCTTCGTAAGGCAGGAACAGGCCGCGATCGGCGAGCGACAGCATCCGTTCCGAATCGCGCGCCTGCTTGCCGACGACGAAGCCGCGCGCGAGCAGACGCTGCTGGAACGCGGGAATCATCGAGTAGCCGAGGCGCTGGTCGTACGGCCCGTTGGCGGGAAAGCGAATGTGATCGCTTGCGCCCGCCTCGATGGTGTAGCCGACGTCGCGGGTGAGCTCGGACAGATAGTGCGCCTGCAGGCGCGACGTTGCGATCTCGGTCATCACGAGTCGCGCCATGATCGCGATTGCGATCACCAGCGCGGCCAGCAAGGACCACTTGATCCACGTCCAGACCGATGCACTACCGGTCACGCGCGGCAGGATACGATTCAGCGGCCGATTCATGGCGGCGTCTCCCTGAAGGCGCGGGCTCCGGCCGCACCTCTCATTAAGGATTAGTGTAGTCCTCCGCAGCGGGCTGCCAAGGGCGTTCACTACCGAGATGCGCCGACGCAACGCACGTGCCCGCGATGCGCGATCACTGGCGTTGCGTTCGGGACGCAAGCGCCGCCGTGACGCATCGTTTGCGCGTTTTGCGCGCATGCGTCCGCGTGCCCGGCAGCGCCGGCGGGTCGGCCCCGGCGAGCGGCCAGGCCGTCGATGCACCGGCCTTGTGCGTTGTGATATCGTGGCAAATCGGGTCTGATCCCGTTCGGGAAATAATGGCTGGCGCATGACCGCGCTACAAGTCTGGGCAATAGCCGGCTGCACTGGTTGCAGGCACGATCACCGGATGTGCGGCGCATGTTCGCTTTCGTAGGGGGTTCCATGTCGATCCATCCCGTCGCGCTCGTCTGCACGGCGATCCTCGGTTTGCTGCTGTTCGGGCTCGGTCTCGTCGTTTCAGTAACGCGCTTCCGGCACACCACCGGTTCCGGGTGTGTGTCCGATCCGGCCAACGGGTTGCACAAGATCGTGCGCGCGCACGGCAACACGGCCGAATACACGCCGTTTCTCGCGGTGCTGTTTCTCTATTTCGGCGCACACGATCCGTCGCGCGCGATCGTATCGTTGATCGTCGCGGCAACCGCATGCCGCTGTCTGCTCGTGATCGGATTGCTCGCGTGGCCGACGATGGCCAGGCCGAATCCCGTGCGTTTCATCGGCGCGCTCGGCACGTATCTGTGCGGCGCCGCGCTATGCGTCGCGCTGTTCGTCTGAGCGGACGTCGCGAATGCCGCGGTGACCGACGCGCATTCGACGATTCGCCGCGGCGCCGGTGATATCCTCGCGAAACGCCCGCGACCGACGGGCGGATACCGACTGCCCGCAAGCGGCCCGACGCCGTGCCGCGCGGCGTTTCCGAGGGAGAGCCGAACCATGAGCCGCAAATTCATTCTGAAGGGCGACACGACCGACCATGGCGGCGTCGTGCTCGACGGGATCGCCAATTCGTCGTTCGACGGCCGCGAGCTCGCCTATCTCGGCGCGCCGGTGTTCTGCGCCGCGTGCAAGACCCAGGGCGTGATCGTGTCCGACGGCGGCGAGCGGACGATGACCGTGATGGGCAAGGTCGTCGCGCTCGAACACGACCGGTGCCAGTGCCTGTGCACGCCGCAGCCGAAGCTGATCCCGTCGCAGGGCACGGGCACCATCTCGGGCTGAAGCCCGTCGTCAGACGCTGCCTTCAGTCTCGATCACGAGGATGCGCGCTTCACCGAGCGGGTGCGCGACGTGTTCGGTGCCGATCGTCGCGTGGAATACGTCTCCCGTTTCGAGCACCGTCGCGTGCTCGATGCCCGCTTCGCGGTAGCGCATCTCGACACGGCCGTCGAGCACCGCGAATACTTCCTCGCCGTCGTTCACGTGCCACCGGTACGGCTGATCGGTCCAGTGCAGGCGGACCGTGATGCCGTTCAGGTTCGCGATGTCCAGCGCGCCCCACGGGCGCTGCGCGGTGAATGCGGGGCTGCGGATGATGTTCATCGTCAGGTTCGTGAGTGCGAATACCGTGGAAGGCGGGCGTGCGGCGTGGTCGTGTTCCATGCGTGCGTGCCCGCCGGTTTCCGTGCGCCGGACTCAGCGCGACATCGCGCGCAAGGCCGCGTCGATCGTCTGCCTGCGCTTTTCGAGCCCTGCCGCCGAGCGCTCGGTCACGCGCTTCAGCACCGACGCCGGCGCGGTATCCGGCGAACCCGCTTCGAACGGCGGTGCCGGTGCGTATTCGAGCTGCAGCTGAATCGACTGCGCCTCTTCGTCGCCGACAAGTTCGGCGGCGATCGTCAATGCGAAGTCGATGCCGGCCGTCACGCCGCCGCCGGTGATCAGGTTGCCGTCGCGCACCACGCGCTCACGCACCGGCACCGCACCGAGCGGTTCGAGCAGCGAATGAAACGCCCAGTGCGTCGTCGCGCGGCGTCCGCGCAGCAGGCCGGCCACGCCGAGCAGCAGCGCGCCGGTGCAAACCGACGTCACGTAGCGCGCGGCGGCCGCGCGCCGCTGCACGAACGCGATCGTGTCGCCATCGAGCAGCAGGTCGTTGATGCCGATCCCGCCCGGCACGCAGATCACGTCGAGCGGCGGGCAGTCGTCGAACGTGCAGGTCGGCGCGAGCACGAGGCCGCTGCTCGATACGACGGCGTCGCGCGATTTCCAGACCAGATGGACAGCCGCGTCGGGCAGCGACGCGAGCACGTCGTGCGGGCCGGTGAGATCGAGCTGCTGGACGCCCGGAAACACGAGAAGGCCGATATGCAGGGTCATGCGAACACTCCGAAGGGAAGGGGATGCGCCGCGGCCGGCGCACGATGGACAGATCGATTCTAGGCGCGTAGTGTTTGGCGAAATTGCCAGATCACCCACGTTTTCAGCCAATCGCCATGCCTGCCGTTCCGCGCTCGATCCTGGTCCTCGCGTTCCCCCGTGCGCAGTTGCTCGACGTGACCGGGCCGCTGCAAGTGTTCGCATCCGTCAACGAGCTCGCGCAGGAGCGCGGCCAGCCCGCACCGTACGCGCCGCGCGTCGTCGCCGCCGAGGCCGGGCCGATCGAGACGTCGTCCGGCCTCGTCGTGATGGCCGATTCGCTGCGCCCGGCCGGGCGGCCCGATACGGTGATCGTGGCCGGCGGCAAGGGCGTGCATGCCGCGTCGCAGGATGCGCGGACGGTGCGCTGGGTCCGGCAGCAGGCGCAGCGCGCGCGACGTGTCGCGTCGGTCTGCACCGGCGCGTTCCTGCTTGCCGAGGCCGGCTTGCTCGACGGGCGGCGCGCGGTCACGCACTGGGCGCGCTGCGACGAATTCGCGGCGCGCTACCCGAACGTGCGCGTCGAGCCCGATCCGATCTTCATCCGCGAAGGCGCGCTGTGGACGTCGGCCGGCGTGACGGCCGGCATCGATCTCGCGCTCGCGCTCGTCGAGGAGGATCTCGGGCGGGCGGTCGCGCTCGACGCCGCGCGCGAGCTTGTCGTGTTCCTGAAGCGGCCGGGCGGGCAGGCGCAGTTCAGCGCGATGCTGTCGATGCAGCGCACCGACGATCGCTTCGGCGAACTGCATGCATGGATCGCCGAGCACCTGACGGCCGACCTGTCGGTGCCTGCGCTCGCCGAGCGCGTCAGCATGAGCGAGCGCAGCTTCGTGCGCCACTACCGCGCGGGCACCGGCCGCACGCCCGCACGCGCGGTCGAACAGATTCGCGTCGAGGCCGCGCAGCGCTTGCTCGGCGAAACCGCGTGGCCGGTCAAGCGGATCGCCACGCGGTGCGGTTTCGGTTCGGAAGAGACGCTGCGGCGCAGTTTCGTGCGCGTGCTCGGCGTGTCGCCGCAGGGTTATCGCGAGCGGTTCGTGCGGTAACGCGCCGGTGCGCGGTGAGCGAGCCGCGCGTGGCAACCGGGGACGGTGCCGCCGTCGTCCGGAACTGCACGAATCCTGATCACTTTCCAGTCCGAAGCGCCGCAACTATTCAGAAGTGGAGAACAATGGGCGGGGGCTTGTGCCGCGCGCGTTGCGCGCTCTATTCTGTTCCGTTGGCGATTCGAAGGGGGCGCAGCATGGACCGCATCCAGGCAATGGAAGTTTTCACCCGCGTGGTCGACGCGAACAGCTTTACGCGCGCGGCCGACACGCTCGCGATGCCGCGCGCATCGGTGACGACCATCATCCAGAATCTCGAGGCGCTGCTCGGCGTGCGCCTGATGCACCGGACGACGCGCCGGCTGTCGCTGACGCCGGAGGGCGCCGCGTACTACGAACATTGCATGAAGATCATCTCGGAGATCGCGGAAGCCGACGCGAGTTTCCAGACCGGCAACCGCAAGCCGAGCGGCGTGCTGCGCGTCCACATGCCGAGTTCGCTCGGGCGGCGTGTCGTGCTGCCGGCGCTGTCGATCTTCCGGCAGCGCTATCCGGACATCACGCTCGACCTCGGCCTGTCGGACCGTTACGTGGATCCGGTCGAGGAGGGCATCGACTGCATGATCCGGGTCGGGCCGCTCGAGGACTCGTCGATGGTCGCGCGGCGGATCGGGATGCTCAAGCGCGTGACCTGCGCGTCGCCCGACTATCTGGCGCGTCACGGCGAGCCGCAGGAGATCGCCGGCCTGGCCGACCATCATGCGGTGAATTTCCGTGCGAGCCACGGCGCGCGGGCGATTCCGTGGGTGTTCATGATCGAGGGCAAGCCGGTCGAGGTGCGAATGAACGGCAGTGTCACCGTCAACGATTCGGATGCGTACGTGACGTGTGGGCTCGAAGGGTTCGGAATGATCCAGCCGACGTTGTTCATGGTGCTGCCGAACCTGCGCGACGGCTCGCTCGTCGAGGTGCTGCCCGACTGCAATCCGAAGCCCAAGCCGATCTCGATCGTGTATCCGCACAATCGGCATCTGTCGCAGAAGGTGCGCGTGTTCGCGGACTGGATCGCGGAGCTGTTCGAGTCGACGCCGGCGCTGGAGGGCGGGGAGAACTGGCGCGGGAAGGTGCGTGCGGAGGCGCCCGACGCGCAGCGTGGGGCAGTGGTGGCGTAGCAGCGGAGCGCGCGTGGCCTGAAGGACGCGCGACACCGCGTGCGCCGGATGAAGCAATGAAAAAAGCCGCTGATCCTTGCGGAACAGCGGCTTTTCGCATTTGGTGGCGAATCAGGGACTCGAACCCCGGACCTGCGGATTATGATTCCGTCGCTCTAACCGACTGAGCTAATTCGCCGAAGACTTGAATTATGCTGATATGCCCCCGGACTGTCAACACCTTTTTTCGTCTTCCCTGAAAAAAGTTGCCGGCCCGGGTTGCGGGCGGGTTCCCGCCCGCGTCCGACCTCAATCCTGCGCGTAGATGTTCGAGTCCTTCGTCTCCTTGACGAACAGCAGCCCGATCACGAACGTCGCCAGCGCGATCACGATCGGATACCACAGCCCCGAGTAGATGTTGCCCTTCGCCGCGACGATCGCGAACGCGGTCGCCGGCAGGAAGCCGCCGAACCAGCCGTTGCCGATGTGATAGGGCAGCGACATCGACGTGTAGCGGATCCGCGTCGGGAACATCTCGACCAGCATCGCGGCGATCGGGCCGTAGACCATCGTCACGTAGATCACGAGGATCGTCAGGATCACGATCGTCATCGGCCAGTTGAGTTGCGCCGGGTCGGCCTTCGCCGGGTAGCCGGCCGCCTTCAGCGTCGACGCGAGCGTCTTGTCGAACGCCGCGCCCTGCGCCTTCGCATCGGCCGCCTTGCCGTCATAGGCCGGGATCACCGTGTCGCCCACCTTGATCTCGGCGGTCGCGCCTGCCGGCGCCGCGACGTTCTCGTAGTTCAGACCGGCCTTCGCAAGCGCGCTCTTCGCGATGTCGCACGAGTTCGTGAACTTCGACGTGCCCACCGGGTTGAACTGGAACGAGCAACCGGCCGGGTCGGCGACGACCGTGATCGGCGCCTTCTGCGTCGCGATCTCGAGCTGCGGGTTCGCGTAGTGCGTGAGCGCCTTGAACAGCGGGAAGTAGGTGAGCGCCGCGATCAGGCAGCCGGCGAGAATGATCGGCTTGCGGCCGATCTTGTCCGACAGCGAGCCGAAGAACAGGAAGAACGGCGTGCCGATCAGGAGGGCGATCGCGATCAGGATGTTCGCGCTGGCACCGTCGACCTTCAGCGTCTGCGTGAGGAAGAACAGCGCGTAGAACTGGCCCGTGTACCATACGACGGCCTGGCCGGCGGTCAGGCCGACGAGCGCGAGGATTACGATCTTCAGGTTCTTCCACTGGCCGAACGCTTCGGTCAGCGGCGCCTTCGACGTCTTGCCTTCCGCCTTGATGCGCAGGAACACCGGCGATTCGTTCAGCTGCATCCGGATCCACACCGACACCGCGAGCAGCAGGATCGACGCGACGAACGGCACGCGCCAGCCCCAGCTGCCGAACGCTTCCTCGCCGATGAAGGTGCGCACGCCGAGGATCACGAGCAGCGACAGGAACAGGCCGAGGGTCGCGGTCGTCTGGATCCACGCGGTGTAGAAGCCGCGACGGTTCGCCGGCGCATGCTCGGCAACGTAGGTCGCCGCGCCGCCATACTCGCCGCCGAGCGCGAGGCCCTGCAGCAGCCGCATCGCGATGAAGATCACGGGCGCCGCGATGCCGATCGACGCGTAACCGGGCAGGAAGCCGACCACGAAGGTCGAGATGCCCATGATCACGATCGTCACGAGGAACGTGTGCTTGCGGCCGACGAGGTCGCCGAGCCGGCCGAACACGATCGCGCCGAACGGCCGCACGGCGAAGCCGGCCGCGAAGCCGAGCAGCGTGAAGATGAATGCGGCGGTCGGATTGACTCCGGAGAAGAAGCTCTTGCTGATGTAGGCCGCGAGTGACCCGGCCAGGTAAAAGTCGTACCACTCGAACACGGTGCCTAGCGACGACGCGAAGATCACCTTCTTCTCTTCGCCCGTCATCGGCGCGTGCGAAATTTGCCCGCCTAACGTTGCCATGAATCGTCTCCAAGTCCCTTGATATAAATGTGCGGCCGCCTTGGGAGGGCGGGCCTGTCGACGATTATTGGCAGGGAAACTTACGGCGCACTGACTCGCGCGGACAAAACGACTGCGCGTTAACCCGCGCCGAATCGGTCGTTTCGCGCGCCGATCGTGTCGCAAACGGCCGGTAAAGCGCCGGTTTCGACGCGATCGCGGCCTGCTGTGCAGGATCGGCGCCGGCGCGTGTCAGGATTGATCCGGGGCGGTTTCCGACAGCGGCAGGCTGATGCGCACGAGCGTGCCGGCGAGGCGCGGCGCCTGCTGATAGACATGATCGTCGAGCGTCAGCGTGCCGCCGTGCTGCGCGGCAATTTCGCGCACGATCGCGAGCCCGAGGCCGCTGCCGTCGCCTTCGCGGCCGAGGATCCGGTAGAAGCGCTCGACCACGCGGTCGCGTTCGGCGGCCGGGATGCCGGGCCCGGTGTCCTCGACTTCGAGATGCACGCGCCGCGCCGCACGCTCGGCCCGCACGCGCACGGTGATGCGGCCGCCTTCGGGCGTGTAGCGGATCGCGTTGTCGACCAGGTTGCCGAGCATCTCGCGCAGCATCACGGGATTGCCGTCGACGTCGAGCGGCGCGTCGTCCTCCGGGCCTTCGTAGCCGAGGTCCATTCGCTTCGCGAGCGCGGCCTGCACCCAGTCGCGCACCGTGCGGCGCGCCAGTGCGGCAATCTCGACCGGCTCGAACGTCAGCCCGCTCGCGCGGTTCTCGGCGCGTGCGAGCGCGAGCAGTTGCGTGACGAGCCGCGCGGCCTGCTCGGAGCTCGTCGCGATCTGCTCGAGCGAACGCTGCACGTCGGGCGGCACGGGGTGACGCAACGCGAACTCGGCCTGCGTGCGCAGCCCCGCGAGCGGCGTCTTCATCTGGTGCGCGGCGTCGGCGATGAAGCGCTTCTGCAGCGCCATGTTCTGTTCGAGGCGCGCGAGCAGGTCGTTGAACGACGTGACGAGCGGCTCGATCTCGGGCGGTGCGCGCTGCGCCTCGACGGGCGACAGGTCGTCGGGCCGCCGCGCGCGGATGTGCGCCTGCAGCGCGTTGAGCGGCGCGAGCCCGCGCGAAAGCCCGAACCACACGAGCAGGATCGCGAGCGGCAGGATCACGAACTGCGGCAGGATCACGCCCTTGATGATGTCGTTCGCGAGCGCGTTGCGCTTGTCGAGCGTCTCGCCGACCTGCACGAGCACGGGCTGCGTGCCGCTCGACTCCGGCAGCGCGACGGTTGTATACGCGACGCGCACGTCGTTGCCGCGCAGCAGGTCGTCGCGGAACACGACGACGCCCGGCGGCGGGCGGTCCTCGTCGCGCGGCAGCGGCATGTCGGCCTCGCCCGCGACCAGCTCGCCGCGGGTGCCGAGCACCTGGAAGTAAACACTGTCGATGTTGTCCGCGCGCAGGAAGTCGCGCGTCTGCTGCGGCAGCGTCAGCTCGGCGACGCCGTTGACCGGATGGATCTGCCGCGCGAGCACGTACGCATTCGTCTCGAGCGCGCGGTCGAACGGGCCGTTCGCGATCGTCTTCGCGACGAGATAGGTGACGGCGATGCTCATCGGCCACAGCAGCAGGAGCGGCGCGAGCATCCAGTCGAGGATTTCGCCGAACAGCGAGCGCGGGCGCGCGGCCTCGGGCGTGTCGGTTTCGTCGGGCGGCGCGAACGGGTTCTCGTAGCGCGCGTCGCGCGCGGCGTCGGCGGCGGACGGTTGCTCGCCGGTCGGATGGCGGGGATGGGCCGGCGTGGCCATCGCGGCGACGGCCGGTTTCAGCGCAGCGGCGTGCCGGCCGCCGCGGGCTGGGGCGCGGCGGAGTCGGCCGGCGCCGCGGGCGCGACTTTCTCGAGGCAGTAGCCGAGGCCGCGCACGGTGGAAATCCGCACGCCGCTCGGCTCGATCTTCTTGCGCAGCCGGTGCACGTACACTTCGATCGCGTTGTTGCTGACTTCCTCGCCCCATTCGCACAGATGGTCGACGAGCTGCTCCTTCGACACGAGCCGGCCGATGCGCTGCAGCAGCACTTCGAGCAGCCCGAGCTCGCGCGCGGACAGATCGAGCACGCGCTCGTTCGCATACGCGATGCGGCCGACCTGGTCGAACGCGAGCGAGCCGTGGCGCACGACGGTCGGGCCGCCGCCCGCGCCGCGCCGGGTCAGCGCGCGCACGCGCGCCTCGAGCTCGTTGAGCGCGAACGGCTTGGCCATGTAGTCGTCCGCGCCGAGGTCGAGCCCCTTCACGCGCTCGTCGACGCTGTCGGCGGCGGTCAGGATCAGCACGGGGAGGTTGGAATTGCGCGCGCGCAGGCGCTTCAGCACGTCGAGCCCGGACATCTTGGGCAGCCCGAGATCGAGGATCAGCAGGTCGAAGGTCTGCATCGACAGCGCGGTATCGGCCTCGACGCCGCTCTTCACGTGGTCGACCGCATAGCCCGATTGGCGGAGTGACCGGGTGAGGCCGTCCGCGAGTATGCTGTCGTCTTCGGCGATGAGAATTCGCATGTTGCTGACCGGTGGCCGGCGGGGCGTTCACGCCGGCGCGGCTGTCTCCGAAGTTATCCGTGTACAACGCAGCCTGCATTGCGGGCTTGCATAAAACACTGTTTTTTTATACAGTGTCTGCATTCGTGGGCGGCGCTTGAAAGCGGGCACGCCTCTGACAGACGCTGCTCATCATAGCAAAGGACGATTCATGGAAGATAGCAAGAAGGGCTCCGGGATGACCGCCGAGAAGAGCAAGGCGCTGGCGGCCGCACTCGCGCAGATCGAGAAGCAGTTCGGCAAAGGGTCGATCATGCGGATGGGCGACGGCGAAGCGGCCGAGGACATCCAGGTCGTCTCCACGGGCTCGCTGGGTCTCGATATCGCGCTCGGCGTCGGCGGCCTGCCGCGTGGCCGGGTGGTCGAGATCTACGGTCCGGAATCGTCGGGTAAAACCACGCTCACACTGCAGGTCATCGCCGAACTGCAGAAGCTGGGCGGCACGGCAGCCTTCATCGACGCCGAGCACGCGCTCGACGTTCAATATGCAGCGAAGCTCGGCGTGAACGTGCCGGAGCTGCTGATCTCGCAGCCGGACACTGGCGAGCAGGCACTCGAAATCACCGACGCGCTGGTGCGCTCGGGCTCGATCGACATGATCGTCATCGACTCCGTCGCGGCGCTGGTGCCGAAGGCCGAAATCGAAGGCGAGATGGGCGATTCGCTGCCGGGCCTGCAGGCTCGCCTGATGTCGCAGGCGCTGCGCAAGCTGACGGGCACGATCAAGCGCACGAACTGCCTCGTGATCTTCATCAACCAGATCCGGATGAAGATCGGCGTGATGTTCGGCAACCCGGAAACCACGACGGGCGGCAACGCGCTCAAGTTCTACTCGTCGGTGCGTCTGGATATCCGCCGGATCGGCTCGATCAAGAAGAACGACGAGGTGATCGGCAACGAAACCCGCGTGAAGGTCGTCAAGAACAAGGTGTCGCCGCCGTTCCGCGAAGCGATCTTCGACATCCTGTACGGCGAAGGCATTTCGCGTCAGGGCGAGATCATCGATCTCGGCGTGCAGGCGAAGATCGTCGACAAGGCGGGTGCCTGGTACAGCTACAACGGCGAGAAGATCGGTCAGGGCAAGGACAACGCGCGTGAATTCCTGCGCGAGAATCCGGAAATCGCGCGCGAGATCGAGAACCGCATTCGCGAATCGCTCGGCGTTGCCGCCATGCCGGATGGCGCCGGCCACGACGAAGCCGAGGCGATGGACGAAGAAGAGTGATGGTCGGGCGCCGAGGTCAGGCTGGCGGGCCGGAAGAGAGCGACGCGCCCGAAGCGGCGGGTCGCTCCGGCCGGCGGGCAGCACCCTCAGGCGCCAGCCGGCGGCCCGCAGGCAGCGATGCCGCGAGCCGCACCGCGACGAGGGCATCTGACGATGCCCTCGTTTCGTTTGAGATCACCGCACCGGACGATCCGTTCGACGACGACGAATCGTTCGATGCCCATGACCGGTCGCGCCGTCGCGTGTCCGGTGTCGGCTTCCCGGGCGAGCGTGCAGCCGATGCGGCGTCGGTCAAGGAAGATGTGTATACGCGCAGCAGCCAGCATCCGCGTCGCACGCGCCGTGCGTCCGGCGGTTCAGGCAGCGCTGCTGCCGGCGACGAATCCGGCGCCACCGAGCGCAAGTCGTCGAAACCGCCGCGTTCGCTGAAGGGCCGCGCACTCGGCTATCTGTCACGGCGCGAATACAGCCGTGCCGAACTCGCGCGCAAGCTCGCACCGTACGTCGGCGAGGACGAATCGATCGAGCCGGTGCTCGATGCGCTGGAACAGGAAGGCTGGCTGTCCGACGCACGCTTTGCCGAGAGCCTCGTGCATCGCCGCGCATCGCGCGTCGGCGTCGCGCGCATCGTCAGCGAACTGAAGCGCCATGCGGTCGGCGACAGTCTCGTCGAGGAGGTGAATGCGCAATTGCGCGAGACCGAGTGGACGCGCGCGCAGGCCGTCTGGCGCAAGAAATTCGGTGCACTGCCGCAAACGCCCGCCGAGCGTGCGAAGCAGGCGCGCTTCCTTGCCGCGCGCGGCTTCTCGAGTGCAACCATCGTGAAGTTGCTGAAGGTCGGCGACGATTTCCCGATCGACGATTGAGCGGTTCGGTCGCGCGCGCTGCGCGCGATCTTGCTGCAATGCAACCGTTTCCGGACAGGCGGGAATACCCGCCGTCGCGGCCGGATGCCTCAAATACCCGATATGCTAAAATCCACGGGTTTTCCTCTTCGGCCTCAACCTCCAGCATGCCGCTATCCGAGCCCGTGCCCCGTCAGTTGCGACATCGACGCGCAATCCGAGCGGAAGCCTACGAGCGCGACGACGGCTTGTGGGACATCGAAGCCTGCCTGACCGACCACAAGCCGCGCGATGTCGCGCTTGCGTCGGGCATCCGGCCCCAGGGCCTGCCGATCCACGAACTCTGGCTGCGCGTGACTATCGATCGTGACCTCAATGTCGTCGACGCCGAAGCGTCCTCGGAATGGGTTCCCTATCCCGGTCACTGTCAATCCGCTCCTCCCGCCTATCGGGCCCTCATCGGGCTCAATCTCTTCCGCAATTTCCGCCGCAACGCGAACCGGCTGCTCGCCGGCGTCGCAGGCTGTTCCCATCTCACCGAACTGTGCGCCGTGCTGCCGACGGCAGCGATCCAGGCGTTCGCCGGTGACGTGTGGAACGTGCGCGAGGAGGGCGGCGAAGGGCCGGACCATGGCGGCGAGCACGTCGAGCCGCCTTTCCAGCTCGGCCGCTGCCGCGCATTGCGGTTCGACGGCGAGGTCGTGCGGCAGTACTACCCGCGCTGGTATGGCGCGAGTCGGCCGGACGTGCCCGGCGAGGGCAGCACGAAGGAATGAACGGAAATCATTCGAAGAAGCGTCTTAAGCGACATTTCATCCAACTCTCAGACTGAAGGGAATCACGCATGAAGATTCACGAGTACCAGGGTAAGGAAATCCTGCGGAAATTCGGCGTCGCGGTACCGCGCGGCAAGCCGGCGTTCTCGGTTGACGAGGCCGTCAAGGTGGCAGAAGAGCTCGGCGGCCCGGTTTGGGTCGTGAAGGCTCAGATTCACGCAGGTGGCCGCGGCAAGGGCGGCGGCGTGAAGGTGGCGAAGTCGATCGAGCAGGTTCGCGAATACGCGAACCAGATCCTCGGCATGCAGCTCGTCACGCACCAGACCGGTCCGGAAGGCCAGAAGGTCAACCGCCTGATGATCGAAGAAGGCGCCGATATCAAGCAGGAACTGTATGTCAGCCTCGTCGTCGATCGCATCTCGCAGAAGATCGTGCTGATGGGTTCGAGCGAAGGCGGCATGGACATCGAAGAAGTCGCCGAAAAGCACCCGGAACTGATCCACAAGGTCATCGTCGAGCCGTCGACGGGCCTGCTCGACGCGCAGGCAGACGACCTCGCCGCGAAGATCGGCGTGCCGGCTGCTTCGATTCCGCAAGCACGCGCGATCCTGCAAGGCCTGTACAAGGCGTTCTGGGAAACCGACGCATCGCTGGCTGAAATCAACCCGCTGAACGTTTCCGGCGACGGCAAGGTCATCGCACTCGACGCGAAGTTCAACTTCGACTCGAACGCGCTGTTCCGCCACCCGGAAATCGTCGCGTACCGCGATCTGGACGAAGAAGATCCGGCTGAAATCGAAGCGTCGAAGTTCGACCTCGCGTACATCTCGCTCGACGGCAACATCGGCTGTCTCGTGAACGGCGCAGGCCTGGCAATGGCGACGATGGACACGATCAAGCTGTTCGGCGGCGAGCCGGCGAACTTCCTGGACGTCGGCGGTGGCGCGACCACCGAGAAGGTCACGGAAGCGTTCAAGCTGATGCTGAAGAACCCGGATCTGAAGGCGATCCTCGTGAACATCTTCGGCGGCATCATGCGCTGCGACGTGATCGCGGAAGGCGTGATCGCCGGTTCGAAGGCCGTGAACCTGAACGTGCCGCTCGTCGTGCGCATGAAGGGCACGAACGAGGACCTCGGCAAGAAGATGCTGGCCGATTCGGGCCTGCCGATCATCTCGGCGGACAGCATGGAAGAAGCTGCGCAGAAGGTCGTCGCGGCTGCCGCAGGCAAGTAAGCGCGCGCTAATGAACACGCATGGCGGCGCGGTTCATACGCGACGCCAATCGAACAGAGGTCAAAATACATGTCGATTCTGATCAACAAGGACACGAAGGTCATCACGCAGGGCATTACCGGCAAAACCGGTCAGTTCCATACGCGCGCCTGCCGTGAGTACGCAAACGGCCGCGAAGCATTCGTCGCGGGCGTGAACCCGAAGAAGGCCGGCGAAGATTTCGAAGGCATTCCGATCTACGCAAGCGTCAAGGAAGCGAAGGAAGAAACCGGCGCGACCGTGTCGGTCATCTACGTTCCGCCGGCAGGCGCGGCGGCTGCGATCTGGGAAGCGGTCGAAGCCGATCTGGATCTCGCGATCTGTATCACGGAAGGCATCCCCGTGCGCGACATGATCGAAGTGAAGGACCGCATGCGCCGCGAAGGCCGCAAGACGCTGCTGCTCGGGCCGAACTGCCCGGGCACGATCACGCCGGACGAGCTGAAGATCGGCATCATGCCGGGTCACATCCATCGCAAGGGCCGCATCGGCGTCGTGTCGCGTTCGGGCACGCTGACGTATGAAGCCGTGGCGCAGTTGACGGCACTCGGCCTCGGCCAGTCGTCGGCAGTCGGTATCGGCGGCGACCCGATCAACGGCCTGAAGCACATCGACGTGATGAAGATGTTCAACGACGATCCGGATACGGATGCGGTCGTGATGATCGGCGAAATCGGCGGTCCGGACGAAGCCAATGCAGCCGAGTGGATCAAGGACAACATGAAGAAGCCGGTGGTCGGCTTCATCGCTGGCGTCACGGCGCCCCCGGGCAAGCGCATGGGCCACGCCGGCGCGCTGATCTCGGGCGGTGCGGATACGGCCGAAGCGAAGCTGGAAATCATGGAAGCGTGTGGCATCACCGTCACGCGCAACCCGTCGGAAATGGGCCGTCTGCTGAAGAAGGCGCTGTAATTTTCGCGTGGTTCGTCCTGCAAAAAACGCCGGCTCTGCCGGCGTTTTTTGTTATGCTCGCGCAATGAATTTGTAAGCACCGGGCATGCGCGATGCATGTGCCGGCGATGAACCGGGTCGCCTGTCGGACAGTCGTTGCCCCGCACCTCCATATCCACTCATGCTTGAATTCCTGACGTCGCTGCACTGGGGCGCCGTGTTCCAGATCGTCATCATCGACATCCTGCTCGGCGGCGACAACGCGGTCGTGATCGCGCTCGCGTGCCGCAACCTGCCGGCCAACCAGCGGCTGCGCGGCGTCGTGTGGGGCACGGCCGGCGCGATCCTGCTGCGCGTCGCGCTGATCGCGTTCGCGGTCGTGCTGCTCGACGTGCCGTTCCTGAAGTTCGGCGGCGGCCTGCTGCTGCTGTGGATCGGCATCAAGCTGATGGCGCCGGACGCCGATGCGCACGATAACGTGAAGCCGGCCGACCGGCTGTGGGACGCGGTGAAGACGATCGTGATCGCCGACGCCGTGATGAGCCTCGACAACGTGATCGCGATCGCCGGCGCGGCCGAGCAGGCCGATCCGTCGCACCGGCTGGCGCTGGTGATCTTCGGGCTGGTCGTCAGCGTGCCGATCATCGTGTGGGGCAGCACGCTGGTGCTGAAGCTGCTCGACCGGTTCCCGATCGTCGTCGCGCTCGGCGCCGGGCTGCTGGGCTGGATCGCCGGCGGGCTGATGGTGCACGACCCGGTCGGCGACCGCTGGCCGGTGCTCGATACGTCGGCCGCGATCTACGGCGCGAGCATTGCCGGTGCGGTGTTCGTCGTCGCCGCCGGTTACGCGCTGCGCCGCCGCCGCGGCGTCCCGCACGCGCATTGACGTTGGCCGTCCGGCCGACTGCCGGGACCGCGGCCCGCTGGCTACGATCGAAACGCCTGCCTGATTCGGCAGGCGTTTTTCGTTTCCGGAGCCCGTCATGTTCGAAGCCTTTTCCGTTTCCCTGTTCCGTCGCCTCGCCGCCGATCTGCGGCGCGCGCGCCGGCC
Organism: Burkholderia sp. Bp8998; assembly: GCF_003854235.1. Taxonomy (NCBI): domain Bacteria; kingdom Pseudomonadati; phylum Pseudomonadota; class Betaproteobacteria; order Burkholderiales; family Burkholderiaceae; genus Burkholderia; species Burkholderia sp. Bp8998. Next base: position 143,059 of record NZ_QTQF01000004.1, read on the forward strand.
GGTGCCGCGCTGGCGGCCGGCCGGCTTCACGCTGATCGAGCTGATGATCGTGCTCGCGATCGTCGGCGTGATCGCGGCCTATGCGATTCCCGCGTACCAGGATTACCTCGCGCGCTCGCGCGTCGGCGAGGGGCTCGCGCTCGCGTCGTCCGCGCGGCTCGCGGTTGCCGACAACGCCGCGAGCGGCGCGAGCCTCGACGGCGGCTACAGCCCGCCGGCCGCCACCCGCAACGTCGAATCCGTCGTCATCGACGGCGACACGGGCCAGATCACGGTGGCGTTCAGCGCCCGCGTCGCCGCAGCCGGTACGAACACGCTCGTTCTGGTGCCGTCCGCGCCGGACAACGCGGACACGCCGACCGCACGCGTGCCGCTGAAACAGGGCGCGATGCAGGCCGGTGCGATCACATGGGAGTGCTTTGCCGCCGGCAAGGCAGCGTCGTCGCTCCCGGCGCCGGGCGCGGGTCCGCTGCCGGCGGAGGCTGCGACGTTGCCCGCGAAATATGCGCCGGCGGAATGCCGCGCGTAGTGTCGGGGGCAGGCCGGCGAGCGCGGGGCCGCGTGTGCGGCACGGCGCCCGCCGTGCCGGCCGGTCCCGCCGGTCCCGCCGGTCCCGCCGCATCGGGTGACGGTGCGACGGGACCGCACAGAGCGGGGAAAGTTTTGTATAGTGCGCCGGTTGCTGACATCCGGTTCGCTCATGCCTTCTACTTTTTCCCGTTCGTTGCCGCTCGTTGCGCTGGCTGTCGCCCTGATCGTGCCGTACTCGATCACGAATCACACGTATCCGATCCCGACCTTCTATTCCGAGTTCGCCGCGCTGGTGCTGTATCTGCTGGTGGGGCTCTCCGTCGTCCTGCTCGCCCGCACGGGCCGCCCGGCCGAGCCGTTCGCCGCGCCGGCCGCGTTCGTCGCGCCGCTCGGGTTCGCGGCGGTGCTGATCGCGCAGGTCGCGCTGATGCCGCTGAAGGTGCCGTCGATGAACTGGCTGGCGGTCGGCTATCTGGCCGCCGCGCTGGTCGCGATGCAGGCCGGCTACACGCTCGCGCGCGAGGGGCTCGCCGAAGCCGCCACGCAAATGATGGCCGGCGCGTTGATCCTTGGCGGCTTGCTCGCGGTCGCGAGCCAGATCGTGCAGTTGTTCCATTTCGAATCCGCGGTGTCGCCGTTCGTCGTGATGTACAACATCGCGGTCGATCGCCGTCCGTACGGCAACATGGCGCAGGCGAACCACCTGGCGACCTACATCGCGTTCGCGCTCGCGGGCGCGCTGTATCTGGCGCAGACGCGCCGGCTCGCGGCATGGGCGTGGCTTGTGTTGTCGATCGTGCTGTCCGTCGGGCTCGCGCTGACGGTGTCGCGCGGCCCGTGGCTGCAGGTCGCGGTGCTGGTCGTCGCGGGCTTCTGGATGGCATGGCTCGAGTCGCGTCGCGCGCCGGGCAACCGCCGCGCATGGCTGATGCCGGTCGCGCTCGCGGTGGCCTTCGTCGCGGTGAACGTCGCGGTGCGCTGGGCCAACGTGCACTTCCATCTGGGGCTCGCCGAGTCGGCGGCCGACCGGATGCGCGACGCGGGGCAGATCGCGCCGCGCCTCGCGCTGTGGAAGTACGGGCTCGCGATGTTCCGCGAGCATCCGTTGCTCGGCGTCGGCTGGGGCGAATTCCCGTCGCACCAGTTCGCGCTCGTGCGCATGCTCGGCGGTGTCGAGATCGCGAACAACTCGCACGACATCTTCATCGACCTGCTCGCGAAGTCCGGCCTCGTCGGCCTCGGCGTGCTCGTCATTGCGCTCGTGACGTGGTTCGTGCGCGCGGTGCGCGCGCCGCAGTCGAGCACGCGTGTGTTCGGCCTCGCGCTGATCGGCATCCTGCTGATGCATGCGCTCGTCGAATATCCGCAGCAGTACATGTTCTTCCTGCTGCCGGCGATGTTCGTGATCGGCCTGCTCGACGTGAAGCCGCTGCGCATCCTGCCGGGCCGCGCGGCATTCGGGCTGTTCGCGGTGCTGTCGGTCGGCGGTGTGCTGGCGGCGGTGCCCGTGCTGCGCGACTACCAGCGCGCGGAAGTGCTGTATTACGGCAGCGATCCGGCCGCGCAGTACCGCGCTGCGCCGTCGCTGCTGTTCGGCGCGTGGGGCGATTACGGGGCGGCGACGCTGCTGACGATCTCGCCGGACAACCTGCCGCTCAAGCTCGTCGCCCACGAGCGCGCGATCGCGCTGCTGCCCGGCGAGACGGTGCTGCGCCGCTATGCGGCGCTGCAGGCGCTGGCCGGCCGCGAAGCCGACGCACTCGATACGGTCGCGCGCCTGCATGTGTTTGCAAAGGAGTTGAAGGACTGGCCGCAGCAATTGGCGTCGCTGTACAAGCTGTGCGACCAACAGCCGGCGCTGAAGGCGTTCAAGGCTGCGGTCGTCGCGAAGTACGGGGAGGTCCCGGCCGACGCGGCCGACGACGAATCGGACGACGATTCGGAGTGACGCCGCACGGCGCCGGGCGGGGAATCCCGGCGCTGGCCGGATTGCGGTGAGGCAGGGGAGCGATGGCGGGCCGGGACGGTGCGGCGATTGCTTCCCGCGGGGAATGGATGCCTGCCGAATCCGCCGCGATTCGCGTCAACCATTGTCAAATCGCCGCCACGCGCGAGGTGGCGCGTGCACAATGCGCGAACAGTACTGAAGAACGATATTCGACCATGGCCCTTCGCTCGACCATCCTGATCCTGCCTGCCATCGCCGTGCTGTTGTCCGGCTGCGCGATGCTGTCGTCGTCGCAGGAAAGCAAGCTGACCTGCCACATTCCGCGTGCCGTCTATCCGGATAGCGCGAAGCCGCTCACACGTCCCGTCACCGTGCTCGTGCGCGCGTTGATGACGACCTCGGGCGAAGCGCAGAACGTCACCGTGACGACGAGCAGCCGCAACGCGGCGGCCGACCGCGCGGCCGTCGATGCGATGACGCATGCGACTTGCGCGCAGACCGGCGCGACCGCGAATCCGTTCCTGCTCACGCAGCCATTCGTGTTCGAGCCGCGACGCGCAGAATGACGGGCGGCCGGCGCGGCCGGTCATGCCGTGTCGCGCCCGCCACTTGCCGTCGTCTCCTCTCCGGCGCCGCCGTGCCGCTACGGCGTGCGGCCGAGGTTCAGTGCCGCGGCATCAGGTTCGCGCCGTGGCACGCCGGCTCGGCCGCCTTGCGCAGCCCGAGCATCGTGAACCCGTTGCGCTCCTGGCGGATCAGCGCGTAGCGCCGCGCCGCCGTGTTGCCATCCTTGCCGGTCAGATCCAGTTCGACCTGGAAGCGGTCCCTGCTGTCCGAGCAGCCGCGTACCGGACCGTACGCGAACCCAGTGTCGGGCGCCTTGCTTTCCGCATTGAATGCCTGCCGGGCTTTCAGCGCTGCGGCAGCGGCCGCCGGTTCGCTCCATTCGCGCGCGAGCGCGTCGTCCACCTTCAACCATTCGTCGACGAAATCGCGACCGTTGGCTGCCACCGGCTGCACGCGTTGCACGGTGTCGCCGTCGACGCGATAGCGGAAGATGCCCGGCCGCGTCATCACGTCGCTGTCGAGCGAGCCGACCGTCGTGCGCAGCTCGAAACCGTCGGCGCGCACCTTGAAGCGGATCGCATCGTCGTCGATCACGTAGCCGTGCTCCGTGTGGAACAGTGTGCGTTGCGCGGCCGTGCCATTTGCCGGTGCGACCACGTCGGCACCGAACCGGCTCCAGCGCGACGAGCACCACGGCGTGCCGTGGACAACCGCGACCTGGCCGCCGGGCAACGCGCCGAACCAGAAGCCGCCGCCGTAGGCGCCGCCGATGTCCTTGTAGTCGTCGGCCTGCCAGCGCAGCACGCGCCGCCAGCCGCCGGTTTCCCATGCATAGGCCGTGAGCAGGTTGTCGTCGCCGCACGCGATGTCGAAGCCGGCGCGCACGAAGAGCAGCGGGCGGGACGTGCCGTCGCGCGCGACGTCGACGTCCGGGTTGCGGCCGAACGCCGATTCGCCGGATTTCGGCTGGGCAGGTTGAGCAGGCACGCCGAGCGTTGCGGCAAGTATGCGTTTCAGCGCAGCCGGTTCGACGTGTTCGTCGCTGCATGCGAGCCGTGCGTCGATCGCCCCGACGAGCGCCTGCCTGTATGCGCGAAGCGCGTCGCGCAAAGGCGGGGACACATCGACAGTGCCGCCGCCATCGCCTTGCGGGTTGCGGACTTGCTGTACGCGGTGTTGCGCGTCGAGCGCCGCGCGCGCGGCGGAGTCGGCTGCCGGGCAGGGGCTGGCGGCGAAGCTCGTGGCCGGCAGCGTGAACAGTGCGCACAGCATCGGCGCACCGTACTTCAGCGTCTTCTTCATCGATGACTTGTTCTTCTGATTTTCTATGGTTCGAAACGGGGAATCGTTACGGCCGACGATTCCCCCGAACTGCCCCGGGACAGGCGTGCTTCAGTCGGCAGTGTCCTCCGCCTTCCAGTCCCCCGACTTCCCGCCGCGCTTCTCGCGCACGCTTACGTCGGTGATCACCATCCCGCGGTCGACCGCCTTGCACATGTCGTACACGGTCAGCAGCCCGACCTGCACCGCCGTCAGCGCTTCCATCTCGACGCCGGTCCGCCCGAACGTCTCGACCTGCGCGACGCAGTGCACGCCCGGCAGTGCGTCGTCGAGTTCGAAGTCGACGGCCACGCGCGTCAGCGCGAGCGGGTGACACAGCGGAATCAGGTCGGCCGTGCGCTTAGCCCCTTGAATCGCGGCAATACGCGCGACACCGAGCACGTCGCCTTTCTTCGCCTTGCCGTCGCGGATCAGCGCGAACGTTGCCGGCAGCATCCGGATCGTGCCGCGCGCGATCGCGATGCGTTGCGTTTCCTGCTTGCCGCCGACGTCGACCATGTGCGCGTGGCCGGCGGCGTCGAAATGGGTAAGTCCTGACATGTCATGCTCCAGTGGAACGGAGGGCGCGCGCGAGCACGTTCCTCGATCCTGCTTCACGATCGGCCGGGGCGTTGAATCCGGTCTTCGCTTCCCGATCCGATGCAACGTTTCAACGGGCGCCTATCATAGCAGTGGCATCCGCGACGCCAAGGGCGCAGGAGGCGCATCCGTCGCACGGGACAGTCGCGATCGCACCGGTACAATGACCCGAATATTCAGACCAAACGCCGCGATCCGCGCCGCGTGCGCGGGACGGCGTCGCTTTCAGCTTGCCATGCGTGTCAAACAGTTGCTTGCGGTGTTGTTGTCGGTGGCGCTCGTGGTGCCGCCGAGCGGCCATGCGCAGCGCGCGTCCGCGCTGCCGCTCGAGCCGGCGGCCGGCGCCTCGCCGTCGATTTCCACGGTGCCGTCCGGCATCGCGACCGGCGTATTCGGCACCTACGGTGGCGCGGAAAGCCGGTTCTCCGGCACCGATGGCGCGTCCGCACCCGTCGCGAACTTGCGCGCGCCGCTGCGTGCGCTGGAACTGCCCGACCTCGGCGACGGCTCCGGCGGTTCGCTGACGCCGCGGGCCGAGCGCCGTCTCGGCGAGCGCGTGATGCGCGAGGTGCGGCGCGACCCGGACTATCTGGACGACTGGCTCGTGCGCGACTACCTGAACGCGATGGCGGCACGGCTCGCTGCCGCGGCCGCCGCGCGCTACATCGGCGGCTACATGCCGGACTTCGACCTGTTCCCCGTGCGCGACCCGCAGATCAACGCATTTTCGATGCCGGGCGGCTTCATCGGGATCAACAGCGGGCTGGTCGTCACGACGCAGACGGAATCCGAACTTGCATCGGTGGTCGGTCACGAGATGGGCCACGTGCTGCAGCGGCACATCGCGCGAATGATCGGCGCGAACGAAAAGACCGGCTACACGGCGCTCGCGACGATGCTGCTCGGCGTGCTGGCCGGTGTGCTCGCGCGCAGCGGCGATCTCGGCAGCGCGATCGCGATGGGCGGGCAGGCGTACGCGGTCGACAACCAGCTGCGGTTCTCGCGGTCGGCCGAGCGCGAGGCCGATCGCGTCGGATTCCAGCTGCTCGCGGGCGCCGGCTACGACCCGTACGGGATGCCGGGCTTTTTCGAACGACTCGAGCGCGCGTCGATGGGCGACGCGGGCGTGCCGGCCTATGCGCGCACGCACCCGCTGACGGGTGAGCGGATCGCCGACATGGAGGATCGCGCGCGCCGCGCGCCGTACCGGCAGCCGCGCCAGTCGGCCGAATACGGCTTCGTGCGTGCACGGCTGCGCATTCTGCAGAACCGCGCGCCGAACGACATCGCGGCCGAGGCGCGCCGGATGCAGCTCGAGATCGACGATCGCACCGCGCCCAACGTCGCGGCGAACGAGTACGGGATCGCGCTCGCGAACACGCTGCTTGGTCAGTACGACGCGGCCGACAGGGCGCTCGCGTCGGCGCATGCCGCGTTCGACGCGAGCGAGCGGCACGCGGACGATCCGGCGGCGAGTTCGCCGAGCCTCGACGTGCTCGCCGCGGACATCGCCCGCCGCGCGGGTCGGACCGACGACGCGGTGCGGCTCGCGGCGCTCGCGCAGCGGCGCTGGCCGGCGTCGCACGCGGCGATCGTCGCGCACCTGCAGGCGCTGATCGCCGCGCGCCGCTTCACCGAGGCGCAGGCGCTTGCGCGCACGCAGGCGCAAGCGGATCCCGAGCAGCCGGACTGGTGGGACTATCTCGCGAAGGCGAGCGACGGCAAGGGCGACGTACTCGCGCGGCGCCGTGCGCTCGCGGAGAAGCTGGCGCTCGACGGCGCGTGGCCGTCGGCGATTCGCCAGCTGAAGGAGGCGCGCGACGCGAAGGACGTGTCGTTCTACGATCAGTCGATCATCGGCGCGCGGCTGCTGGAATTCGAGGCGCGCTACAAGGAAGAGCGCGAGGACGAGAAGAACGGCCGCGGATGATCGCCGTCAGCCGGGCAGGGCCGTGGTTGCGCGTCAGCCTTCGGCGCTGCCGGTACCATCATCCGACGCGTCCGATGGTCTGCGCGCCCGTTGCGCGGGGCTCGCGATGAAGCCGAACGTCGCCGGCACGTCGGCACAGGCGAGCGTGCCGAGCGGCAGCGTGCACCCGTCGCGCCAGCGCAGCACGGGCGGCGTCGCGTCGAAGTCCGCGTGATCGGCGAACAGGCCGAGGTCGTGGTCGTGCAGCGCCGCGATACGCGGCGGCGTGCCGGCCGCGCGAAACAGCACGCCGCCCGCATCGTCGAGCCACGCGGCGTCCGGCTCGAATGGTGCACCGGTCTGGTCGGCCAGCGTGAGCTGCCCGTCGCGTTCGGCCAGGCGCACGACCCACGGCGTATAGGCGAGCTCGACGTACACGCGCTGCGGCCCGTTCTGGAAGAACCACTGGCCGTGCGCGTCGCATTCGTAGTTGCGGCCGATGAACGCGTTCAGCGCCGCATGCCGGACCGGCGAGCCGAGCTCGCCGGCGGCCTGCGCGGCGTCGTCGCGCAGCCGCCACTCGCCGCGCCGGTCGAGCAGCAGCCAGCCGGTGCAGTGCGGCACGTTCGGCCACTTGGCGAGGGCCTGCCGGACGATGTCATCCATGGTCGACGAATTTCGAGCAATAGCCGAACACCCGCGCCGACAGCCAGTCGAGGCGCCCGGGGAACGGCCCGGTCATGAATCCCGCATGGCCGCCGGCTTCGGGCTGGTCGAGCTCGACGGCCGGCGACACGTCGGCGGCGCTCGGCAGCGCGGACTCGGGCAGGAACGGATCGTTGCGGGCGTTGAGGATCAGTGTGGGCACGTCGATCGCGGGCAGCAGCGGGCGCGTCGTGGCCTGCGTCCAGTAGTCGTCGGCGTCCGCGAAGCCGTGCAGCGGTGCGGTCACGACCTCGTCGAAATCGCGCATCGTCACGGCCTGCAGCATCGCGTCGCGGTCGAACAGCCCCGGATACTGGTCGAGCTTCGCGAGCGCCTTGCGCTTCAGCGTCTTCAGGAAGCTGCGCGTATAGACCATCGCGAAGCCCTGCGACAGCGCGCGGCCGCCCGCATGCACGTCGATCGGCGTCGAGATCGCGGCGGCGGCGTGCACGATCGATGTGTCGCTGCGGTGCTCGCCGAGCCAGCGCAGCAGCACGTTGCCGCCGAGCGACACGCCGGCCGCGACGACCGGCCCGCGATGCTGCGCGGCGAGCCGGCGCAGGATCCAGTCGACCTCGGCGCTGTCGGCGAGATGGTAGAAGCGCGGCTGCCGGTTGAGCTCGCCGCTGCAGCTGCGAAAGTGCGGGACGACCGCGTGCCAGCCCTTCGCGCGCGCGGTGGCCATCATCGCCAGCGCGTAGTGCGAGCCGGAACTGCCTTCGAGGCCGTGGAACAGCACGAACAGCGGCGCATCGGGCGGCGGCGCGGCACTGTCGAGATGCGCGACCCAGTCGAGATCGATGAAGTCGTGGTCGGGGGTTTCCCATCGCTCCCGTCGGTACGCGACCGCCGGACGCCGTGCGAACAGCGCGGGCACGATGGTTTGGGCATGGCTGTTCGGCAGCCAGCGCGGTGCGCGATAGCGCAGTGAATCGTCGTCGGGGGCCGGGGCCCCGGTCAGCGGCGAGGTGGGCGGAGAAGCCGTACTCATGATCGCCCCGCTAATGCGTTGCTTCGTTCTTCGTCAGTGCAGCGGACCCTGCCCGTGACGGATCTTCGCGGCGAATTGTCCGGCCGCTTGTTCAGGAATCAGGCTCGCGTGAATATGCGCGATGCGCCACTCGCCGCGTTCGTGAATCATTACGTACGTCGCGAAAACCATGTCCGGCTCGGCCGTCAGGTCGGCCTGCTGATGCGCTTCGGCGATCGTGTAGACGACGGTGCCGAGACTGTCGTATACGCGGATGTCGAGCGGTTCGATCGTCACGGGACGCGTCGCGAGCCGGTTGGCCAGCCCGCTGCGGATCTGGTCGAGGCCGTGCAGATGCTCGCCGTCGGCCCAGACGCAGCTGGCGAAGTCCTCGTCGATCCACAAACCCAGCAGCGCGTCGAGATTGGCATCGGCGACGGCCTGATAGTAGGCGTTCAGCGTATCGGCAGCGGCTTCGAAAAGGCGGGCAAAACGTGGCATCGGGGTTATCTCTCGCGCGCGTCGCGCGCCGTATTCAGCACGGCGGCCCGGGTGGAGCCGCCGTACACCGGTGAATCGGATTGCCCGGCGCGTCGTGCGACGCTGCCGGTCAGGGTCAGCGCTGCCCGACGAGCATGCCGCGCAAATCGCCGAATACCTGCTCGGGACCGAGTTCGCGCAGGCAGTTCAGATGGCCGAGCGGGCACTCGCGTTCGAAGCAGGGACTGCATTCGAGATGCAACCATTGTACCTTCGCCAGCTCCGACAGCGGAGGGGTGTGGCGCGGATCGGTCGATCCGTACAGGGCGACGAGCGGCCGGCGCAGCGCGGCGGCGACGTGCATCAGCCCCGAATCGTTGGTCACGACCGCATTCGCGCGCGCGATCAGCGCGCACGCCTCGGACAGCGACGTCTGCCCGCACAGGTTGCGCACGTTCGGCGCGTGGTCGGCGATCGCCTGCGCGGCGGCAGCGTCCTTCTGCGAGCCGAGCGCGACGATCTGCGTGTACGGGAACGACTGGTGAACGATCGTCGCGAGCGTCGCGAAATGCTCGGGCGGCCAGCGCTTGGCCGGGCCGTATTCCGCGCCGGGGCAGAACACGACGAGCGGCTTGCGCGTGTCGAGATTGAAACGTGCGGACACGCGCGCCGTCTCGTTCAGGTCGGCGTCGAGGCGCGGCGCGGGCAGCGTCTTCATCGACTCGGGCAGCTTCGCGCCCGGCGCATACGCGAGCGCCGCGTAGTGGGTCGTCATCGGCGGACGCTCGGCCGACTTGTCGGGGTTCGCGTGCCGCACGTTCAGCAGGCCGTAGCGGTGCTCGCCCGTGTAACCGATCCGCAGCGGGATGTTCGCGAGCCACGGGATCACCGCGGACTTCAGCGAATTCGGCAGCACGTACGCCGCGTCGTAGCCGACGTCGCGCAGGTCGCTCGCGAGTTGCCAGCGGCGCAGCAGCTGCAGCTTGCCGTGCGCGAGGTCGGTCGCGTAGACATCGTGGATCTCGGGCATCCGCTCGAGCACGGGCGCGACCCAGGTGGGTGCGACGGCATCGATCGCGATGCGGGGATGGAGCTTCTTCAGCAGCGCAAAAAGCGGCTGCGCCATCAATGCGTCACCGATCCAGTTCGGTGCGATAACCAGCGCTCGACGCATCAGGTCGACTTCCGATGTCGTAATGAAGCACGGCGCGCATGCACCGCGTTCGGGTTGTCAGAACAGGAAAAGGGCGGCGCGCCGGGCCTCCGGCTGCACCGCCTCGCGAGCGGCGGGCCCGCGGGCCCGGCCGGCCGGGGGCTCAATGGCCCTTGACCACCTCGCCGTCGCGCAGCTTGTAGCGCGTGCCGCAGTACGGGCAGCGCGCCTCGCCGTGCGAGACGTCGATGAAGACGCGCGGGTGCGCGCTCCAGCGCGCCATAGCCGGGTTCGGGCAGTAGGCGGGGAGATCCTTGGCCGTCAGCTCGACCAGCGGCATTTCCTTGATTTCACTCATGAGACTTTCTCTTATCACTCTTTTGTGGGGCGGTCGGTGGCGCAGCGCACTCAGACCTTCGTCAGCCAGTGCGCGTACTTCGCGTTCTTGCCCGACACGATATCGAAAAATGCCGACTGGAGCTTTTCCGTGACCGGGCCGCGCGCGCCGCTGCCGATCGTGCGGTTGTCGAGTTCGCGGATCGGCGTGACTTCGGCGGCCGTGCCCGTGAAGAACGCTTCGTCGGCCGTGTAGACCTCGTCGCGCGTGATGCGCTTCTCGATCACCTCGATGCCGGCGTCCTTCGCCAGCGTGATGATCGTGTCGCGCGTGATGCCGTCGAGGCACGACGACAGGTCGGGCGTGTACAGCTTGCCGTTGTTCACCAGGAAGAAGTTCTCGCCGGAGCCTTCCGACACGTAGCCGTCGACGTCGAGCAGCAGCGCTTCGTCGTAGCCGTCGGCGGTCGCTTCCTGGTTCGCGAGGATCGAGTTCACGTACCAGCCCGATGCCTTCGCTCGCACCATCGACACGTTCACGTGGTGGCGCGTGAACGACGACGTCTTCACGCGGATGCCCTTCGCGAGGCCGTCCTCGCCGAGGTACGCGCCCCACGGCCATGCGGCGATCGCGACGTGGATCGTGTTGCCCTTCGCCGACACGCCGAGCTTTTCCGAGCCGACCCAGATGATCGGGCGCAGGTAGCACGACTCGAGCTTGTTCTCGCGCACGACTTCGAGCTGCGCGGCTTCGAGCGTTTCCCGGTCGAACGGCACGTCCATCTGGAAGATCTTCGCCGAATTCAGCAGACGTTTGGTGTGCTCGCGCAGGCGGAAAATCGCGGTGCTGCCGTCGGCCGTCTTGTACGCGCGCACGCCCTCGAAGACGCCCATGCCGTAGTGCAGCGTATGGGTCAGGACGTGGATCTTGGCGTCGCGCCAGTCGATCAGCTTGCCGTCCATCCAGATCTTGCCGTCGCGGTCGGCCATTGACATAGGATTCTCCTGGGAAGCAGTGGTACAGCGGGTTGTGTGCGGCGTTGAACCGGAAAGACGGTTATTTTAGCGTCATTTGGTGCCGGTCCGGTCGGTCGGCGCAGGGCCGGGGCTATAATCGTCCGGCACCGATTCCAATAACGACGGGCCGTGCCGGCGGGAGACGCCGGAGCCCGGACGAACCGCCCGCCGCGGCCCGCTTTCCCATGCTCGCTCGATTGTCCGCCACCGACCGCTTCGCGCTGATCCAGGGCGCGCGCGACTATTCCCCGACACTGATGGCGATCCTGTCCTGGGGGCTCGTCACCGGCATCGCGATGAGCAAGTCGGTGATGACGCTCGGGCAGGCGAGCGCGATGTCGATCTTCGTCTACGCGGGCTCGTCGCAGCTCGCGGTGCTGCCGCTCCTCGTCGCGAAGCTGCCGATCTGGACGATCCTGCTCACGGCCGCGATGGTCAACCTGCGCTTCGTGATCTTCAGCGCCGGGCTTGCTCCCCATTTTTCCTACCTGCCGCTGTGGCGACGCCTCGCGATCGGCTATTTCAATGGCGACGTGATCTACCTGCTGTTCCAGAAACAGGGCTTCGCGTACGGCCACGTGCCGGGCAAGGAGGCGTACTTCTGGGGGATGGCGCTCGCGAGCTGGGCGTCGTGGCAGGTGTCGTCGCTCGCCGGCATCCTGCTCGCGAGTTTCTTTCCCGCGAGCTGGGGGCTGGAGCTGGCCGGCACGCTCGCGCTGATCCCGATCATGGTGTCGGCGGTCGCGAACCGCTCGACGCTCGCGGCCGTCGCGGTCGCGGGCATCGTGTCGCTGGTCGCGTTCGACCTGCCGTACCGGCTTGCGCTGCCGATCGCGGTGCTGGCCGCGCTCGCGGCCGGCAGCATGGCCGATTTCTTCGTCGAACGCGCCGACTGGCGCCGCATCCGCACCGAAACCGTGCACGAAAAGGAAATCGAATGAGCGCGACGGAAATCTGGATCGTGATCGTCGGGATGACGATCGTCACGGCCGTCACACGCGCGCTGTTCCTGCTCGGCGGCGAGCGCACCGTGCTGCCCGAGCGCGCGCAGCGCGCGCTGCGCTACGCACCGGCCGCCGCGCTCGTCGCGGTCGTGCTGCCCGACGTGCTCGAGACGCCGGCCGGGCTGTCGTTCGCGCTGTCCAACCATCCGTTCTACGCGGCGCTCGCCGGCCTCGGCTGGTTCTTGTGGCGGCGCAGCATGCTCGGTACGATCATCGTCGGGATGCTCGTCTTTACCCTGCTGCGCGTGATCTTCTGACGAATCGCCGTGCCGGCCGGCCGGGCGCCGGCCGATTTCGCGCACGCATTGTTGCATTGCGGCAATGTGTCGACGGCCGCGGGCGATCCCAAATAGGCGGAATTCGCCGCAGCACGGGTCAGTCTGCCGGATGGATCGGCTAGAATGCCCGTTCGAGATTTTTTACCCGTGCGCGTCATGCGAACCGCCAGCCACGGCCGCATCCGGCGCCCTTTCGCGGCAGCCCGCGCACGTCCAGCGTGAACCCCCTTTCCCCATCCACTACTTCAATCTGTTCAACATGAGCCAAGTCAAGCGTCTTACCGACCTGATCGCCGCCGGCCAGCTCGCCGGCAAGCGGGTGTTCATCCGCGCCGACCTGAACGTCCCGCAGGACGATCACGGCAACATCACCGAAGACACGCGCGTGCGCGCGTCCGTGCCGGCCATCCAGGCCGCGCTCGACGCCGGCGCGGCCGTGATGGTCACGTCGCACCTCGGCCGTCCGACCGAAGGCGAATTCAAGCCGGAAGACTCGCTCGCGCCGGTCGCGAAGCGCCTCGCCGAACTGCTCGGCCGCGACGTGCCGCTCGTCTCGAACTGGGTCGAGAACGGCGTGAACGTCGCGCCGGGCCAGGTCGTGCTGCTCGAGAACTGCCGCGTGAACAAGGGTGAGAAGAAGAATTCGGACGAGCTCGCGCAGAAGATGGCGAAGCTCTGCGACGTGTACGTGAACGACGCGTTCGGCACCGCGCACCGCGCGGAAGCGACCACCCACGGGATCGCGAAGTACGCGCCGGTCGCGTGCGCGGGCCCGCTGCTGGCCGCCGAACTCGACGCGCTCGGCAAGGCGCTCGGCAACCCGGCGCGTCCGCTCGTCGCGATCGTCGCCGGTTCGAAGGTGTCGACCAAGCTGACCATCCTGAAGTCGCTGGCCGGCAAGGTCGACCAGCTGATCGTCGGCGGCGGCATCGCGAACACGTTCATGCTCGCGGCCGGCCTGTCGATCGGCAAGTCGCTCGCGGAAGCCGACCTCGTCGACGAGGCGAAGGCGATCATCGACGAAGCGCGCGAGCGCGGCGCATCGGTGCCGATCCCGACCGACGTCGTCACCGCGAAGGAATTCTCGCCGACGGCCGCGGCCACGGTGAAGCAGGTCGCCGACATCGAAGCGGACGACATGATCCTCGACATCGGCCCGGATACGGCCCGCGCGCTCGCCAGCCAGCTCGAGAAGGCCGGCACGATCGTGTGGAACGGCCCGGTCGGCGTGTTCGAGTTCGACCAGTTCGGCAACGGCACCAAGACGCTCGCGGAAGCGATCGCCAAATCGTCCGCGTTCTCGATCGCGGGCGGCGGCGACACGCTCGCGGCCATCGCGAAGTACGGCATCCATGACCAGGTCAGCTACATCTCGACGGGCGGCGGCGCCTTCCTCGAGTTCCTCGAGGGGAAGAAGCTGCCGGCGGTGGAAGTGCTGGAAACGCGGGCGGCCTGAGCGTGGCGGCGCGCGCAGGGGTGACGAGGGCCGCGCGCTCCGCGAAGGCGGAGCAGCCGGCCGGCGCGGGCAAGAGCAAACGCGCGCCCGCGCGGGCGAACTCGACCCCGCGCGCACCGGCGGCCGCCGGCGACGCGGCCGTGCAACACCACGAGATTCAGAACAAAGCGATGCCGGGCGCAAGCACCGGCACGCCCACCGGAACGGCAGCCGCTGGGCCCGCCGATTCCGGCTCTCGCAGCGTTTCACCCAGCGCATCCACCTTGATCCAGATGAGGAGTTTCATGCAGCGCGCCACCAAGATAGTCGCCACGATCGGCCCGGCTTCCAGTTCGCCGGAGATTCTGCTGCAGATGATGCAGGCGGGCCTCGACGTCGTGCGGCTCAATTTTTCGCACGGTACGGCCGACGATCACCGCCAGCGCGCCGAGATGGTGCGCGAGGCCGCCCGCAGGGTCGGCCGCGAGATCGCGATCATGGCCGACCTCCAGGGCCCGAAGATCCGCGTCGGCAAGTTCGAGAACGGCAAGACGACGCTCGTGCCGGGCCAGGCCTTCATCCTCGACGCGGGCTGCGAGCTCGGCAACGACGAGCGGGTCGGCCTCGACTACAAGGAACTGCCGCGCGACCTGAAGCCGGGCGACCTGCTGCTGCTGAACGACGGCCTGATCGTGCTGACCGTCGAGCGCGTGCTCGGCGACGAGATCCACACGATCGTCAAGGTGGGCGGGGAGCTGTCGAACAACAAGGGGATCAACCGCCAGGGCGGCGGCCTGTCGGCGCCCGCACTGACCGCGAAGGACATGGAGGACATCCGCACGGCGATGTCGCTTGGCGCGGATCTCGTCGCGGTGTCGTTCCCGAAGAACGCGACCGACATGGAAATGGCGCGCCAGCTCGCGAACATCGCGGGCGCGCCGTACGGCATCAAGCCGAAGATGATCGCGAAGATCGAGCGCGCGGAGGCGATTCCGGCGCTGCAGAGCATCCTCGACGCGTCCGACGGCATCATGGTCGCGCGCGGCGACCTGGCGGTGGAAGTCGGCAACGCGGCCGTGCCGGCGCTGCAGAAGCGCATGATCCGAATGGCGCGCGAGTCGAACAAGCTCGTGATCACCGCGACGCAGATGATGGAATCGATGATCCACGCGCCCGTGCCGACCCGCGCGGAAGTGTCGGACGTCGCGAACGCGGTGCTCGACGGCACCGACGCGGTGATGCTGTCGGCCGAGACGGCCGCCGGCAAGTACCCGGTCGTCACGATCGAGACGATGGCGGCCGTGTGCGTCGAGGCGGAAAAGTCCGAGCACGTCGAGCTGGACAAGGATTTCCTCGATCGCACGTTCACGCGGATCGACCAGTCGATCGCGATGGGCGCGCTGTTCACCGCCTATCACCTGGGTGCGAAGGCGATCGTCGCGCTGACCGAATCGGGCGCGACCGCGCTGTGGATGTCGCGTCACTACACGCACGTGCCGATCTTTGCGCTGACGCCGCGCGTCGGCAGCGAGCGCACGATGGCGCTGTACCGCAACGTGACGCCGCTGCACGTCGAATTCAACAGCGACCGCGACGCCGCGCTGCAGGCCGCGCTCGAGATGGTCGTCAAGCAGGGCTACGTGCAGCACGGCGACATGGTCGTGCTGACCGTCGGCGAGCCGATGGGGCAGGCGGGTGGCACCAACACGCTGAAGATCGTGCGGGTCGGCGAGCATTACTGATCGGGCACCGTTTTTGACGAAAGCCGCGCGGGGTCCGAAGCCCCGCGCGGCTTTTTTTCTGTTTTTTGCCCGCATTGTGCCGTGCGAAGGTAACAAAATGCGAGTAGGCGCCACCGGGCGGTCGGAATCGGAGGCGCTTCGCGATAAAATGCGGCTATTCGACGCTCAGCCGCGCCGTGCCGCCCCGGTTCAGCCGGGCACGAGCGCCGCGCCGGCGTCAGGGCGCACCGGTTTTCATTCCAAGGAGTTCCACAATGCCTCTCGTATCAATGCGTCAATTGCTGGACCACGCGGCAGAGCACGGTTACGGCCTGCCGGCCTTCAACGTGAACAACCTGGAGCAGGTCCAGGCGATCATGGCGGCAGCGGACCAGGTCGGCGCGCCCGTGATCATGCAGGCATCGGCCGGCGCGCGTAAGTACGCGGGCGAGCCGTTCCTGCGCCACCTGATCGAAGCGGCGGTCGAGTCGTATCCGCACATCCCGGTCGTGATGCACCAGGACCACGGCCAGTCGCCGGCGGTCTGCATGGGCGCGATCCGCAGCGGCTTCACCAGCGTGATGATGGACGGTTCGCTCGAAGCCGACGGCAAGACGGTCGCCTCGTACGAATACAACGTCGACGTGTCGCGCAAGGTCGTCGAGATGGCGCACTCGATCGGCGTGACGGTCGAAGCCGAACTCGGCGTGCTGGGCTCGCTCGAGACGATGAAGGGCGACAAGGAAGACGGCCACGGCGCGGAAGGCACGATGACCCGCGAGCAGCTGCTGACCGATCCGGAGCAGGCCGCCGACTTCGTGAAGCTCACGCAGTGTGACGCGCTCGCGATCGCGATCGGCACGTCGCACGGCGCGTACAAGTTCTCGAAGAAGCCGACGGGCGACATCCTGTCGATCCAGCGCATCAAGGAAATCCACGCACGCATCCCGAACACGCACCTGGTGATGCACGGTTCGTCGTCGGTGCCGCAGGAACTGCTGGCCGAGATCCGCGAATTCGGCGGCGACATGAAGGAAACCTACGGCGTGCCGGTCGAGGAAATCCAGGAAGGCATCAAGCACGGCGTGCGCAAGATCAACATCGACACCGACCTGCGTCTCGCGATCACCGGCGCGATCCGCCGCTACCTGTTCGAGAACCCGGGCAAGTTCGATCCGCGCGACTACCTCAAGCCCGCGCGCGAAGCGGCGAAGCAGGTGTGCGTCGACCGCTACCTCGCGTTCGGCTGCGAAGGCCAGGCCGCGAAGATCAAGCCGGTGTCGCTCGACAAGATCGCCGAACAGTACAAGTCCGGCGCGCTCGCGCAGGTCGTGCGGTAAGACTGTAGTACGATTGCCCCGCCCGGTGCTTCCGCCGGGCCGGGGCTGACTGCCTTGGGGGCCCGATCCGATCCGGCCCCGGCAGTCGTTCCGTCCGGCCGAACGAGGGCCGGCCGGCAACCGACGGGCGCGATCGCCCGCCGGTTGCCGACGCATTGCAAGACCGCCGTTCCCGCCTGCCGCGGGGAACGGCGTTTCCCTTTTTGTTTGGCTCCTTATCTGCGAAAAGACGATGTCTACCCTTTACGAATCCACGCTCCGCTCGCTGCCGCTCCTCGGTCGCGGCAAGGTCCGCGACAACTACGCGGTCGGCAACGACAAGCTCCTGATCGTCACGACCGATCGCCTGTCGGCATTCGACGTGATCATGGGCGAGCCGATTCCGAACAAGGGCCGCGTGCTGAACCAGATGGCGAACTTCTGGTTCGACAAGCTCGCGCACATCGTGCCGAACCACCTGACGGGCGACGCGCCGGAAGCGGTCGTCGCGGCCGACGAGGTCGAGCAGGTCAAGGGCCGCGCCGCGGTCGTCAAGCGCCTCGAGCCGATCATGATCGAGGCGGTCGTGCGCGGCTACCTGGCCGGCAGCGGCTGGAAGGAATACCAGGCATCGGGCGCCGTGTGCGGCGTGCAGCTGCCGGAAGGCCTGCAGAACGCGCAGAAGCTGCCCGAGCCGATCTTCACGCCGGCCGCGAAGGCCGAGCTCGGCGAGCACGACGAGAACATCACGTTCGAGGAAACCGAGCGCCGCATCGGCACCGAGCTGGCCGCGACGATCCGCGACATCTCGATCAAGCTCTACAAGGAAGCGGCCGACTACGCGGCGACGCGCGGCATCATCATCGCCGACACGAAGTTCGAATTCGGCCTCGACAACCACGGCAAGCTGTACCTGATGGACGAAGTGCTGACGGCCGATTCGTCGCGCTTCTGGCCGGCCGACCAGTACCAGGTCGGCACCAACCCGCCGTCGTTCGACAAGCAGTTCGTGCGCGACTGGCTCGAGGCGCAGCCGTGGGGCAAGACCGCGCCGGCACCGGCGCTGCCGGCCGACGTCGTCGAGAAGACGGCCGCGAAGTACCAGGAAGCGCTCGAGCGCATCACCGGCCAGCCGCTCGCCTGACGGAAGGAACGCACGAAATGAGTGAAGTCCAGACTGCCCACACGCACAGCGCGCCGCTCGTCGGCGTGCTGATGGGTTCGAGTTCCGACTGGGACGTGATGAAGAACGCGGTCGCGATCCTGCAGGAATTCGGCGTGCCGTACGAAGCGAAGGTCGTGTCCGCGCACCGGATGCCCGACGAGATGTTCGACTATGCGGAGAAGGCGCGCGAGCGCGGGCTGCGCGCGATCATCGCAGGCGCCGGCGGTGCCGCGCACCTGCCCGGCATGCTGGCCGCGAAGACCACGGTGCCGGTGCTCGGCGTGCCGGTCGCGAGCAAGTACCTGAAGGGCGTCGATTCGCTGCACTCGATCGTGCAGATGCCGAAGGGCGTGCCGGTCGCGACGTTCGCGATCGGCGAGGCCGGCGCGGCGAACGCCGCGCTGTTCGCGGTGTCGATCCTGTCCGGCACGTCGATCGATTACGCGAACCGGCTCGCCGCGTTCCGCGTGCGCCAGAACGAAGCCGCGCACGCGATGGTGCTGCCGCCGCTCGCATGACGGCACACCGGCGGCCGCACTGTCATTTCAGCGGCCGCCTGACCTTCCCCACTGCGGCGGGCAGCGCCCGCCGCGACCGACCACTGACATGACCGCAACTCCTGATTCCGTTTCCCCGATCCTGCCCGGCGCGTGGCTGGGCATGGTCGGCGGTGGCCAGCTCGGCCGCATGTTCTGCTTTGCCGCCCAGTCGATGGGCTATCGCGTCGCCGTGCTCGATCCCGATCCGACGAGCCCCGCCGGCGCGGTTGCCGACCGTCACCTGCGCGCGGCCTACGACGACGAAGCCGCGCTCGCCGAACTGGCCGAACTGTGCGATGCCGTGTCGACGGAATTCGAGAACGTGCCGGCCGCAAGCCTCGATTTCCTCGCGCGCACGACGTTCGTCGCGCCGGCCGGCCGCTGCGTCGCGGTCGCGCAGGACCGGATCGCGGAGAAGCGGTTCATCGAGGCGTCCGGCGTGCCGGTCGCGCCGCACGTCGTGATCGAATCGGCGGCGGCACTCGCCGCGCTCGACGATGCCGCGCTCGACGCGGTGCTGCCGGGCATCCTGAAGACGGCGCGCCTCGGCTACGACGGCAAGGGCCAGGTGCGCGTGAATACCGCACGGGAAGCGCGCGACGCGCATGCGTCGCTCGGCGGCGTGCCGTGCGTGCTCGAGAAGCGCCTGCCGCTGAAATACGAAGTGTCCGCGCTGATCGCGCGCGGCGCGGACGGCCGCTCGGCCGCGTTCCCGCTCGCGCAGAACGTGCATCACAACGGCATCCTCGCGCTGACCGTCGTGCCGGCGCCGGCCGCCGATGCCGCGCGTGTCGAAGAGGCGCAGCAGGCGGCCGTCCGGATCGCCGATACGCTCGGCTACGTCGGCGTGCTGTGCGTCGAATTCTTCGTGCTGGAAGACGGCTCGTTCGTCGCGAACGAAATGGCGCCGCGCCCGCACAACTCCGGCCACTACACGGTCGATGCGTGCGCAACGAGCCAGTTCGAGCAGCAGGTGCGCGCGATGACGCGCATGCCGCTCGGCAACCCGCGCCAGCACTCGCCGGCCGCGATGCTGAACATCCTCGGCGACGTGTGGTTCCCGAATGGCGCGGCCGATGCCGTCACGCCGCCGTGGGACACGGTCGCCGCGATGCCGGCCGCGCACCTGCACCTGTACGGCAAGGAAGAAGCGCGCGTCGGCCGCAAGATGGGCCACGTGAACTTCACGGCCGAGACGCGCGACGACGCCGTCGCCGCTGCCACCGCGTGTGCGCAGCTGCTGCGCGTGCCGCTCGACTGAGGCACCCGCCGATGGCCATCGATCTCCCGAACGCCGTGACACCCGCGCAGATCGACGCGGCTGCCGCGCTGCTCGACGCGGGGCAACTCGTCGCATTCCCGACCGAAACCGTGTACGGGCTCGGCGGCGACGCGGCGAATCCGGAGGCCGTCGCACGCATCTATGCGGCGAAAGGGCGCCCGGCGAACCATCCGGTGATCGTGCATCTGCCGCCCGGCGGCGATCCGGGCTATTGGGCCGACGATCTGCCGGCCGATGCGCAGGCGCTGATCGATGCGTTCTGGCCGGGTCCGCTGACGCTGATCCTGAAGCGCCATGCGCGCATTCCGGATGCCGTGAGCGGCGGCCAGGATTCGGTCGGCCTGCGCTGTCCGTCGCATCCGGTCGCGCAGGCGCTGCTGGCCGCGTTCAGCGCGCGGCGCGGCGGCCACGGCGGCGTGGCTGCACCGTCCGCGAACCGCTTCGGTCATGTGAGCCCGACCACCGCCCAGCACGTGCGCGACGAATTCGGCGATACCGTCCACGTGCTCGACGGCGGTCCGTCCGAAGTCGGCATCGAATCGACGATCCTCGACCTGTCGCGCGGCTTCCCTGCGCTGCTGCGCCCGGGCCATGTGACGCCGCAGCAGATCGCCGACGTGCTCGGCCGTGCGCCGCGCCTGCCCGACGGCAGCGACGCGACCGCGCCGCGGGCGTCCGGCACGCTGAAGGCGCATTACGCACCGAGCACGCCGCTCGCGCTGCTGCCGTTCGAAGCGCTCGAGCCGCTGCTCGCGGCCGCGCAGACCGACGGCGAACGCGTCGCGCTCGTCGCACGCGCGTCGCGCGCGGGACACTGGGCGCAGGCCGACGGCGTGCATTTCGTCGCGGCGCCGGAAGATCCGCAGGCGTATGCGCGCGATTTGTACGGCATGCTGCGCGCGCTCGACCGTGCGCAGGTCGCACGCAT
This sequence comes from Burkholderia sp. Bp8998, assembly GCF_003854235.1. Taxonomy (NCBI): domain Bacteria; kingdom Pseudomonadati; phylum Pseudomonadota; class Betaproteobacteria; order Burkholderiales; family Burkholderiaceae; genus Burkholderia; species Burkholderia sp. Bp8998. Next base: position 164,266 of record NZ_QTQF01000004.1, read on the forward strand.
CCTCGTCGAGAAGTTGCCCGAGACCGTCGAGTGGATCGCGGTCAACGATCGTCTCGGTCGTGCGGCCGCGGCGTTCGAGGCGCGCGACTGATGCAGCGTTAAGCATCGTCCGGAACGAAAAAACGCCCGACCGGCGAACCGGTCGGGCGTTTTCGTTTGTGCGCGTGCCCGGCGGCTTACTTGCCGACGCCCGACGCCGCGATCTTCGACTGGGCGAACTGGGCGAACAGCGCGTGCAGGTGCGTGGTCGGGTGGACCGTGTCGGCGAACATGTAGGTCTGGTCCGCGTTCGCGGTCGTGTAGGTCTGCGGCGAGCAGAACAGCGACTGGCCGAAGGCGCTCGGGTTCGCGACGCCGTACTGGGTGGCGGCCGCGATCATCGCCTTCAGGTTGCACGCGGTATCGGTGTTCGACACCGAGAAGCCGTTGGCCTGGTAGTTCGCGAGGATGCCGTCCTGCCACGTGAACGTATCGAGCAGCACGTATTTGGTCGTGTCGACCTTGAGCGCTGCCAGCGTGGCGGCGAACGTGCCGTTGAACAGCATCGACAGTTGCGTGAGCGTCGTCTGCGTGCCGCCTTGCAGCGCGAGCGGCGTACCGCCGATATCCGGCACGTTCGACACGAACACGTGCGTCGCGCCGGCCGCGATGATCTGCTGCACCAGGCCGGCGAGCTGCTGCGCGGCCGCGCCGATGTTCTGCTGCAATTGCACCGGCGTGATGGCGCCTGCCTGCAGGGCCGCGACCTGATAGAAGATGTCGTTCGCGCCGCCGTTGAGCAGCACGATCTGGCCGGCGTTGAAGCTGCCGTGCTGTGTCAGGTACTGCTTGACCTGGTCGGCGATCGGCGTCGTGGTTGCCTGCGCGTAGTCGGGATTCGGCACGCTCGGCGCCGCGTGGCCGATGCCCGGCTGCAGCGTCACGCGCGAGCCGCCCTGTGCGTAGCCGAGGCCACCCGTCGCCTGCAGCGGAATGCCGAAGCCGCCCTGGTTCGCGGGCTGCAGCGTGTCGCCATAGTACTGCGCGACGTCCTGCGTCCACACCTGGCCGGGGTTGGTCGTGAAGCGGCCGCCGCCGAAGCCGAGCTTGATCTGCGAGTAGGTACCGACGTCCGACAGGCTGTCGCCGAACGACACGATCTGCATCTTCACGCCCGACGGCGGCGTGCTCGACGCGCTGTTGTTGTTGTCGTCGCCGCCACCGCACGCGGCGAGCAGGGCGAGCGCGGCGCCCGCGATTGCGACCTGCGCGGTGCGCAGCAGGCGTTGACGGTTGCGCGACGGGGTGGATTGTCGTGGCTGCATCGATGGATCTCCTCGTAGATATGGCCCGATGTATTGTGCATCTATCACGTGCCCGCTCAGGTTCGGGTTGCGCGACGGCCGTTGGCTGAAATGGCTTATTGGTCGCGCACGGCCGCAAGCGGCGTGGTGCGCGGATCGTGGTTTGCGGCCTCGGCGATCTGCGCATGATAAGCGCTCGCCCATTCGGGCGGGCCGAAAATCGCGCGCAGCTTGTTGCGCCATCCGTGGACGCGCAACGCGTCGGCCGCCATCGACACCCACTCGTGAAACGTCGCGACGAGCGGGTTGTTCGAGCCCAGCGGCTCGACGATTCCGTATTGCGGCGGATCGTCGGGCGCCTCGTCGACGTAGCTGCCGAACAGGCGGTCCCAGATCACGAGCACACCTGCGTAATTGCGGTCGATGTAGCGCGGGTTGCGTGCATGGTGCGCGCGATGGATCGACGGCGTGTTGAGCACGTATTCGAGCCAGCCGAGCGTGCCGATCGCCTGCGTGTGCACGAAGAACTGGAACGCGAGGTTGATCAGCACGACGCCGACGATCTGCTGCGGCGGAAAGCCGAGGAACGCGAGTGGCAGCCAGAACGCCCACATGCCCGCGACGGGATACATCAGGCTCTGCCGGAACGCGGTCGAGAAATTCATCCGCTCCGACGAGTGGTGCACGACGTGCGCGGCCCACAGCCAGCGCACGCGATGGCTCGCGCGATGGAACACGTAGTAGAGGAAATCCTGGCCGACGAACAGCACGGCGAACGACAGCCAGCCGTCGTGCCACGTGAACAGCCGGAATTGTGCGTAGCAGTACGCATAAACGGGGATCACGAACAGCCACGCGAGCTTGTCGGCGCCCTGGTGCATCAGCGCGAGCGCCGCATTGCACAGCGTGTCGCGCCACGCATAGACATGCTCGTGCGCACGTGTGCGGGCGAGGTGCCAGGCTTCCCACGCGATGCAGAGCAGGAAGACGGGCGCCAGCGCGAGCAGAAGCAATTCGACGTCGAATCGCATGGACGTGTCTCCTCCTTTCCCCTGCAAGCCGTGAGGCCGGGCGTATGGCCCGTTTTAGATATCGATCAGGCCAACAGCCTACGCAATCGCCACGCGCTAGGCGAGGGGGCAGCGTAGAGGGTTCCCTCTGAGGACAGGGTTTCTACGGAAGTCATGCGGAACGGGGGCGCGCGGTGAGGCCCCGTTTCATGGGTACAGCTGGCGGGCGGTGCGCGTCGCATCGGCGGCCGAGGTCGTTTCAAACCGCGCGGGGCGAAATCCCGGGGGCGGGGCGCCCCGACAGGTGGTGCCGCTCCGCGATCGACGGGAGCCGACAGCGGGGCGTGGGTGCGGTGCGTGCGCCGTCAGTGCGCGCCCGCGTAGATCCATTCGAGCAGCGTGTCGTGCGCGGCGCGCGCGCCTTCCGCGTGATCGTCGTTGATGAAACTGACGACGATGTAGCTCTGGCCGTCGGCGCCCGCGACGTAGCCCGCGATCGCGCGCACGTCGCGCAGCGTGCCGGTCTTGATGTGCGCGTTGCCGAGCACGCCGGCGTTGGTCAGGCGGTTCTTCATCGTGCCGTCGATGCCGGCGATCGGCAGCGAATCGATGAACGCCTGCGCGACGGGGCTCGCGTTCGCGGCCTGCAGCAGTGCGGCGAGCGACTGCGCGCTCACGTGCTCGTCGCGCGACAGGCCCGAGCCGTTTTCGAGCTCGAGGTCGGGCATCGCGATTCCGCTCTTCTGCAGGAACGCGTGAACCGCGCGGCTCGACTGCTCGGGTGTCGCGGGCGGCTTGCCGGCGACCGCGCCGATCGTCAGGAACAGGTTGCGCGCCATCACGTTGTTGCTGAACTTGTTGATGTCGTAGACGATGCTGCCGAGCACGGGGCTGTGATGGACCGCGAGCGGCCGCGCGGTGATCGGCACCTTGCCTTCGCTGACCGGTCCCGTGATCGTGCCGCCGTCCTGCTGCCACAGCGCGAGGAAGCCGCGCGCGAAGAACGTCGTGTGATCGAGGATCGCGAGGTTCGTGGTGTACGCGCCGCAGCGCAGCGGATAGTCGCCGGCGAACGACGCGGTCATGATTCCGCCGCCGCCGGCCGACAGCGTCGGACGCGCGGCCGCGGCCGCCGCGCCGCACGACCCGGTGCCTTCGTACAACTGGTTGTCGATCGACAGGTTCGCGAGCGGCGGCAGCACGTCGACGGCCACCTTGCCGTCGTCGCCCGGCGTCACCGTGAACGACACGGCCTTGAACGCGTACAGCAGCGGATCGGGGCCGACGTTGTACGGCGCGCTCACGTCGTCGTCGAACGACGGCAGGTCGCGCGTCGACGCGGCGAAATAGCTCTTGTCGAGCACGAGGCCGCCAGCCACGCGCTTGATGCCCGCCTTGCGGATCTTGTCGACGAGGTCGATCAGTTCCTCCGGTACGAGCTTCGGATCGCCGGTGCCCTTGATGTACAGGTTGCCCTGCAGCGTGCCGTCCGGATCGACCGGGCCGTCCGCATACGCGGTGGTGCGCCAGCGGAAGTCGGGGCCGAGGATCGACAGGCCCGAGAAGGTCGTGACGAGCTTCATCGTCGATGCCGGCAGCATTGGCCGGCTCGCGTTCCATGCGATCAGCGGCTCGGGATCGCCGACGCGCTCGACGACGACGCTCATCGCCGATGCCGGCACCTTCGCGCGCTGCAGCGCGACCAGCACGGACGCCGGCAGGCCGGCCGCGCGCGCGGCCGGCGACACCACGGCGGTCTTGCGGGCTTCCTTGTGGGACTTCTTGCGGGCCTGTGCGGACGGTGCGAACGCAAGGGCCGTGCAGGTGGCGACGACGGCGGCCGCACGCAGGAAGGGGCGGGCGCGGGGGGCGAACCGGGCGGAAAGATCGGAAATCGGCATGGGCGAATACGGGAAAAGCACGGGGCTCGGGCAGGGCGCGCGGAGCGCCGGAGCGCACATTGTAGAGACAAGTGCGGATACGTCCCCTGCAATCCGCCTTTCTGTTGCATTGCAGGGGGCGCACGCAATTCGCGGCGCTACAATGGTCGCCATGTCTTACTCGCCCCATGGGTTCCAGCTCCGATGCGGATTCTGCTTGTTGAAGACGATCGAATGATTGCCGAGGGCGTACGCAAGGCGTTGCGTGCCGACGGCTTCGCGGTCGACTGGGTGCAGGACGGCGACGCCGCGCTCACGGCGCTCGGCAGCGAGACGTACGACCTGCTGCTGCTCGACCTCGGCCTGCCGAAGCGTGACGGCATCGACGTGTTGCGCACGCTGCGCGCGCGCGGGCTGTCGCTGCCGGTGCTGATCGTCACCGCGCGCGACGCCGTCGCCGATCGCGTGAAGGGGCTCGACGCGGGCGCCGACGACTACCTCGTCAAGCCGTTCGACCTCGACGAACTGGGCGCGCGGATGCGCGCGCTGATCCGCCGCCAGGCGGGGCGCAGCGAATCGTTGATCCGCCACGGCGCGCTGACGCTCGATCCCGCGTCACACCAGGTGACGCTCGACGGCGCGCCCATCGCACTGTCCGCGCGCGAGTTCGCGTTGCTCGAGGCGCTGCTCGCGCGGCCCGGCGCGGTGCTGTCGAAGAGCCAGCTCGAGGAGAAGATGTACGGCTGGGGCGAGGAGATCGGCAGCAACACGGTCGAGGTCTACATCCACGCGCTGCGCAAGAAGCTCGGTTCGGACCTGATCCGCAACGTGCGCGGGCTCGGCTACATGGTCGTCAAGGAAAGCTGACGCGTGAGGTCGATTCGTCATCAATTGCTGATCTGGCTCCTCGCGATCGTCGTCGCGGGCGTGGGCATCGCGGGCTGGCTGATCTACCGGCAGGCACTCGCCGAAGCGAACGAGCTGTTCGACTACCAGCTGCAGGAAATCGCCGCGGCGCTGCCGTCCGAGCCGTTCTCGCAGGTGTTCGGTTCGCGTACCAACGGCGACGAAGGCATCGTGATCCAGATCTGGAACCGCAACGGCGTGCTGATGTACTTCTCGCATCCGCGCGCGCCGATCGCGCCGCGCGCGGAACTCGGCTTCTCGACCGAGCGCACCGATCGCGGCGAATGGCGCGTGTACGGCGCGATCGTCGGCGACAACGTCGTGCAGCTCGCGCAGCCGCTGTCGGTGCGCAACCGGCTCGCGGCGAACGTCGCGCTGCGCACGCTGTGGCCGCTGATCGTGCTGCTGCCGTTCCTCGGCGCGGCGGTCTGGATGATCGTCGGGCAAGGGCTCGCGCCGCTTGGGCGCCTCACGCGCGCGGTCGAGGCGCGCCGGCCGGAAGCGCTCGATCCGCTGCCCGATTCGCGCCTGCCGCTCGAGGTGCAGCCGCTCGTGCGCGCGCTGAACGGGCTGCTCGCACGGCTGTCGGCGGCGCTCGACACGCAGAAGGCGTTCGTCGCCGATGCCGCGCACGAGCTGCGCACGCCGCTCGCGGCCGTGCAGATCCAGGCGCAGCTCGTCGCGCGCGCGAAGGACGACGCGGCGCGCCGCGAGGCGGTCGCCGATCTGCAGGACGGCGTCACGCGCGCGACGCGCCTCGCCGAGCAGCTGCTCGCGCTCGCGCGCGCCGAACCGGACGGCGCGACGATGCGCGAGCCGGTCGACCTGCAGGCGCTGCTCGTCGAATGCGTGGCCGCGCATGCGCCGCTCGCGCAACGGCACAGCATCGATCTCGGCTTCGAGGAGACCCGCGCGGCGACCGTCGTCGCGGACGTCGGCGCGCTGCGCGTGATGTTCGGCAACCTGCTCGACAACGCGGTGAAGTACACGCCGGACGGCGGCCGCATCGACGTGGCGCTGACGCGCGACGCGGCCGGCCGCGCGTGCGTGCAGATCGGCGACAGCGGGCCCGGCATCCCGGCCGACGAGCGCGAGCGCGTGTTCGACCGCTTCTACCGCGACAGCTCCGCGCGGGCGCGCGCCGACGTGTCGGGCAGCGGGCTCGGGCTCGCGATCGTCAAGCGCGTGGCGGCGCAGCAGGGCGCGACGGTGACGCTCGGCGACGCGGCCGCGGGCGGCCTGCTCGTGACCGTCGTGTTCCGCAACGCCGAGATGCCGGCGCAGGTGCCGCAGGCGTCCGAATCCGTATGACGAACCGGCGCCGCGCGGGCGCCGGCGCTGACCTAAGCCCCGCTTGAGGTCGATTAAGCCTCCTTTAAGTCAGGGTCGTTACGCTGCGTCCTAACAACGAGGAGGTCCTACGATGAATACCCGATTCCTTGCGCGCGGCGCCGTCGCGGTCGCCGTGGCGGCCGCCCTGTCCGCCGGCTACGTCGCGGGCACCCGCCGCGCCGATCCGCAGATCATCACGCCCGCGCAGGCCGCCGCCCTGATGCCGGCCGAGGCCGCGGCGAAGACCGGCATTCCCGATTTCTCCGGGCTGGTCGAAACCTACGGCCCGGCGGTCGTGAACATCAGCGCGAAGCACGTCGTGAAGCAGGTGTCGCGACGGGTGCAGCAGCCGCAGCTGCCGATGGATCCGAGCGACCCGTTCTACCAGTTCTTCAAGCACTTCTACGGCCAGGTGCCGGGCATGGGCGGCGATGCCCAGCCGGACGACCAGCCGAGCGCGAGCCTCGGTTCGGGATTCATCGTCAGCGCCGACGGATACATCCTCACCAATGCGCACGTGATCGACGGCGCGAACGTCGTCACGGTCAAGCTGACCGACAAGCGCGAGTACAAGGCGAAGGTTGTCGGCGCCGACAAGCAGTCCGACGTCGCGGTGCTGAAGATCGACGCGAGCGGCCTGCCGACCGTGAAGATCGGCGACCCGGGGCAGAGCAAGGTCGGCCAGTGGGTCGTCGCGATCGGTTCGCCGTACGGCTTCGACAACACGGTCACGTCCGGCATCATCAGCGCGAAATCGCGTGCGCTGCCCGACGAGAACTACACGCCGTTCATCCAGACCGACGTGCCGGTGAACCCCGGCAACTCGGGCGGCCCGCTGTTCAACCTGCAGGGCGAGGTCATCGGTATCAACTCGATGATCTACTCGCAGACGGGCGGCTTCCAGGGCCTGTCGTTCGCGATTCCGATCAACGAGGCGATCAAGGTCAAGGACGAGCTCGTGAAGACGGGCCACGTGAGCCGCGGCCGCCTCGGCGTCGCCGTGCAGGGGCTGAACCAGACGCTCGCGAGCTCGTTCGGGTTGCAGAAGCCGGACGGCGCGCTCGTCAGTTCGGTCGACCCGAACGGCCCGGCTGCGAAGGCCGGCCTGCAGCCGGGCGACGTGATCCTCGCGGTCAACGGCTCGCCGGTGGCCGACTCCACGTCGCTGCCCGCGCAGATCGCGAACCTGAAGCCGGGCTCGAAGGCCGACCTGCAGGTGTGGCGCGACAAGTCGAAGAAGTCGATCAGCGTGACGCTCGGCGCGATGACCGACGCGAAGCTGGCATCGAACGACGGCGGCCCCGTCGAGCAAGGGCGCCTCGGCGTCGCGGTGCGACCGCTCTCGCCGCAGGAGCGCAGCGCCGCCAACCTGTCGCACGGGCTGATCGTGCAGCAGGCCGGCGGTCCGGCAGCCAGCGCGGGCATCCAGCCCGGCGACGTGATTCTCGCGGTCAACGGCCGTCCGGTCACGAGCCCCGAGCAATTGCGCGACGCGGTCAAGGGAGCGGGCAACAGTCTTGCTCTCCTGATCCAGCGCGACAATGCACAGATCTTCGTGCCGGTCGACCTGAGCTGACCGGCGGCCGTTGCGGGCCGGCCTGGCCGGCCCTGGCGGGCGCCGCCGGCGGTCGACCCCGTGGGTGCAGTGTTCCGACCCGAAAGGAGAGAGCCATGCAATATCTACGCAACGTGTCCCGATTTGCCGTCGCCGCGGCGCTGGCCGCCGGCTTCGCGGCCGCGCCCGGCGCGTACGCGCAATCGGACGGCTTGCCCGCGGCGAGCCAGCAGGGCGATGTCAGCTACGTGTCGGGCGGCATCGGCAAGGATCAATCGACGGCATTCGAGCAAAACGAGGCGGCATGGCCGCTGGCGCTGCGCTTCACCGGCAAGGGCGGCGAATACCTGGCCGACGTCCATGTGCGGATCGTCGACGGCAAGGGCGCCGAGCTGCTGACGACGGACGCACGCGGGCCGTACATGCTCGTGAAGCTGCCGCCGGGGCGCTACACCGTCCATGCGTCATACCAGGGCAGCGACGAATCGCGCACGGTCACGGTCGGTGCGAAGGGCGGCGCGAAGGCCGCGTTCCAGTGGAGTGCGCAGTAGCGCGTCGCGCGGGCCTTCCGGGGCGCGCAATCGGACCCAGTTTCGCCCATAATGAGAGCCACGGCATCCTTGCCGTGGCTTTTTCGTTTCCTGCGCCCGGCTTGCCCGCCGGAGCCCGCCCGGAGGAGAAACGATGTCCGACGCCGCCGACCCTCGCCTCGAAATCGTGCCGAACCGTCATCGCGTGCGCGTGATCCATCGCGGCATCACGTACGCCGATTCGCACGGCGCACTGACCGTGCGCGAAACGGGCCTGCCGGATATCCATTACCTGCCGCGCGGCGACGTGAACATGCACAGGCTCGTGAAGTCGAGCGTCACGACGGTCTGTCCGCTGAGGGGCCAGGCCGTGTATTTCGACCTGCAGACCGAAGACGGCGTGATCGAGAACGCCGCATGGAGTTACGAGGAACCGGGGGCGACCGCGTCCGCGCTTGCGCACTACGTCGCCTTCGATGTCGCACGGGTCGACAGTCTCGTCGAGACGTCCTGATGCGGCGCGTGTTCATCGGGGAGGCATCATGGAATTGACCGACACGTTACGCGTACCGCTCGCGCCGGCGGTCGTGCGGGAGTCGCTCGAGGATCTCGCGTTGCTGCGGGCGAGCTTCGACCATTGCGAATCGTTCGTGAAGCTCGCGCACGGCGAGTTCGCGCTGACCATCACGGTTCCGCTCGGCCCGCTGCGCGCGCGCTACGACGTGCGTGCGCATTCGGCGAGCGAACAGGGCGACGCGCAAGGGCATCCGCGCCGCGTGCTCAACTTCAAGGCGCGAGCCGACGGCCTCGGCGCGCTGCGTGGGCAGGTCGAGCTCGTGCTGCGGCCGGACGATGACGACGCGGCCGCGACGTGCATCGAATACGTGGTGTGGACGATGGCGAGCGGGCCGCTCGCCGAGCTGCCGGCGCGGCAGATCGAGAATGCGCTGCACGAGTGGACCGACGATTTCTTCCGCGAATTCTGCGCGGTCGTGCAGGCGAAGCACGGTCTCGTGCCGAACCGCGCGCGCTCGAGCCCGCAGCGTCGCCAGCATGTGTTCCTGCGGCCCGCGGCGCTGATGGCCGCGGCGAAGCGTCCACCGCCGCCGCACCTCGGCGGCGCGCTGGGCGGCCGCGCCGCGAGCGCCGTGCATCATCGCGAATCCGGTCCGCTGCCCGTCTGGGTGTGGGCGGCGATCGTCGTGTTCGTCGCGCTGCTGCTGTATGCGGCGCGCTGGATCAACGGCGCCTGAGCGGCCGGGTGCGCCGCCGCGTTGCCGGGCCGATCGCCGGCGGTGCGGCGGCCGCTAACGCCGCGCGTCGGACCCGGCGCCGCGAAATTCCTTCCGATAGGCCGACGGCGACGTGCCGAGCGCGCCCGCGAAATGCTGGCGCAGCGACACGCTCGAGCCGTAGCCGGCTGCCTGCGCGATCGCGTCGATTGATTGTCCGGTGGTTTCCAGCAGATGCTGCGCGCGCGCGAGCCGCTCGGCCTGCAGCCACGCGGTGACCGTCGTGCCCGTCGCCTGACGGAAGTGGCGCGTGAACGTGCGCCGGCTCATCAGCACGCGTTCGGCGAGCGAATCCACACTGTGCGCGACGTCGAGATGCGCGCGCACCCAGTCGAGCAGGCCCGCGAGCCGCGCGTCACGCGGATGCGCGGCGACCGGCTGGGGCACGTATTGCGCCTGGCCGCCCTGGCGGTGCGGCGGGATCACGAGACGGCGCGCGATCCGGTTCGCGGCGTCCGCGCCGAAGCGCCGCCGCACGACGTGCAGGCAGCAGTCGAGCCCCGCGGCCGTGCCGGCCGATGTCATCAGGTTACCGTCGTCGACGTACAGCACGTCGGGGTCGAGCTTCACGCGCGGGAAGCGCTGCGCGAAGTCGTCGGCCCACGCCCAGTGCGTCGTGGCCGGGCGCCCGTCGAGCAGCCCCGCCGCGGCGAGCACGTATGCGCCCAGGCACAGGCCGACCACCTGCGCGCCGCGCGCGGCGGCCGCGCGCACCGCGTCGACCAGCACGTCGGGCGGTGCTTCGTCGGGATCGCGCCATGCCGGCACGATGACGATGTCCGCGTCGTCGAGCGCATCGAGCCCGTACGGCGCGGTGATCGTGAAGCCGCCCGTCGTCGACAGCGTGCCGCGCTCGGCCGAGCACACGCGGAACTCGAACGCGGGCATCGCGGCCGCATCGCGTTCCTTGCCGAACACGACGGACGGCACCGACAGGTGGAACGGGCTGATGCCGTCATACGCGATCACGGCGACGACGGTCGGGGCGGAGGCAACGGACGACGCGGCGGCGCGCATGACGGGCTCCGGAGTGGCGATGGCCCGATTCTATCGAAGAATGGCTATCGGGCCACTGTCCGCCTGCGCGATGCGATCCGACAATGCATTGCATCGCGCTGCTGGCCGCCCCGTTCCGGAGCGGGGCGGCGCCGCCGAACCCGGAGCCTGCCATGTCGAATGTCGTATCGCCTTCCGCTTCCCGCCGTGCCCTCATCGTGATCGATGTCCAGAACGAATACGTGACGGGCAACCTGCCGATCGAATATCCGCCCGTCGACGCCTCGCTGGCGAACATCGGCCGCGCGATCGACGCCGCGCACGCGGCCGGCGTGCCCGTGATCATCGTCCAGCACGTCGCGCCGGCGGGTGCGACGATCTTCGCGCCGGGCACGGACGGCGTCGCGCTGCATCCGGTCGTCGCCGAGCGGTCGCACGCGCACCTGATCGTGAAGGCGCAGGCCAGTGCGTTCGCCGGCACCGATCTCGCCGCGTGGCTCGACGCGCATGGCGTCGACACGCTCGCGGTCGCCGGCTACATGACGCACAACTGCAATGCGTCGACGGTCTATCACGCGGCGCACGCGGGGCTCGCCGTCGAATACCTGGCGGACGCGACCGGCGCGTTGCCGTACGAGAACGAAGCGGGCGCGGCGAGTGCCGAGGAGATTCACCGCGCGTACACGGTGGTGTTCCAGTCGAACTTTGCGGCCGTGATGTCGACCGATGCGTGGATCGCGGGACTCGGCGGCGCGGCGATGCCGACGCGCGATTCGATCGCCGCGTCGAACCGGCGGGCCCGCGCGCAACGCGCGAAGGCGGCCTGAACGAAGCAGGGAGAGCAGGGAGGCGATCGGTCGGCGCGGCGCTGCCGCCCGTGCGCGGCCGGCGCGACCGGCCGGTCGCGATGACACGGCGCACGGCGCGCCGTCGGCGGGGCGCCCGTCAGTCGCCCGTTTTCAGCATCGCCGGGCTGTAGCGCATCATGTCGAAGCAGCCGTCGACGAGCTGTTCCGCATGCTGCTCGGCGTCGATCTCGTCGGGCAGCATCAGCATGTCGCGCACGAAACCGCTGACGAGCGTGTGCAGCATCAGCGTCGCGCGCCACGTGTCGAGCCGCTCGGGCAGCAGCTTGAGCCGCACGGCGCCCGCGAGATCGGCATCGATCGCGTGCAGCGCCTCGCTCATCCCCGCGCGGTTGCGCTGCAGCAGCGGCTCCATGTCCGCGACGTACTCGCACTTCATGAACAGGATGCTGAACACGCGCCGCAACTGAGCGTCGCGCTGCACGCCGAGCAGGCACCAGATCAGGATCTTGCGGATCTTCTCCAGCGGATTGCCGCCGGGCGCGTCGAGCGGCATCCGCTTGAGCTCGTCGATCGGCAGGAACACGCGGTCGAACATCGCGTCGAACAGCTCGCTCTTGTTCGCGAAATGCCAGTAGATCGCGCCGCGCGTCACGCCGGCGTGCTGGGCGATGTCCGCGAGCGACGTGTGCGACACGCCCTTCTCGAAGAACACGTGTTCGGCGGCGTCGAGAATGCGATTGCGCGTCTCGAGCGCCTCCTCCTTGGTGCGTCTGACCATGTGCAGGCCTGAATGGATCGATCGTAGGTGAATATAGGGTCTGTAACCCTCGTCGCCGCCACGCGGAGCCGCTATGCTTGCGATTGGTAATAATTCGTAAGACTTGGCGGTCGGTGACGGGCAAGCAGGCTTTTTACATACATTCGTGAATGTATATACAATACCACCCTACGATCGAATGACCAAAGTGGCAATCAGTTAATATCCCACTCTGCTGATTCCCGCCAAAGTACCAGTCCGCAGTGCGCGGCATCTCGTCGGCATGGAGGTCTCGTGCCGACTTGCTGTATCCAGTAGTCCAGTAATTCAGGTGTTCGATCGGTGCCGCGAGGCGCATCCGTGTGACGCTCCGCTCGGGCGCCGCACTCATTCCATTGGTTATACACAGAGGTCGCTCCATGCGCGTCGAACGGGTTCCATACCGCTTACTCACTGTCGCGACGGCCGCCGTTTTCCTGGCCGCGTGCGGGAAAAAAGAATCGGCACCGCCGCCGCAAACGCCGGAAGTCGGCGTCGTCACCGTCCAGCCGCAATCCGTTTCGGTCTTCACCGAACTGCCGGGCCGCACCAGCGCGTTCCTCGTCGCGCAGGTCCGCGCACGGGTCGACGGCATCGTGTTGCGCCGTGAATTCACCGAAGGCAGCGACGTCAAGGCCGGCCAGCGCCTCTACAAGATCGACCCGGCACCGTACCTCGCCGCCCTGAACAGCGCGAAGGCGACGCTCGCGAAGGCGCAGGCGAATCTCGTCACGCAGAACGCCCTGGTCGCACGCTACAAGGTGCTGGTGGCCGCGAACGCGGTCAGCAAGCAGGACTACGACAACGCGGTGGCCACGCAAGGGCAGGCCGCGGCGGACGTCGCGGCCGGCAAGGCGGCGGTCGATACCGCGCAGATCAACCTCGGCTATACGGACGTCGTGTCGCCGATCAGCGGTCGCGTCGGCATTTCGCAGGTGACGCCGGGCGCCTATGTGCAGGCGAGCCAGGCGACGCTGATGTCGACCGTGCAGCAGCTCGATCCGGTGTACGTCGACCTGACGCAGTCGAGCCTCGACGGGCTGAAGCTGCGCCAGGACGTGCAGAGCGGCCGCCTGAAGACGAGCGGCCCGGGCGCCGCGAAGGTGTCGCTGATCCTGGAAGACGGCAAGACGTACTCGGATGCCGGCAAGCTGCAGTTCTCGGACGTGACGGTAGACCAGACCACCGGCTCGGTGACGATCCGCGCGGTGTTCCCGAACCCGGGCCGCGTGCTGCTGCCGGGCATGTTCGTGCGGGCCCGGATCGAGGAAGGCGTGAACGAGAACGCGTTCCTGGTACCACAGATCGGCGTCACGCATGACCAGAAGGGCCAGGCGATCGCGATGGTCGTGAACGCGGGCAACAAGGTCGAGCCGCGTCCGCTGAAGACGACCGGCATGCAAGGTCAGAACTGGATCGTCGAAGGCGGTCTGCAGGCGGGCGACCGCGTGATCGTGCAGGGCGTCGACAAGGTGCGTCCGGGCGCGACCGTGAAGTCGGTCGCGGCGCAGCTGTCGGCCGCCGATGCCGCCTCGGGTGCAGCCGCATCCGCCGCGCCGGCCGCCGCCGGTTCGGGCGCAGCCGCCTCGGGTGCCGCCGCATCGGGTGCAGCGCCGGCGAGCGCCGCCGCTGCGTCGAGCGCGCAATAACAGGGAGCCTGTTTCATGGCAAAGTTTTTTATCGATCGCCCGATCTTCGCGTGGGTGATCGCCATCATCCTGATGCTGGCCGGGGTTGCGGCGATCTTCACGCTGCCGATCTCGCAGTATCCGACGATCGCGCCGCCATCGATCCAGATCACCGCGAACTACCCGGGCGCTTCCGCGAAGACGGTGGAAGACACGGTGACGCAGGTGATCGAGCAGCAGATGAGCGGCCTCGACAACTTCCTGTACATGTCGTCGACGAGCGATGACTCGGGTAACGCGACGATCACGCTGACCTTCGCGCCGGGCACCAACGCCGACATCGCGCAGGTCCAGGTGCAGAACAAGCTGTCGCTCGCGACGCCGGTTCTGCCGCAGGTCGTGCAGCAGCTCGGCCTGTCGGTGACGAAGTCGAGCAGCAGCTTCCTGCTGGTGCTCGCCTTCAACTCCGAAGACGGCAGCATGAACAAGTACGACCTCGCGAACTTCGTGGCGTCGCACGTGAAGGATCCGATCAGCCGGTTGAATGGCGTCGGTACCGTCACGCTGTTCGGCTCGCAGTACGCGATGCGGATCTGGCTCGACCCGACCCGCCTGACGAACTACGGCCTCACGCCGGTCGACGTGACGAGCGCGATCTCCGCGCAGAACGTGCAGATCGCGGGCGGCCAGATCGGCGGCACGCCGGCCAAGCCGGGCACCGTGCTGCAGGCGACGATCACCGAATCGACGCTGCTGCAGACGCCCGAGCAGTTCGGCAACATCCTGCTGAAGGTCAACCAGGACGGCTCGCAGGTTCGCCTGAAGGACGTCGCGCAGATCGGCCTCGGCGGCGAAAACTACAACTTCGACACGAAGTACAACGGTCAGCCGACCGCGGCACTCGGTATCCAGCTCGCGACCAACGCGAACGCGCTCGCGACCGCGAAGGCCGTGCGCGCGAAGATCGACGAACTGGCGCCGTTCTTCCCGCATGGCCTCGTCGTGAAGTATCCGTACGACACGACGCCGTTCGTGAAGCTGTCGATCGAGGAAGTGGTCAAGACGCTGCTCGAAGGTATCGTGCTCGTGTTCCTCGTGATGTACCTGTTCCTGCAGAACCTGCGGGCGACGATCATCCCGACGATCGCAGTGCCGGTCGTGCTGCTCGGCACGTTCGCGGTCATGTCGCTGGTGGGCTTCTCGATCAACACGCTGTCGATGTTCGGCCTCGTGCTCGCGATCGGCCTGCTGGTGGACGATGCGATCGTGGTGGTGGAGAACGTCGAGCGGGTGATGGCCGAGGAGGGCCTGTCGCCGAAGGAGGCCACCCGCAAGGCAATGGGCCAGATTACCGGCGCGTTGGTCGGTATCGCGCTCGTGCTATCGGCCGTGTTCGTGCCGGTGGCGTTCTCCGGCGGGTCGGTTGGTGCGATCTATCGCCAGTTCTCGCTGACGATCGTGACGGCAATGATTCTGTCGGTGCTGGTCGCGTTGATTCTGACCCCCGCACTGTGCGCGACGATCCTCAAGCCGATCCCGCAAGGGCATCACGAAGAGAAGAAGGGCTTCTTCGGCTGGTTCAACCGCACGTTCAACAACAGCCGCGACAAGTACCACGTCGGCGTGCACCACGTGATCAAGCGCTCGGGCCGCTGGCTCATCATCTATCTGGTCGTGATCGTCGCGGTCGGGCTGCTGTTCGTGCGCCTGCCGAAGTCGTTCCTGCCCGATGAAGACCAGGGCCTGATGTTCGTGATCGTGCAGACGCCTTCGGGTTCGACGCAGGAAACGACCGCGAAGACGCTCGCGAACATTTCCGACTACCTGCTGAAGGACGAGAAGGAAATCGTCGAATCGGCGTTCACGGTCAACGGCTTCAGCTTCGCCGGCCGCGGCCAGAACTCGGGTCTCGTGTTCGTGCGCCTGAAGGATTACTCGCAGCGTCAGCATGCGAACCAGAAGGTACAGGCGCTGATCGGCCGGATGTTCGGGCGCTACGCGGGCTACAAGGACGCGATCGTGATCCCGTTCAACCCGCCGTCGATTCCTGAACTCGGTACGGCCGCCGGCTTCGACTTCGAGCTGACGGACAACGCCGGTCTCGGTCACGACGCGCTGATGGCCGCACGTAACCAGCTGCTCGGGATGGCCTCGAAGGATCCGACGCTGCAGGGCGTGCGACCGAACGGCCTCAACGACACGCCGCAGTACAAGGTCGATATCGACCGCGAGAAGGCGAACGCGCTCGGCGTGACGGCGGACGCGATCGACCAGACGTTCTCGATCGCATGGGCGTCGAAGTACGTGAACAACTTCCTCGACACCGACGGCCGGATCAAGAAGGTCTACGTGCAGTCCGATGCGCCGTTCCGGATGACGCCGGAAGACATGAACATCTGGTACGTGCGCAACGGGTCGGGCGGGATGGTGCCGTTCAGCGCGTTCGCGACCGGTCACTGGACGTACGGTTCGCCGAAGCTCGAGCGTTACAACGGCGTGTCGGCGATGGAAATCCAGGGTCAGGCCGCACCGGGCAAGTCGACCGGTCAGGCGATGACCGCGATGGAAGGGCTCGCGAAGAAGCTGCCGGTCGGTATCGGCTATTCGTGGACCGGCCTGTCGTTCCAGGAAATCCAGTCGGGTTCGCAGGCGCCGATCCTGTACGCGATCTCGATCCTCGTCGTGTTCCTGTGTCTCGCGGCGCTGTATGAAAGCTGGTCGATCCCGTTCTCGGTGATCATGGTGGTGCCGCTCGGCGTGATCGGCGCACTGCTCGCGGCGACGATGCGCGGGCTGGAGAACGACGTGTACTTCCAGGTCGGCCTGTTGACCACCGTGGGCTTGTCCGCGAAGAACGCGATTCTGATCGTCGAGTTCGCCCGCGAGTTGCAGGTGACCGAGAAGATGGGGCCGATCGAGGCCGCGCTGGAAGCGGCGCGTCAACGGCTGCGTCCGATCCTGATGACGTCGCTCGCGTTCATTCTCGGCGTGATGCCGCTCGCGATCAGCAACGGTGCGGGTTCCGCGAGCCAGCACGCAATCGGTACGGGCGTGATCGGCGGGATGCTCACGGCGACGTTCCTCGCGATCTTCCTGATCCCGATGTTCTTCGTGAAGATCCGCGCGATCTTCAGCGGCGAGAAGGAAGATGCCGACGAGGCGCTGCGCCTGGCTCAGGAGCACGCACGCCACGAAGAGAAGCCGGGCAACGGCGACGAAGGCAACAAGGGACAGTGATGATGCAAAAACACGCTTTGACTGCAATCGCGGTCGCGCTCCTTGCCACGGGCTGCACGATGGCGCCGCATTACACGCGGCCCGACGCGCCCGTCGCGCAAGCGTATCCGGCCGGCGGCGTCTATGCGACGCAGCCGGGCGCTGCCGGCGCGCGCAGCGCGAACGGCCAGGCGGCGACTGCCATCGGCTGGCGCGAATTCTTCGTCGATCCGCGTCTGCAGCGGCTGATCGAGATCGCGCTGAAGAACAACCGCGACCTGCGCGTGTCGGTGCTGAACATCGAGGCGGCGCGCGCGCAGTACCAGATCACGCGCGCGGGCCTGTTCCCGACGCTCGACGGCACGGGCACGGGCAACATCCAGCGCGTGCCGCGGGGCCTGTCGACGACCGGTGCGCCGTATATCTCGCGCGCTTACAACGTCGGGCTGTCGGCGTCGTGGGAGCTCGACCTGTTCGGTCGCGTGCAGAGCCTGAAGGACCAGGCGCTCGCGCAGTACCTGTCGACGTCGTACGCGCGGCAAGCGGCGGAAATCTCGCTGGTGTCGCAGGTGGCTGACCAGTACCTGACGCTGTTGTCGACCGACGACCTGCTGCAGGTCACGGAAAACACGCTGAAGAGCGCGCAGGCATCGTACGACCTGACGAAGCTGCAGTTCGACAACGGCACGGGCTCCGAGCTCGAGCTGCGCCAGGCGCAGACGGTCGTCGAGACGGCGCTCGCGAACCAGCAGGCGCAGGCGCGTGCGCGTGCGCAGGCACTGAACGCGCTGGTGCTGCTGATCGGCGAGCCGCTGCCGGACGATCTGCCGGCGGGCATGCCGCTCGACGCGCAGAACCTGCTGACGGATGTGCCGGCCGGTCTGCCGTCCGACCTGCTGACGCGTCGTCCGGACGTGATGCAGGCCGAGCAGACGCTCTTGGCCGCGAACGCCAACATCGGCGCGGCCCGCGCGGCGTTCTTCCCGCGCATCTCGCTGACGGGCGCGTTCGGTACCGGCAGCCCGACGCTCGGCGGCCTGTTCAAGGCCGGCACGGCGGCGTGGTCGTTCGCGCCGCAGATCACGATGCCGATCTTCGAAGGCGGGCAGAACATCGCGAACCTGAACCTCGCCAACGTGCAGAAGCGCATCGAGATCGCCAACTACGAGAAGGCGATCCAGTCGGCGTTCCGCGAAGTGTCGGACGGGCTGGCCGCACGCGGCACGTACGACCAGCAGATCGCCGCGCTCGAGCGCAACGAGCACGCGCAGCAGCGCCGCTTCGATCTGTCGGACCTGCGCTACAAGAACGGGGTCGACAGCTACCTGTCGGTGCTGACCGCGCAAACCGACCTGTACTCCGCACAGCAGTCGCTGATCAGTGCGCGCCTGGCACGCTGGACGAACCTCGTCACGCTGTACCGCGCACTGGGCGGCGGCTGGATCCAGCGCGCGGGCGAGACGCCGCGCGCGCCGGACGAGACGGTCGACTACGACAAGGCGGCCGCACCGGCGCCTGCGTCGGCAGCGGCGACGAGCGGGTAAGCACGACGGCGGGCAGGGGCGGGGAATCGCTCCGGTTCGCTGAAGTCGCGGTCCCCGGGATGCGACAACGCCACGGACGAAACTCCGTGGCGTTTCTTTTTGTGCGGACGGTTTGCGGCGACTGGGGAGCGTCATCGCCGGGTCGCCGGCATCACCGCCGCCGTCGTCCGACCGCTCGCCCCCAAGCAAAACGCCACGGCAAGCCGTGGCGTTTTTCCTCGTCCGTATCGCGCCGTGTTCCGGCGCGTCCGGGTCGGATCGATCAGTGATGCACGTCGGCCGGGCGTCCGTCGAAGTCGTGTCCTGCGCGGCGGATGTCGCAACGCGCGTCCTTCTCGCCCTTCACACCGTTGAACACGATGTTCAGGAGCACGGCGGTGGCCGACGCGAGCAGGATCCCGCTGTGCAGGATCGGTGCGAGCGCGGGCGGCAGCTTCGAGAAGAAGTGCGGCGACACGACCGGCACGAGGCCCATGCCGACGCTCACGGCGACGATGAACAGGTTGTGCGAGTTGTTCACGAAGTCGACCTTCGACAGCACCTTGATGCCGTTCGCGGCCACCATCCCGAACATCACGATACCCGCGCCGCCGAGCACGAACGGCGGCACCGACGCGACGACCTGCGCCATCTTCGGGAACAGGCCGAGCAGCACCAGGATCACGCCGCCCGTCGCGCAGACGAACCGGCTCTTCACGCCCGTCACGCCGATCAGGCCGACGTTCTGCGAGAACGACGTATGCGGGAACGAGTTGAAGATGCCGCCGATCAGCGTGCCGAGGCCGTCGACGCGCAGGCCGCGCACGAGGCGCTCCTGGTTGACCGGGCGATCGACCATGTCGCCGACCGCGAGGAACATGCCGGTCGATTCGATGAACGTGACGAACATCACCGTGACCATCGTCGCGATCGACAGCGGGTCGAAGTGCGGCAGGCCGAAGTGGAACGGCATCACGAAGCCGACCCACGGTGCGTGTGCGACGCCGTCGGTATTCACGCGGCCGATCGCGAACGCGATCACGAAGCCGGCGACGATGCCGAGCAGCACCGAGATGTTCGCGAGGAAGCCGCGGCCGTACTTGTTGATCAGCAGGATCAGCGTGAGCACGAGCAGCGACAGGCCGAGGTAGACCGGGCTACCGTATTCGGGGTTGCCGACGCCGCCGGCTGCCCAGTTGATCCCGACTTCCATCAGCGACAGCCCGATCACCGCGATCACGGTGCCGACCACGACCGGCGGGAAGAACCGCAACAGCTTGCCGATCGTCGGCGCGAGCACGATGCCGATGATGCCGGCCGCGATGGTCGAGCCGAAGATGTCGAGAATGCCGAGGCCAGGGTTGGTGCCGATCGCGATCATCGGGCCGACTGCGGCGAACGTGCAGCCCATGATGACGGGCAGGCGGATCCCGAAGATCCACAGGCCGAGCGTCTGGATCAGCGTGGCGATGCCGCACGAAAACAGGTCGGCGCTGATCAGGAACGCGATCTGGTCTTTCGGCAGCTTCAGCGCGCCGCCGACGATAAGCGGCACGGCGACGGCGCCGGCGTACATGACGAGGACGTGCTGCAGACCAAGCGTTACAAGCTTGCCGGTCGGCAGCACCTCATCGCACGGATGGACCGTGTTCGATTGCATCTGTCTCACTCCATGATCTTGTTTTCGGGGTGGTACGAAGTTATGCGGAATGCAACATCGCAACAAGAGCGCTGGGTTCTATTCCGTTCTTTGCTGGTTCGATATGCCATGTCGGCATGAGACAGGGTGTCGATCATCGGGAAACTGCCGCTGGAGTGAGGTTCCCCGGTTTTATAGCCCTCCAAAATAGCGCGGGCCCCCGTGTCAAATATCGGTCGCTTTATGGTGTGTATCGCGATCGCGGCATAGTGGCAAAAACGACCGGCGAAAAATCGCGCCGGGTTAACCCGCGAGCGGCCGTTTTGGCGGACAAGGTGCAGCCCGGCGAAACCGGTCGTGCACGGCCCTGTTTTCGCGTCGCCGCGCGGCCAAAAAGCGCCGCGCAAGTCGGGGCGCATGTCGCGATCCCGCTATCATCGATATCCGTTCACTCGAATACGCCATCCCGCCATGCGCCTGCTCGGAATCGACCTCGGTACCGGCTCCGTCAAACTCGTCACGCTCGATGCCGATGGCGTCGAGCGCGCGGTTGCGAGCGAACCCTATGCGTTGTCGTCGCCGCACCCCGGCTGGGCCGAAATCGCGCCCGACGTGTGGTGGCAGGCGCTCGTGCGCGCCGCTGCACGGCTGCCCGCCGGCGAGCGCGAGCAGGTCGCCGCGATCGGCTTCTCCGGCCAGATGCATGGCGTCGTGCTGATCGACGCGGCCGGGCAGCCGGTGCGGCCCGCGCTGTTGTGGCCCGATACGCGCGCGGTGCGCGAAGCGCACGCGGCGGATTGGCCCGACGCGCCGAATCCCGTCGCACCCGGGATGGCTGGCCCGTTGTTGCGCTGGCTGGCAGCACACGAACCGCACGCGCTGCAGGCCGCTTGCCGTGCCGTGCAGCCGAAGGACTGGCTGCGCATCGCGCTAGGCGGCGAGGTCGCGGCCGATCCGAGCGACGCGTGCGCGACCGCGCTCGCGACGCCGGACGGCGCATGGGATACGGCGCTGATCGACTCGCTGGGCCTGCCGGCCGACCGGTTCGCACCGGTGCGGGCGTCGGGCGCGCGCTGCGGCGTGATCGATGCGAAGGCCGCGGCGGCACTCGGGCTCCCGGCCGGCGTGCCGCTGGCGACGGGGGCGGCCGATACCGCGTGCGCGGCGCTCGGCAGCGGGCTGGTCGCGGCCGGCGACGCGTTGCTGACCACCGGCAGCGGCGGCCAGATCGTCGTGCTCGCGGATGCGTTGCCGCCCGCCCGGCGCGGGTTGCATCGCTATCGCACGGCGGCCGGCGGCGGCTATTACACGATGGCCGCGATGCAGAACGTCGGGCTCGCGCTCGAAGCCGTGCGCGGCTGGCTCGGCTATCCGGGCTGGCCCGACGCGTACGACGACGCGTTCGCGCAGCCGGCGTCGGAGCGGCTCTGTTTCCTGCCGTACCTGACGGGCGAGCGGTCGCCGTGGATGAATCCCGATGCGCGCGGCGGCTGGCTCGGTCTCGGGCTCGGCGACTCGCGCGGCGCGATGATGCGCGCCGCATTCGAAGGCGTCGCGTTCGCATTGCGCGCGGGGCTCGATGCGATTCGCGATGCGAACCGGGCCGATCCGGTGACGACGCTGCGCCTCGCCGGCGGCGGCTCGGTCGATCCGCGCTGGCGCCAGTTGCTCGCGGATGCGCTCGGTGCGTCGCTCGACGCGGTCGATTGCCCGAACGCCGCGACGCGCGGCGCCGCGCTGCTCGCGGGCGTCGCGATCGGGCACTGGCGCGACGACGCGCTGCGCACGCTGGCGCCGGCTGCGTCGCCGGTCGCCGCGCCGCGCGACGATCGCGCGCTGGCCGCACGCCACGCGCGTTTCATCGATCTGTATGCGCGAACGGATGCGTGGTTCACGCGCGGCGTTTAGACTCGGACGCTTGTCGTTTTGCGCCAGCGATGACGCGTCGTGGCAAGCCGCCGGCTGTTTCGCACGCGCGACGGGCGGCAGGATCGGCGATCATGGCGAGCACGATGCGGTTACGCCGCGCCGCATGCGACGCCGCACGGTGCGTGCGTGTCGACCGGTGGCACGGCAAACGCGGCAACTGACGACCTGGTCACGCGCGCTGCCGCTCGAGACGCTCGACGACGGCGTCGACCCGATGAAGAAGGGCGAATCGATTCGCCCGATCGTGCTGTATTGAACGGAAGGGAACCCCATGCTCGAACTCGTTTCTTCGCATGCTTGCCACGGTGGCGAGCAACGCTTCTATCGCCACGATTCGACGGCGATCGGCCTGCCGATGAAGTTCTCGGTGTACCTGCCGCCGCAGGCGGCGCACGGCCGCGTGCCGGCGCTGTTCTATCTCGCGGGGCTCACGTGCACCGAGGAGACGTTCGCGATCAAGGGCGGCGCGCAGCAGTACGCGGCGCAGCACGGCCTCGCGCTCGTGATGCCCGATACGAGCCCGCGCGGCGCGGGCGTGCCGGGCGAGGCCGATGCATGGGATTTCGGCGTCGGTGCGGGTTTCTATGTCGACGCGACGCAAGCGCCGTGGTCGACGCATTACCGGATGGAGTCGTACGTGACGGGCGAACTGCGCGAACTCGTCGCGGCTGAACTGCCGATCGACGGTGCGCGGCTCGGGATCTTCGGCCACTCGATGGGCGGGCACGGTGCGCTGACGCTCGCGCTGCGGCATCCCGGCCTGTATCGGTCGGTGTCGGCATTCGCGCCGATCGCCGCACCGACGCGCTGCCCGTGGGGCGAGAAGGCGTTCTCGGGGTACCTGGGTGCCGACCGCGACGCGTGGAAGCAGCACGACGCGAGCGAGCTTGTCGCCCGCGCGGATGCGCCGAAATTCCCGGACGGTATCCTCGTCGACCAGGGCCTCGCCGACCAGTTTCTCGCGAACCAGCTGAACCCCGACGTATTCGAAGCCGCGTGCGCGAAGGCCGGCCAGCCGCTGACGCTGCGCCGGCATGAAGGCTACGATCACGGCTACTACTTCATCTCGACGTTCATTGCCGATCATGTCGCGCATCATGCGCGGGTGCTGGCGCGGTGAAAGGGGCGCGACACGCGTAACCCGCAGCACGCGCTGCTCGTCGCGCGCGAATGCAAAAACGCCGGCGGCCTTTCGGGCAGGCCGGCGTTTTCATTTTCACCGCTCGACGATCAGTGGCGTCGCAACAAGCTCGCCCCATACACAATCGCGGAGAGCGCGGTGATCCAGAAGCTCGTCGGCCAGTCGGTGTGATACGCGAGCGCGATCCCGACCCACGCCTCGAACAGCGCGAACAACGCGGCGAGCAGCACGCCGGTCGACAGCCGCGTCGACACGTTCTGCGCGGCCGCGGCCGGCCCGACCAGCAGCGTGAATACGAGCAGCACGCCGACGATCTGCGTCGCCGCGGCCACCGCCAGCGCGCACACCGCGAGGAACAGCATCGACACCGTGCGCAGCGACACGCCCTTGGCTTCGGCCAGTTCGGGCTGCAGCGACGCGAACAGCAGCGGCCGCGCGATCAGCGCGAGTGCGACGAGGCTCACCGCGCCGATGCCGGCCAGCACCGCGAGCGTGTCGTGGCTGACCGCGAGCACGTTGCCGAACAGCAGCGCGGTGACCTGCGTCGCGAACGACGTGTAGAAATGCAGGAACAGCAGGCCGAAGCCGAGCGCGCCCGACAGGATCACGCCGATCGCGACGTCGCGGCCCGCGAGCCGTTCGCCGAGCGCGCCCATTCCGATCCCGGCCGCGAGCGTGAAGCCGACCATCCCCCAGATCGGCGAGATGCCGAGCAGCACCGCGCCGGTCGCGCCCGTGAAGCCGACGTGCGACAGCGCATGGCCGGCGAAGGTTTGTCCGCGCAGCACCAGGAAGTAGCCGACGATGCCCGCGAGCACCGCGACGATCCCCGACGCGGCGAACGCGTTGATCATGAAGTCGTATTCAAACATCGTGCGAATGCCCGGGATGAGCGTGTCCGTGGTGGTGATGGCCGTGATCGTGGCCGCCGCTGCCGCCATGCGAGTGGCCGTCGTCGTCCTCGTGTTCGTGATCGTGCTTTTCGATTTCGACGTCACCCGACATCACGAAGATCTTGCCGTTCACGCGCATCACGTCGATCGGCGAGCCGTAGAGCCGCGACAGCACCGGTTTCGTGATCACCTCGTCGACGGTGCCGAGCGCCGCGACGCCGTTGCCGAGATACAGCACGCGGTCGAGCGCGTTCAGCAGCGGATTCAGTTCGTGCGCGGAAAACAGCACGGTGATGCCGAGCTCGCGCTGCACATTGCGCACGAGTTCGACGACGCCGCGCTGGTGGTTCGGGTCGAGGCTGATCAGCGGCTCGTCGAGCAGCAGCAGCTTCGGGCTGCCGAGCAGACACTGCGCGAGCAGCAGGCGCTGCCGCTCGCCGCCCGACAGTTCCGACAGCGGCCGGCGCGCGAGCGTCGGGCCGCCGACGAGATCGAGCACGCGGTCGACGTCGCGCCGCGTCGCGGCGTTCGTGTGCGGCAGCCCCCAGCGATGGCCGTCGGCGGCCATCGCGACGAAGTCGTAGCCGCGCATCCGGCGATTCGCGAGGCCGCTGCGGATCTGCGGCATGTAGCCGATCGACGCGTTGCCGCGCGCGACCGGCACGCCGCCGACCGACAGCGTGCCGCCCGTGACGGGCACGAGGCCGAGGACAGCGCGCATCAGCGTCGTCTTGCCCGCGCCGTTCGGCCCGAGCACGCCGACGAATTCGCCGGGTTCGATCGAGAAGCTCACGTCGCGCAGGATCGTGCGTCCGCCCAGTTCGAGCGTGACGCGATCGAGTGCGAGTGCGTGGGGAGTGGCGGTCATGTCGTTGCGTGGGTCATTTCTTGCTGGCGGAAAGCGCGGCCGCGAGCGCATCGAGCTGGCCGGCCATCCATTGCTGGAACGTCTTGCCGGCCGGCTGCGTCTCGGTGACGCTGACGCTCGGCACGCCGCCGTCGCGCGCGACCTTCAGCAGGCGCTTGGTCATCGGCGCTTCGGCCTGGCTGTTGTAGATCAGCACGCGCACCTGCTTCTTGCGCAGGTCGTTCTCGAACGCGGCGACGTCCTGCGCACTGGCTTCGGTGTCGTTCATCGTCGCGAGCTGGAAGCGCTGGTTGCGCATGTCGAGGCCGATCGCGTCCGACATGTAGCCGAACACAGGCTCGGTGGCCGTCACCGGCACGCCCTTGTACTGCGCGCGCAGCGCGGCGACCTTGTCGTCGATCGGCTTCAGCGACGCGACGAACTTCTGCAGGTTCGCGTCGTAGTCGGCCTTGTTCGCCGGATCGGCACGGCCGAGCTCGGCCGCGAGCGCACGCGCGGCGGCCGGCATGGTCGCCGGGTCGTACCACAGGTGCGGGTTGTCGCCGGCCTTCTTGCCGACGAGATCCGCGACGACGATCGTCGCGCGCTTCGCCTGCTTGGACGCACCGAGCAGCTTGCTCATCCACGGATCGTAGTTGGCGCCGTTGTAGATCACGACCTGCGCGTGCTGGAGCGCGCGCGCGGTCTTCGGGCTCGCTTCGAACAGGTGCGGATCCTGGTCCGGATTGCTGAGAATACTCGTCACTGCGACATGGCTGCCGCCGATTTGCGACGCGACGTCGCCGTAGAAATTCTCGGCGGCCACGACGTTGACGGTCGCGACCTGCGCGAACGCGGACACCGAGAGCGACAGGGTGGCAACGGCAGTGGCGAGCCAGCGGGCAGGCGGCAGGGCGCGCAGCGGCGCGCGCTTCAGGGCAATGGACATGAAACTCCTCTTGGAAGGGGCGGCGCGTGCGCCGCGCGTGTGCGGTGTCAGCGTTGCGCGGGCTTGCCCTTGCAGTGCCCGCACAGGCCGTTCAGCTCGACGACCTGGTGGTGGACTTCGAACCCGTGTGCAGGCTCGCTCGCGGACAACTGTTTCGCGAGGTCGCTGCCCGGAATCTCGACGGTCTCGCCGCACGAATCGCAGATGAGGAACTGGCCTTCGTGCGGCACGCCGATCTCGCAGCACGCGAAGAATGCGTTCTTCGATTCGATCCGGTGGATGAAGCCGTGCTCGACGAGGAAATCGAGCGCGCGATAGACGGTCGTGGGCGGCACGCGGCCGCGCTGCGGCTCGAGCTCGGCGAGCAGGTCGTACGCGCCGATCGGGCGCTGCGCGGCCAGCACGCGTTCGTAGACCTGACGGCGCAGCGGCGTCCACGCGAGCCCGTGCTCGGCGGCGAATGCGTCGGCCCGGGACAGCCGGGCGTCGATGGGCGATGAGGTGGCCATGGCGTGAAGCAGGCAATGAAACGAAGTATGGCGATGATATAACGTATCTCCATGCCGTGCAGCCCGAATTCCTGCCCATGCACGCGCTCCGTCCCCTTCATCGCCGTTTCAGCCGCGCCGCACCCAGCGCGCCGCGCCTTGCGGGGCGCGGGTCGCCGACCGGCGCTTGGCGCGGCCGTGCCGCAGCGCATCATCGAAAGCCGCCGTGTCGCCTTGACAGCATGAATCGCGTATCCGATCATTCGACCAACGACAGAGCAATTGATCGGCTAGCGAGCGTTCGCTCACCTCGCGGCCGTCGTGCAGCAGAACGAACCGGAGACAACCCGTGAGACTGGAAGACAAGGTCGCGATCCTGACGGGCGCGGCAAGCGGCATCGGCGAAGCGGTCGCGCAACGCTATCTGGACGAGGGCGCGCGCTGCGTGCTGGTCGACCTGAAGCCGGCAAGCGGTTCGCTCGCACGACTGATCGAGGCGCATCCTGGCCGTGCGGTGGCCGTCACTGCGGACGTCACGCGCCGTGATGACATCGCGCGCATCGTCGCAACCGCCGTCGAGCGCTTCGGCGGCATCGACATCCTGTTCAACAACGCGGCGCTGTTCGACATGCGCCCGATCCTCGACGAATCCTGGGACGTGTTCGACCGGCTGTTCGCGGTGAACGTGAAGGGGCTGTTCTTCCTGCTGCAGGCGGTCGCGCGGCGGATGGTCGAGCAGGGCCGCGGCGGCAAGATCGTCAACATGTCGTCGCAGGCCGGGCGTCGCGGCGAGGCACTCGTTTCGCACTACTGCGCGACCAAGGCCGCGGTGATCAGCTACACGCAGTCGGCCGCGCTCGCGCTCGCGCCGCACCGGATCAACGTGAACGGGATCGCGCCGGGCGTGGTCGACACGCCGATGTGGGAGCAGGTCGATGCGCTGTTCGCGCGCTACGAGAACCGGCCGCTCGGGGAGAAGAAGCGGCTTGTCGGTGAAGCCGTGCCGCTCGGCCGGATGGGCGTGCCGGGCGACCTGACGGGCGCCGCGCTGTTCCTCGCGTCGGCCGACGCCGACTACATCACCGCCCAGACGCTGAACGTCGACGGCGGCAACTGGATGAGCTGATGGCGCCGCTCGCACGCGCAACCAGCCGACCGGCCCGCGACGCAGCGGCCGCCGTCGAACGAGGGCCCGCCTGATGGCCGAGATCGTCGTCGCCGGCGAACTGCTGGCCGAATTCGTTGCCGCCGAGCGCGGCCAGGGTTTCGACACGCCAGGCTTGTTCGCGGGCCCGTTCCCGAGCGGCGCGCCGGCGATCTTCGCCGACCAGGCCGCGCGGCTCGGTGCGCGGGTCGCCTACGCGGGCTGCGTCGGCCGCGATGCGTTCGGCGACGCGATCGTCGCGCGGCTCGAGCGCGACGGCGTCGACGTCGCACGCATCCGCCGCGTCGCACGTCCGACCGGCACCGCGTTCGTTGCCTATCGCGACGACGGCTCGCGCAGCTTCGTGTTCAGCCTGTCCACCAGCGCGGCCGCGTGCGTGGACGCATCCGACGTCGACACCGCGATGTTCGACGGCTGTCGCTACTTCCACGTGATGGGCTCGTCGCTGACGAGCGAATCGGCGATCGCGGCGGTGCAGCGCGGCGTGATCGAAGCGGCGCGCGTTGGCGCGAAGGTGTCGTTCGACCCGAACGTGCGCCCTGAAATGCTGAGCTTTCGTCCGATGCGTGCGGCACTCGACGAGATGCTCGCCGCGTGCCACCTGTTCCTGCCGAGCGAAGCCGACCTGCCGTTCTTCTGCGGGCCGCAGCCGGCCGAGCGCGCGATCGCGGGCCTGCTCGCGACGCATCCGCTGCTCGAGCGCGTGGTGCTCAAGCGCGGCGCGGCCGGCAGCGTCGCGTTCGATCGCGCGAGCCGCGTCGACGCGCCGGCTTATCCCGTCGACGAACGCGATCCGACCGGCGCCGGCGACTGCTTCGGCGGCACGCTGGTCGCGAGCCTCGTCGCCGGCATGCCGATCGACGTCGCGCTGGGCCGCGCGAACGCGGCCGGCGCGATCGCGGTCACGCGGCGCGGCCCGATGGAGGGCAACAGCAGCGCGGCCGAGATCGACCGTTTCCTGACCGAGCGAGGTGTCGCATGTCCGGCCTGAGCCCCGTCGGCGAGCGCTCGCGCAGCGCGCACGCCGACGCCGTGCTGCGGATGATCTTCGACGCGAACCGCGCGGATGCGCAGCGCGGCATCTATTCGATCTGCAGCGCGCACCGGCTCGTGCTGGAGGCCGCATGCGAGACCGCGCGCGCGGACGGCTCGCCGCTCCTGATCGAGGCGACCTGCAACCAGGTGAACCATCTCGGCGGCTACACGGGCATGACGCCGGCCGATTTCCGGCGCGATGTCGATGCGATCGCGCAGCGCTGCGGGCTCGCGCCGTCGGCGCTCGTGCTCGGCGGCGACCATCTGGGCCCGAACCCGTGGCGGCACCGCCGCGCGGCCGACGCGATGCGCGAGGCGGCCGCGATGGTCGCCGCGTATGTCGAAGCCGGCTTCGAGAAGATCCACCTCGATGCGAGCATGGCGTGCGCGGACGATCCTGCGCGGCTCGACGACCGGACGATCGCCGTCCGCGCGGCCGCGCTGTGCCGCGCGGCCGAAGACGCGGCGGCGCGCGCCGGCGTCGCGCCCGTCTACGTGATCGGCACCGAAGTGCCGACGCCGGGCGGCGAAGTGGCGGGCGACACGGGCGGTGATGCGATCGCGCGGATCGCGGTCACGCGCAGCGACAGCATCGCGGCGACGCTCGACGCGCACCGCAGCGCATTCGCGGCGGCCGGGCTCGACGACGCATGGACGCGTGTCGTCGCGATCGTCGCGCAGCCGGGCGTCGATTTCGACGATCGCCACGTGCTCGACTACGACAGTGCGAAGGCCGCGTCGCTTGGCGCGAGCATCCTGCGCACGCCGCGCCTCGTGTTCGAAGCGCATTCGACCGACTACCAGACCGAAGGCGCGCTCGCCGCGCTCGTGCGCGACCACTTCGCGGTGCTGAAGGTCGGCCCCGCGCTGACCTTCGCGTTGCGCGAGGCGCTGTTCGCGCTTACCTTCATCGAGGATGCGCTGATCGACGACGGCGCGCAGCGCTCGCGGTTGCGCGACGTGGTCGACGCCGCGATGCGCGCACAGCCCGAGCACTGGGCACCGTACTACCGCGGCGACGAGACCGAGCAGCGGCTCGCGCGCCAGTTCAGCTACAGCGACCGGATCCGCTACTACTGGCTGCAGCCGGCGGTCGCGGCGGCGGTCGAGCAGCTGTTCGACAATCTCGCGCGGCAGCCGGTGCCTGAAACGCTCGTTGCGCAGTGGTTGCCGGACGTGTACGCGGCGTGCCGCGCGGGCGGCCTCGCGAAGGAACCGCGCGCGTGGGTGCGCCACCGGATACGCGACGTGATCGCGCACTATGCGCGCGCGTGCGGCATGCAGCGGCCGGCGTGACGGGCCGCGAAGGAAACGCAGCAACACGACACACGCAATACGCAACACCGACGACAGGTCGAACAATCACAGGAGACATGCCATGCAACGAAAGATGCTCGATGCCGCCGCGCGCGGCTTCGCCGGAGCCGCGCTCGCGACGGCCGCGTGCGCGGCGTCCGCCGGCACGCTGACGATCGCGACGCTGAACAACCCGGACATGATCGAGTTGAAGAAGCTGTCGCCCGCGTTCGAGAAGGCGAACCCGGACATCAAGCTGAACTGGGTGATCCTCGAGGAGAACGTGCTGCGCCAGCGCGCGACCACCGACATCACGACCGGCAGCGGCCAGTTCGACGTGATGGCGATCGGCACCTACGAGACGCCGCAGTGGGGCAAGCGCGGCTGGCTCGCGCCGATGACGGGGCTGCCCGCCGACTACGACCTGAACGACATCGTGAAGACGGCGCGCGACAGCCTGTCGTACAACGGCCAGCTGTATGCGCTGCCATTCTACGTCGAGAGTTCGATGACGTTCTACCGCAAGGACCTGTTCGCGGCGAAGGGGCTCAAGATGCCCGACCAGCCGACCTACGACCAGATCGCCGAGTTCGCGGACAAGCTCACCGACAAGGCGAAGGGCACCTACGGGATCTGCCTGCGCGGCAAGGCCGGGTGGGGCGAGAACATGGCGTACGTGTCGACGGTCGTGAACACGTTCGGCGGCCGCTGGTTCGACGAGAACTGGAACGCGCAGCTGACGTCGCCGGAATGGAAGAAGGCGATCGGCTTCTACGTGAACCTGCTGAAGAAAGACGGCCCGCCGGGAGCGAGCTCCAACGGCTTCAACGAGAACCTGACCCTGACCGCCTCGGGCAAGTGCGCGATGTGGATCGACGCGACGGTCGCGGCCGGGATGCTCTATAACAAACAGCAGTCGCAGGTCGCCGACAGGATCGGTTTCGCGGCCGCGCCGGTCGCCGCCACGCCGAAGGGCTCGCACTGGCTGTGGGCATGGGCGCTGGCCGTGCCGAAGACGTCGAAGCAGCAGGACGCCGCGCGCAAGTTCATCGCGTGGGCGACGTCGAAGCAGTACATCGAGATGGTCGGCAAGGACGAAGGCTGGGCGTCGGTGCCGCCGGGCACGCGCGCGTCGACCTACCAGCGCCCCGAGTACAAGGCCGCCGCGCCGTTCTCGGACTTCGTGCTGAAGGCGATCGAGACCGCCGACCCGAACGATCCGTCGCTGAAGAAGGTGCCGTACACGGGCGTGCAGTACGTCGGGATTCCTGAATTCCAGTCGTTCGGCACGGTCGTCGGCCAGGCGATCGCGGGTGCGGTGGCCGGCCAGATGACGGTCGACCAGGCGCTGGCCGCCGGGCAGGCCGCCGCCGACCGCGCGGTCCGGCAGGCCGGCTACAGGAAGTGACGCGGCCCGCACCGTGCGCGCCACAGCGCACGGTGCACGCCGCCGAAGCAGAAACGCGGGCCGGTCGTTCGCGCCCGCGCCTCAACCGGAGGGACTCCGATCATGCGTCATTTACGTCTTCCCCTGAGCCACGCGCCGTCGGTCGGCGACGCGTCGTCGCCGCCGGGCGCGCCGCGCCGTGCGCGCGGCGGCGCCAGCTGGCTCGTGTCGCCGTCCGTCGCGGTGCTGCTGCTGTGGATGTCGATTCCGCTCGCGATGACGATCTGGTATTCGTTCTCGCGCTACAACCTGCTGAACCCGGACGTGAAGGGCTTCGCGGGCCTCGACAACTACCGCTTCCTCGCGACCGATCCGTCGTTCCTGCCCGCGATCTGGCACACGCTCGTGCTGATCGGCGCGGTGCTTGCGATCACCGTGGTCGGCGGCGTGCTGATGGCCGTGCTGTTCGACCGCAAGTTCTACGGGCAGGGCGTGGCGCGCCTGCTCGTGATCGCGCCGTTCTTCGTGATGCCGACGGTCGCCGCGCTGATCTGGAAGAACATGATCCTGCATCCGGTGTACGGGCTCGTCGCGAACGCGATGCGCGCGCTCGGGATGACGCCGATCGACTGGTTCGCCGATTACCCGCTCACCGCCGTGATCATCATCGTCGCGTGGCAGTGGCTGCCGTTCGCGTTCCTGATCCTGTTCACCGCGATCCAGTCGCTCGACCAGGAGCAGAAGGAAGCCGCGCGCATCGACGGCGCGGGCCCGATCGCGATGTTCCTCTACATCACGCTGCCGCACCTGAAGCGCGCGATCGCCGTGGTCGTGATGATGGAGACGATCTTCCTGCTGTCGATCTTCGCGGAGATCTACACGACGACGGGCGGCGGCCCGGGCAATGCGACGACCAACCTGTCGTACCTGATCTACGCGCTCGGCCTGCAGCAGTTCGACGTCGGCCTCGCATCCGCGGGCGGGATCATCGCCGTCGTGGTCGCGAACGTCGTGTCGTTCTTCCTGGTGCGGATGCTCGCGCGCAACCTGAAGGGGGAGTACGAAAAATGAGCGACCTGACTTTCGAAGGCCGGCGCGCGCCGGCCCCGCTCGACCTCGTGCGGCGCGCGCTGCCCGGCGCGCTCGCGTGGCTGCTCGCGCTGCTGCTGTTCTTCCCGATCTTCTGGATGGCGATCACCGCGTTCAAGACCGAGCAGCAGGCGTACGCGTCGACGCTGTTCTTCATGCCGACGCTCGACAGCTTCCGCGAGGTGTTCGCGCGCAGCAACTACTTCTCGTTCGCGTGGAACTCGGTGCTGATCTCGGCGGGCGTCACGGTGATCTCGCTGCTGCTCGCGGTGCCGGCCGCCTACGCGATGGCGTTCTTCCCGAACCACCGCACGCAGAAGGTGCTGCTGTGGATGCTGTCGACCAAGATGATGCCGTCGGTCGGCGTGCTCGTGCCGATCTACCTGCTGTGGAAGAACGCGGGGCTGCTCGATACCGTGTCGGGTCTCGTGATCGTGTACACGCTGATCAACCTGCCGATCGCGGTGTGGATGACCTTCACGTACTTCAACGAGATCCCGAAGGACATCCTCGAGGCAGGGCGCATCGACGGCGCGTCGACGTGGCAGGAGATCGTCTACCTGCTGATGCCGATGGCGCTGCCGGGGCTCGCGTCCACCGCGCTCCTGCTCGTGATCCTGTCGTGGAACGAGGCGTTCTGGAGCATCAACCTGTCGAGCTCGAACGCCGCGCCGCTGACCGTGTTCATCGCGTCGTACTCGAGCCCCGAGGGGCTGTTCTGGGCGAAGCTTTCCGCAGCTTCCCTGCTCGCGGTCGCGCCGATCCTGGTCGTCGGCTGGCTGTCGCAGAAGCAGCTCGTGCGCGGGCTCACGTTCGGGGCGGTCAAATGAGCGCGGCCGGCGAAGGTGCGGCCGGCGAAGGTGCGACCGGCGAAGGCGCGGCCGGCGAAGGTGCGATCGGCCACGGCATGAACGTGCTGATCTGCGATTGCGACGGCGTGCTGATCGACAGCGAGGCCGTCGCCGCCGACGTGATCGTGCGCGAACTCGACGCGCGCTGGCCGGGCGTCGATGCGCGGCCGGCGGTGATGCCGCTGCTCGGACTGCGCATCGAGCGCGTGCTGGCCGGCGCGGGCGAGGCCGTCGGCCGCACGCTGACGGCCGACGACGTCGACGCGATCCGCCGCGCGGTCGAGGCGGCGGCCGTCAATGCGCCGATGGTCGACGGGATCGATACGGCACTCGCGGCGCTCGCGCTGACGACCGCATGCGCGAGCAACAGCTACCGCACGTACGTCGAGGCGGCGCTCGCGCGCACCGGCCTCGCGCGCTTCTTCGGCGACCGGTTGTTCTGCGCGGATTCAGTCGCGCGGCCGAAGCCGGCGCCCGACGTGTATCTCGCGGCCGCGCGCGCGCTCGGCGTGGTGCCCGCGCAATGCCTCGTCGTCGAGGACAGCGCGACCGGCATCACCGCGGCCGCCGCGGCAGGCATGACCGTGCTCGGCTTCGTCGGCGGCGGGCATGCGTCGGCCGCGCAGATCGACGCGCTGCGCGGGATCGGCGCGCGTCACGTATTCGACGACATGCACGAGCTGCCCGGCTACGTCGCGCGCTGGCAGGCGACCGGCGCCGTGCTGCCGAGCTAGCAACCACGAACGATTGCGCGCCGCGTCGAACGCGGCGCATCACGAACGAACGGAGACAGACCATGGCAAGCGTGCTCCTGCGCAACATCGCGAAGCGCTACGACGACACCGAAGTGCTTCGCAACGTGAACCTCGACATCGCCGACGGCGAATTCGTCGTGTTCGTCGGGCCGAGCGGCTGCGGCAAATCCACGCTGATGCGGATGATCGCCGGGCTCGAGGACATCTCGAGCGGCGACCTGCTGATCGACGGCGCGAAGGTCAACGACGTGCCGAGCGCGAAGCGCGGCATCGCGATGGTGTTCCAGTCGTATGCGCTGTATCCGCACATGACGCTGTACGACAACATGGCGTTCGGCCTGAAGCTCGCCGGCGCGAAGAAGCCGGAGATCGACCAGGCGGTGAAGCAGGCCGCGAAGATCCTGCACATCGATCATCTGCTCGACCGCAAGCCGAAGCAACTGTCGGGCGGCCAGCGGCAGCGC
Organism: Burkholderia sp. Bp8998; assembly: GCF_003854235.1. Taxonomy (NCBI): domain Bacteria; kingdom Pseudomonadati; phylum Pseudomonadota; class Betaproteobacteria; order Burkholderiales; family Burkholderiaceae; genus Burkholderia; species Burkholderia sp. Bp8998. The sequence goes on from NZ_QTQF01000004.1 coordinate 198,950, forward strand.
GTCGCGATCGGCCGCGCGATCACGCGCAAGCCGAAGGTGTTCCTGTTCGACGAGCCGTTGTCGAACCTCGATGCCGCGCTGCGCGTGAAGATGCGCCTGGAATTCGCGCGGCTGCACGACGAGCTGAAGACGACGATGATCTATGTGACGCACGACCAGGTCGAGGCGATGACGCTCGCCGACAAGATCGTCGTGCTGTCGGGCGGCGCGGTGCAGCAGGTCGGCACGCCGAACGCGCTGTACCACGCGCCGGCCAACCAGTTCGTCGCGGGTTTCATCGGCTCGCCGAAGATGAACTTCCTGAAGGGCACGGTCGAGTCGGTCGACGCGACCGGCGTGCTGGTGCGCTTCGACAGCGGCGAGACGCAGCGCGTCGCGGTCGAGGCGGCGGCGCTGCAGCGCGGCGCGGCCGTCACGGTCGGCGTGCGGCCCGAGCATCTGCTGGTGGGGCAGGCGGCGACCGGCGTCGCGGCACGGACGATGGCCGTCGAATCGCTCGGCGATGCCGCGTATCTGTATGCGGAGTCGGCCGTCGCGCCGGACGGGCTGATCGCGCGGATTCCGCCGCTCGACACGTACCGCACCGGCGAGGCGCTGCACGTGCACGCGCAGGCCGAGCACTGCCACCTGTTCGACGAGCAGGGTCAGGCGTTCCGGCGGCTGAGCGCGCACGCGAAGGCGGCGTGATGCACGGGCGCACGGCGCGCGCTGGTCGCGCGTGCCGTGCGCCGCAGGGGGTGGACGACAGGCGCGCCCGTTCAGCGGCGTCAGGCCGCCTTCGCCTCGAGCGCCGCGCGCGCACAGGTCTCGTCGGTGACGAGCCCCGACAGCCAGCCGCCGCGCAGCGCGGCGATCACCGCGTCGCGCTTCTTCGGGCCGCCCGCGAACGCGATCGTCGGACGCTTCGGTGGCGTGTGTAGCGCGACGCTCGTCACGCGCGCGCTCGTCGACACGTCGACCAGCCTGCCCTGTGCATCGATCGGCACGCCGAGCAGTTCGGCCACCGCGCCGAGCGCGGTCATTTCGTCGCGTTCCTGTTCGGTGATGAAGCCGTCCTCGTAGAGCGGGCAATGCGGGCCGATGTTGCCGATCCCGACGAACGCGACGTCGGCCTGCGCCGACAGCGCATCGACGATCCGGTACAGCCGGTGATTGCACCACTGCGCGCGCTCGGCGTCGCTGTCGGCGAACAGCGGCGCGGGCAGCAGGAAGTGCTTGCCGCCGGTCTTCTCGGAGATGTACTGCGCGACGTCGTAGCGGTTCGACGAGCCGTCGGCCGCGATCGCGCCGACCATCGACACGAGCCGGTGCTGCGGCCGCTCGATCTGCGCGATCTGCGCGACCGCGGCCTTCAGCGTCCGGCCGCTGCTGACGGCGATCACCATCGGCCGCGTTTCGTTCAGGTAGCGCTCCATCACCTGCGCGCCGGCGACCGCGAGCTTGCGGTCGATCGCTTCGGGGGCATCGGCATCGACGGGCACGACTTCGCACATCGCGAGCCCGTAGCGTTTCGACAGTTGCGCGCCGAGGTCGAGACAGTCGGCGAGCTGGTGATCGACGCGCACGCGGATCAGGTTCTTCTCGACCGCGAACGCGACGAGGCGCTGCGCGACCGGGCGCGACACCTGCAGCTTCTCGGCGATCTCGTTCTGCGTGTCGCCCGCGACGTAGTAGAGCCACGCGGCACGCGTGGCGAGATCGAGTTTTTCTGAGGACTTGGACACGATAGCGGTTCGGTTTGGATCTGGGGGCCGCCCCGCGGGCCGTCCGTCGGGCGGCGCAACGGCATCCACTGTAACGCATGCCGGGCGCGGCCGACGGCCACGGCGCGTCGCCGCGGCGGCGCTTACGCGAGCCGCGCGCGCGACGGTTCGTAAAGCGGGCGCACGTGGCGATACAGCGCGCGGAATGCGTCGAGGCGTTCGCGCAGCTGCGCATGACGGGCGGTGTCGGGCGCATATTCGGCGCGCACCGGGGGCTTGGTCAGCACGACATGCGGATCGCCGCCGACCGCGAGCCAGCCCAGCCGCGCCGCGCCGAGCGCCGCACCCGTTTCGCCGCCGCCGTGCTGGCGCGTGCGCACGTTCAGCGCGTCGGCGATCAGCTGCGCCCAGAACGCGCTGCGCGCGCCGCCGCCGATCAGCGACAGCCGGTCGGTTTCGACGCCGGCCGTGTGCAGCGCATCGAGGCCGTCCGCGAGGCCGAGCGTCACGCCTTCCAGCACCGCGTAGCCGAGATGCGCGCGTTCGGTCGCGTGCGTCATCCCGAAGAACACGCCCTGCGCATACGGATCGTTGTGCGGCGTGCGTTCGCCGGACAGGTAGGGCAGGAACAGCGGCGCGGTCGCGAGCGCGTCCGCGTCGAGCGCCTCGATTTCGGCGAGCAGCGCCGGCTCGTCGGTGCCCGTCAGCTTGCAGACCCAGCGCAGGCAGCTCGCGGCCGACAGCACGACGCTCATCAGTTGCCAACGATCGGGGATCGCATGACAGAACGCATGCACGGCGGATGCGGGATTCGGCATGAAGCGGTCGCCGACCACGCTCAGCACGCCCGACGTGCCGAGCGACACGAAGCCATCGCCCGCATGGATCGCGCCGATGCCGAGCGCGCTCGTCGCGTTGTCGCCGCCGCCGCCCGCCACCACGACGGCCTCCGACAGCCCGAGTTCGCGCGCGACGTCCGCGCGCAGCGTGCCGGACGGCGCGTTGCCTTCGACGATGCGCGGCATCTGGTCGCGCGTCATGTCGCACGCGGCGAGCAGCGCGTCGGACCAGTCGCGGCGCGCGACGTCGAGCCACAGCGTGCCGGCCGCGTCGGACGGATCGGACACCTTCGCACCGGTGAGCCGGAAGCGCAGGTAGTCCTTCGGCATCAGCACGCACGCGGTCGCGGCGAACACGTCGGGTTCGTGCTTCGCGACCCACAGCAGTTTCGGCGCGGTGAAGCCGGGCATCGCGAGATTGCCGGCCAGCGCGTGCAGATCGGGCGCGCGTTCGGTGAGCAGCGCGCATTCGTCGGCGCTGCGCATGTCGTTCCACAGGATCGCGGGGCGCAGCACGCGATCGTCGCGGCCGAGCAGCACCGCGCCGTGCATCTGTCCGGACAGGCCGATCCCGCGCACCTGCGCGAAGGCATGCGGATGCCGCGCGCGCAGCGCCGCGAGTGCGGCGAGCGTGCCTTGCCACCAGTCGTCCGGATGCTGTTCCGCCCAGCGCGGGTGCGGCCGCGACACGCTGAACGGCGTGCCCGCGGTGCCGACCACGGTGCCGTCCGGGGCCAGCAGCAGCACCTTCACTTCCGAGGTGCCGAGGTCGATGCCGAGATACATGAGCGATCCGTTCCGTCAGTGAGGAGCCGCTACTTTAGCCGTCCGCGTGCACGCATGCCAACGCAGGTTCGCCCGGATGCGCGGCCGCTTTGCCCGGCCCGGGGCCGCGCATCAGCGCTGCGCGAGCCATGCGTCGACGCGCGCGAGCCCGGCGCGCAGCGCTTCGAACAGCGCCGCGTTGCCGGCGAGCGAGCCCCACAGCGCGCGGCTCGCGCACAACGCGACGACCGGGTCGTCGGCTTCGACGATCGCTCGCGCGGCGCCGTCGTCCATCACGCCGTCCTGGTACGCATACGGCAGCAAGCCGCGCGCCCAGCGTTCGAGAAAACGCAGGAACAGCGCCGGCAGCACGGCGGTAGCGACTGGTGCCGCGCCGCGCGCGAACGATTCGGCGAGCGTCGGCGCGATGAAGCCGGGAATCTTCGAGAAGCCGTCGGCCGCGACGCGCTGGTTCGTGTCGAGCACGTACGGATTGCCGAAACGTTCGAGCACGACGTCGCGGTAGCGTTCGAGGTCGAGCGGGCTCGGGCTGAGACACGGGATCACGTCCTGCGTCACGTAGTCGTGCGCGAAGCGGCGGATCGCCGCGTCGTGCATGCCTTCGTGGATGTACGTGTGGCCCGCGAGCGTTCCGGCCCACGCGATGCAGCTGTGCGTCGCGTTGAGGATGCGGATCTTCGCTTCCTCGTACGGATGCACGTCGTCGACCAGTTCCGCGCCGGCCAGCTCCCAGCGCGGCCGGCCCGCCGCGAAGCGGTCCTCGATCACCCACTGGATGAACGATTCGCCCATCACCGGACACGCGTCGTCGACGCCGGTGGCCGCGCGCACGCGTTCGCGCACGTTGGCGGTCGGGCGCGGCGTGATGCGGTCGACCATCGCGCTCGGCGTCGCGACGTTCGCATCGAACCAGGCGAGCAGGCCGGCCTCGCCGCGCCGTTCGAGGAATTCGCGCATGCCCGCGCGAAAGCGCGCGCCGTTGTTGCGCAGGTTGTCGCAGCTCTGCAGCGTGAGCGGGCCCGCGCTGCGTATCACACGCTCGGCGAGCAGCGCCGCGAGCGCGCCGTACAGCGTCGTGCGCGCGCCCTGCAGGTCGGCCGCGAGATCGGGGTTCGCGAGGTCGAGCCGGTCGTGTTCGTCGAGGTAGTAGCCGCCTTCGGTGACGGTGAACGACACGATCCGGCACGCCGGATCGGCGCCGGCATCGATCAGCGCGGCGAGATCGATCGACCACGGCAGCACGCGCGAGATCGCGCGGATCGTTTCGTAGGCGCGCTCGCCTTGCGGCGTGACGGTTTCGAGCGTGTAGGCGCCGTGCTGGGCGGCGAGCGCGTCCATCGTCGCGCGCATGTCGTCGCGGATGTTGCCGACGGTCAGCGACCAGCGTTCGTCGGCCGGTACGGCCGCGTTCGCGCGATGCAGATACCACGCCTGGTGCGCGCGGTGGAACGAGCCTGCGCCGATGTGCAGCAGCACGGGCGCATGGGCGGGGGACGATTCGCTCATCCGGTGTCTCCTGTTCGTGCCAGTCTTTCCTGTCGAATACGATCATTTGCTCTTTACGTGAGCGAATGATCGTATTTGGGCGCGCGAAAGTCAAGGCGGGAACATGGCGTTTCGATGGTGCGCCGCGGCGGCGCGCGCGTCGCTTGCACCGCTTGTCGACGGCGGGGACGGGCGTCAGCGCCCGTCGCGCGTCAATGCGACGAGTTCGTCGAGCAGCTTGCCGGCCGGCCCCGGCAGGATGCCGTGGCGGCGGCGGAACGCGGTGAGCGTGCGTATCGCGACGACCTCGCGCACCGGCAGCGTATCGATCGTGCCGGCGCGCTGTTCGGCGCCGTACATCGGCTCGGCCATCCAGCTCAGGAACCCCGCGTGCGCGACGAGGCTCTTCAGCGTCGTGACCGAGCGCGTCTCGACCGCGATGTCGGGCAACGCGAGCCCGTGCACGTCGAAGGTCGCGCGCATGTGGTCGAACGGCGCGGTGCCGCGCGGCGGAATCGCCCAGCGCGCGTGCAGCGTGTCGGCGAGCGTCGGCGGGCGGCCGAGCGCGCGCAGCGGATGGTGCGGTGCCGCAACGATATGGCTGCGATCTTCCCAGCGGCACTCCGGAATCGCGACGATCTCGTCGGTGTCGGGCCCGTGCGCGGACAGCGCGAGATCGATCTCGTGCTTGTGGAGCCCTTCCGCGAGCCGGTCCCACACGCCTTCGAGAATCTCGACGCGCAGGTTCGGCCAGCGGTCGAGCACGCGGCCGACCGCGACCGGCAGCACGAGGCTCGCGATGCTGCCCACCGCGCCGACCTTGATCGTGCCCTTCGCGAAGCCACGCATCGCGTCGAGCTCCTCGCGCGCGTGCTGGGCCTCGTGCTGCAGCAGCGTCGCGTGCGGCAGCAGCGCCTCGCCGAACGCGGTCAGCTGCACGCCTTTCGAATGGCGCTCGAACAGCGGCGCGCCGATCTGGTCCTCGAGCCGCTTCAGGATCCGGCTCAGCGCCGGCTGGGTCACGTGCAGCGCGTCGGCCGCGCGGCCGAGGCTGCCGCACGCGACGATGGTCGTGAACGCACGCAATTGTCGGAGATCGAAAGTCATGCCGAACCGTAATGGCTTTTCGCAGAAAATACAGTATCCGCGAATGACTCGCGCTTCGATACTGTGGAAATCGCCAAGCCACCGAGGAGACGCCCGAGCATGTCCGGCAACCCGTCCCAATCCGCCGCCCCGATCACCGTCCGCGACGCCGTCATCGACCTGTTTCGCCAGTTCGGCATCGATCGCGTGTTCGGCAATCCCGGCTCGACCGAGCTGCCGATGTTCCGCGATTTCCCCGCCGATTTCCGCTACGTGCTCGGCCTGCAGGAGGCCGTCGTGGTCGGGATGGCGGACGGTCATGCGCAGGCCACCGGCAATGCGGCGGTCGTCAATCTGCATTCGGCGGCCGGCGTCGGCAACGCGATGGGTAACCTGTTCACCGCGTTCAGGAACCGTACGCCGCTGATCGTCACCGCCGGCCAGCAGGCGCGCGCGATCCTGCCGTTCGATCCGTTCCTCGGCGCGACGCAGGCCGCCGAACTGCCGAAGCCGTACGTGAAATGGAGCATCGAGCCCGCGCGTGCGCAGGACGTGCCGGCCGCGATCGCGCGTGCGTACCGGATCGCGATGCAGGAGCCGCGCGGCCCCGTGTTCGTATCGATCCCGGTTGACGACTGGGACCAGCCGGCCGAGTTGCTGCCGCGCCGCGACGTGAGCAGCGTCGTGCGGCCCGACCCCGATGCGCTCGCACGGCTCGGCGACGCGCTCGATGCCGCGCGGCGTCCCGCGCTGGTGGTCGGCGCGGCCGTCGATCGGGCCGGTGCGTGGGACGACGTCGTGCGGCTCGCCGAGCGGCACCGGGCCAGCGTGTACGTCGCGCCGATGTCGGGGCGCTGCAGCTTTCCCGAGGACCATCCGCTGTTCGCCGGCTTCCTGCCCGCGATTCGCGAGAAGATCGTCGCGCGGCTCGACGGGCACGATCTCGTGTTCGCGTTCGGCGCGCCCGCGTTCACCTATCACATCGAGGGCTTCGGCCCGCACGTGCCGCCGGGCGCCACGCTCGTGCAGCTCGTCGACGATCCCGGCATCGCCGCGTGGACGCCGTCGGGCGACGCGGTCGTCGGCAACCTGCGGCTCGCGGCGCGCGACCTGCTGGCCCGGCCGGCGCCGGCCGGGCGGCCGATGCCCGCGCCGCGGCCGGCGCGTGCGCGCGCCGACGCGCCGGCCGCCGGCGAGCGGATGTCGGTGGCATTCGCGTTGCAGACGCTCGCCGACGTGCGCGACGCGCACGACATCGTCGTCGAGGAAGCGCCGAGCGCGCGGCCGGTGATGCAGGCGCACCTGCCGTTCACGCGAAGCGGCACGTTCTACACGATGGACAGCGGCGGGCTCGGCTACGGGATGCCGGCCGCGGTCGGCGTCGCGCTCGCGCAGCCGGGGCGGCGCGTGATCGGGCTGATCGGCGACGGGTCGAGCCTCTATTCGATCCAGGCAGTGTGGAGCGCCGCGCAGCTGAGGCTGCCGATCACGTTCGTGATCCTGAACAATCGCCGCTACGCGGCACTGCAGGAATTCGCGCCGGTGTTCGGCTTCGGCCCCGACGATCCGGTGCAGGGCACCGATCTGCCCGATCTGGATTTCGTCGCGCTCGCGCAAGGGATGGGGTGTCGCGGCATCCGCGTCGCCGATGCCGCGCACCTGCACGACACGCTGACGGATGCGCTGCGGGCCGATACGCCCGTCGTCGTCGACGTCGAGGTTGCCTGACGCGCGTGGCGCGTCGTTCCGGAGAATCCATGCAAACCCTATCGATGTTGATCGGCGGCGAACGCCGCCATTCGTCCAGCGGCGCGACCTTCGTGCGCCGCAACCCGCTCGACGGCGAAGTCGCGTCGGCCGCGCCCGCGTGCACGGTCGACGATGCCCGCGCGGCGGCCGACGCGGCCGCCCGTGCGTTTCCCGAATGGGCCGCGCTCGGCCCCGGTGCGCGCCGCGCGCTGCTGCTGAAGGCCGCTGCCGCGCTCGAAGCGAAGCACGAGCAGTTCGTCGCCGCGATGGCGGCCGAAACGGGCGCGTCGGCGCTGTGGGCCGGCTTCAACGTACACCTCGCCGCGAGCGGGCTCGTCGAGGCCGCGTCGCTGACCACGCAGATCGGCGGCGAGCTGATCCCGTCCGATGTGCCCGGTTCGCTCGCGATGGGCGTGCGGCAGCCCGCGGGCGTCGTACTCGGCATCGCGCCGTGGAACGCGCCGGTGATCCTCGCGACGCGCGCGCTCGCGCTGCCGCTCGCCTGCGGCAACACGGTCGTGCTGAAGGGCTCCGAACTGTGCCCGGTCACGCACGGGCTGATCGTCGAGGCGCTGCAGGAGGCCGGGCTGCCGCCGGGCGTCGTGAACTTCGTGACGAACGCGCCCGAGGATGCGGGCGCCGTCGTCGACGCCCTGATCGCCCATCCGGCCGTGCGTCGCGTGAATTTCACCGGATCGACGCGCGTCGGGCGGATCGTCGCCGAAGCGTGCGCGCGCCATCTGAAACCGTCGGTGCTCGAACTCGGCGGCAAGGCGCCGTTCGTCGTGCTCGACGATGCGGATCTCGACGCGGCGGTCGCGGCGGCCGCATTCGGCGCGTTCGCGAATTCCGGACAGATCTGCATGTCGACCGAGCGGATCGTCGTCGACGCATCGATCGCCGACGCGTTCGTCGCGAAGCTCGCCGCCAAGGCTGCGTCGCTGCCGCTCGGCGATCCGCGTCGCGGGCCCGTCGTGCTCGGCTCGTTGATCGACATGAACGCGGTCGAGCGGTGCAACGCGCTGATCGACGATGCGCTCGCGCACGGCGCGACGCTGCGCTGCGGCGGCAAGTCGGACAGCACGCTGTTCCCGGCAACGCTGCTGGATCACGTGACGCCCGCGATGCGGATTTACGCGGAGGAATCGTTCGGGCCGGTGAAGGGCATCGTGCGGGTCGACGGCGAGGCGGCCGCGATCCGCTGCGCGAACGACAATGCGTTCGGGCTGGCGTCGGCCGTGTTCAGCCGCGATGTCGCGCGCGCGATGCGCGTCGCGGCGCGCATCGAATCGGGCATCTGCCACGTGAACGGGCCGACCGTGCACGACGAGGCGCAGATGCCGTTCGGCGGCGTGAAGGACAGCGGTTTCGGCCATTTCGGCGGCAAGGCCGGCATCGCCGCGTTCACGGACCTGCGCTGGATCACCGTGCAGACGGCGTCGCGCCACTATCCGTTCTGAGAGGCTGCCGACGATGAAGATTGCGATTCTCGGTGCCGGCGCGATGGGCTCGTTGTTCGGCGGGCTGCTGGCCGAGCACGGCGAGGCCGTCACGCTGATCGACGTGAACGACGCGCATCTCGATGCGATCCGCCGCGACGGGCTGCGTATCGACGACGATCGCGGCGAACGCCGCATCCGTGCGTTGCAGGCCGTGCGGCCGGAAGCGGCGAATGCGGCGGCAAGCGCATCGCCCGACACACCATTCGACCTGCTGATCGTTTTCACGAAATCGTTGCACACGCGTGCGGCGCTCGAAGGCGTACGCGCATTGCTGACGCCGCGTACATACGTGCTGACGCTGCAGAACGGCCTCGGCAACGTCGAGACGCTGAACGCGATCGTGCCGCTCGAGCGCATTCTGGTCGGCGTCACCACGTGGCCGGCCGACTTCGCCGGGGCGGGGCGCGTGCGCTCGCACGGTGCGGGTACGATCCGCATGAGGACGGCCGACGGCGCGGCGCGCCCGTTCGCGGCGGCCGTGGCCGACGCGCTGTCGCGTGCCGGGCTCGCGTGTTCGCTCGATGCGGACGTGTGGGCCGCGATCTGGGAAAAGGTTGCGTTCAACGCGGCGCTCAACACGCTGTGCGCGGCGACCGGCTGCACGGTCGACCAGCTCGGTCGCGAACCGGACGGCCCGCGGCTCGCGCTCGCGATCGCGGCGGAGACGGCCGCCGTCGCGCGTGCGAAAGGCATCGCCGTGGACGGCGAACGCATCGCACGCAACGTCGAGCATGCGATCCACGCGCATCGCGGCCATCGGCCGTCGATGCTGCAGGACGTGCTCGCGGGCCGCCGTACCGAGATCGACGCGATCAACGGACAGGTCGTGGAGGCCGCGCGCGAGACGGGCGTCGCGGTGCCGCATTCCGACACGCTGCTTGCGCTCGTCCGGCTGATCGACGCACGGATGAACTGAGCATCAGGCCGGCGGCCGGCTTGTGCCGCACAACGATCCGGGCGCGCCGCATGCAGGCGATGCCGGCGGATCGACACGGGTTGGACAAGATGCCGGAGCCGGCGCCGATGCATGGACGTCGACCGACCGGGCAGCACGAGATCCGGGCACGCGCCAGCGCGCCAGCCCGGGCAACTGGAGACGCCATGAAAGTCAGCAAATGCCGTTGTCTTGCCGCGCGCCGTTCGCGCACGTTGCCGCCGATGCGTGGCACCCGGGAGGTCGCATGAGCACGCGCGACGGACTGCAGCCGCCGCCGGTCGACATCGGCGCGACGCTCGACGATGGCCCGTTCACGTCGATGCAGCGTTGCGTGGTGCTGCTCGCCGCGCTCGCGATCGTGCTCGACGGCTTCGACGGCCAGTTGATCGGCTTCGCGATTCCGGTGCTGATCCGCGAATGGGGGATCACGCGCGGCGCGTTCGCGCCGGCGGTAGCCGCCGGGCTGATCGGGATGGGTATCGGCAGCGCGTGCGCGGGGCTCGTCGCGGATCGTTTCGGGCGCCGCCAGGCCGTGATCGGCAGCGTGTTCCTGTTTGGCGTCGCGACCTGCGCGATCGGCTTCGCGCCGGATGTCGCGGCGATCGCGATGCTGCGTTTCTGCGCGGGGCTCGGGATCGGCGGCGCGCTGCCGACGGCCACGACGATGACGGCCGAATACACGCCCGCGCGGCGCCGCACGATGATGGTGACGGCGACGATCGTCTGCGTGCCGCTCGGCGGCATGCTGGCCGGGTTGTTCGCGCACGAGGTGCTGCCGCGCTACGGCTGGCGCGGGCTGTTCTTCGCGGGCGGCGCGCTGCCGCTCGTGCTCGGCTTCGTGCTGGTGCGCGCGCTGCCCGAATCGCCGCGCTACCTGGCGCGTCGCCCCGCGCGCTGGCCGGAACTCGGCGCGCTGCTCGCGCGCATGCAGCGGCCCGTCGCACCCGGCACCGCGTTCACCGATCTGCGCGATGCACGCGCGCCAGGCGCACGAGGCGGGTTCGGTGCGCTGTTCGCCGGCGGGCAAGCGCGCGACACGATCGCGTTGTGGTGCGCGTTCTTCATGTGCCTGCTCGCGGTGTATGCGGCATTCAGCTGGCTGCCGACGATGCTGGCCGCGAGCGGGCTGAGCGTGTCGGTCGCGGGCTCGGGACTCACCGCATACAACCTCGGCGGCGTGATCGGCGCGCTGTTGTGTGCATGGGCGATCGCGCATGCTGGTTCGCGCTGGCCGCTCGCGCTGTGCAGCATCGGCGGCGCCGTGAGCGCGGTGTGGCTGATGGGCGTGGATGCGGGACGCCACACGGGCTGGCTGATCGTCGGGCTCGGCCTGCACGGGCTGTTCGTCAACGCGGTGCAGTCGACGATGTATGCGCTCTGCGCGTACATCTACCCGACGGCGGTGCGGGCGACCGGCACCGCGAGCGCGCTCGCGTTCGGCCGGCTCGGCGCGATCCTGAGCGCGTTCGCGGGCGCGCTCGTGATCACCACGGGCGGTGCGACCGCGTACCTGACGATGCTGGCCGCCGCGATGGGCGTGGTGTGCATCGCGCTGCTCGCGATGCGGCGGCACATTCCGCGGCTGGCGCACGAACGTGCGTCGCCGCGCGAAGGGGACGAACTGGCCCGCACGTCGTCATGATGCGCGGGCGCACGGCGTGCGTTACAGCGTGGTGCGCACGTGCCATAGCTCGGGGAACAGCACGACGTCGAGCATCTTGCGAAGATACGGTGCGCCGCTCGTGCCGCCGGTGCCCTGCTTGAAGCCGATGATGCGCTCGACGGTCGTTACGTGACGGAAACGCCACTGGCGGAACGCATCCTCGAGATCGACGAGTTCCTCGGCCATTTCGTACAGCTCCCAGTGCTGCTGCGGGTGACGATAGACCTCGAGCCACGCGGCCTCGACGGTTTCGTCGTGACGCATCGGCTGCGTCCAGTCGCGCTCGAGCCGCTCGGGCGCGATCGGGAAGCCGCGCCGTGCGAGCAGGCGCACGACCTCGTCGTAGAACGACGGCGCCTCGAGCGTCGCGCGCACCTGTTCGAGGATGTCGGGCCGGTGCGCATGCGGCTGCAGCATCTGCACGTTCTTGTTGCCGAGCAGGAATTCGAGCTGCCGGTACTGATACGACTGGAAGCCCGACGACTGACCGAGATACGGCCGCATCGCCGAATACTCGGACGGCGTCATCGTCGACAGCACGTTCCACGCCTGCACGAGCTGCTCGAGGATCCGCGACACGCGCGCGAGCATCTTGAACGCGGGCGGCAGCGCGTCGCCGCGCACCGCGTCGAGCGCGCCGCGCAGCTCGAACAGCGCGAGCTTCATCCACAGCTCGCTCGTCTGATGCTGGATGATGAACAGCATCTCGTTGTGATCGGGCGACAGCGGATGCTGCGCGTCGAGGATCGAATTCAGCGACAGGTAGTCGCCGTAGCTCATCGACTTCGAGAAATCGAGTTGCGCGTCGTGCCAGCCGGCTTGCGCCGTGGCATCGCCCGGCACGTGCGGGGCTTCATGAGCGGGGTGGGCCGCGCGTGCGCCCGAGAACGGGCAGCCCGCCGGCGCTTCGTCGCCGGGTGGCTGCATATGACCAGAATTCACGACTCTCTCCAGATTTGAATGACGGGGGCGCGGCGCGCGGCCTGCGCGCGCCGGGCGACGCCGATCAGGTCACCGCGCCGCGCTCGGCGAACTCGGGTGCCTTCCACGCGTCGGTGGCGAGAATGTCGCGCAGCGTCTCGACGGCATCCCACACGTCGACGAAGCGCGTATAGAGCGGCGTGAAGCCGAAGCGCAGCACGTGCGGCTCGCGGTAGTCGCCGATCACGCCGCGCGCGATCAGCGCCTGCATCACCTCGTAGCCGTGCGGATGCTCGAAGCTCGCCTGCGAGCCGCGCTGGTGATGCGCGCGCGGCGTGACGAGCTTCAGCGACAGGCCCGCGCAGCGCGCTTCGACGAGCGCGATGAACGCGTCGGTGAGCGCGAGCGACTTGCGGCGGATCGCGTGCATGTCGGTCTGCAGGAACACGTCGAGCCCGCATTCGACCATCGACATCGACACGATCGGCTGCGTGCCGCACAGGAAGCGCGCGATGCCCGGATCGGGCGCGAAGGCCGGCTGCATCGCGAACGGTGCGCGGTGGCCCCACCAGCCCGACAGCGGCTGCGAGAAATGCGCGTGATGGCGGTGCGGCACCCACACGAACGCCGGCGAACCGGGGCCGCCGTTCAGGTACTTGTACGTGCAGCCGACCGCGCCGTCCGCATGCGCGCCGTTCAGATCGACCGGCACAGCGCCGGCCGAGTGCGCGAGATCCCACAGCATCAGCGCGCCCGCGTCGTGCACCAGCTGCGTGACGGCCGGCATGTCGTGCATGTAGCCGGTGCGGTAGTTCACGTGCGTGATCATCGCGATGGCCGTATCCGCGCCGAGCGCGTCGGGCAGGTCCGCCGGATCGTCGATCAGGCGCAGCTCATAGTCGCCGCCGAGCTGTTCGATCAGCCCTTGCGCGATGTACAGGTCGGTCGGGAAGTTCGAGCGCTCCGACACGATCACGCGGCGCTCCGGCGCGCGCTCGGCCTGGTGGCGCAGCATCGCCGACAGCAGCTTGAACAGGTTGATCGAGATGGTGTCGGTCACGACGGTCTCGCCGGGCGCGCCGCCGATCAGCGTCGCGAGCTTGTCGCCGAGGCGGCGCGGCAGCGCGAACCAGCCGGCGGTGTTCCAGCTGCGGATCAGGCCTTCGCCCCATTCGGCGCCGATCACTTCTTGCGCGCGGGCGGCCGATGCGCGCGGCTGCGCGCCGAGCGAGTTGCCGTCGAGATAGATCACGCCGTCGGGCAGCGCGAACTGGTTGCGCAGCGCGGCGAGCGGGTCGTCACGGTCGAGGGCGAGCGCGTCTTCACGGGTCTTGATCATGATGTCGGGTCAGTGGTTCGGTTAATCAGGCGGATCGGCCGGGCAGCGCGCGCAGCACCGCGCGCACGGGGCTCGCGTCGAGCGTCGCGAACTTCAGCGGCAGCGCGATCAGTTCGTAGTCGCCGGGCGGCACGTCGTCGAGCACGATCCCTTCGAGGATCGCCATCCGGTGCGCGCGCACGCGGTGATGCGCGTCCATGGTCTTCGATTCCTGCGGGTCGAGCGACGGCGTGTCGATGCCGATCAGCTTGACGCCGCGCGCGGCGAGCAGGTCGACGGTCTCGGGCGCGACCGCGCAGAAGCCGTTGTCCCATTGCTCGACGCTGGCGCGCGCATAGGTGCGCAGCAGCACGCGCGGCGGCACGCGGTCGAGCGCGGCCTCGAGGTCGGCCGGTCGCACGACCGGCGACGCGCCGATGCAATGGATCACGCGGCACGGGCCGAGATAGGTATCGAGCGGCACCGCGCCGATCGGCGCGCCGTCGGCGTCGTAGTGGAGCGGCGCATCGCAGTGCGCGCCCGTGTGTGGCGACAGCGTCAGGCGCGCGATGTTGACCGGCGAGCCGGCCTCCATCCGCCATACGCGTTCGACGGAAACCGGCGTGTCGCCCGGCCACACGGGGGTGGCGGGGCTGACGGGCGGCGAGATGTCCCAGAGTGTGTCCATGGCATGACGAAGCGGTGAATCGATGCTTCGAATGATAGGTGGACGCTCGCAGAAAGTGCTTGCGAAATAAACATGGACAAACCGCCCGATTGGCAGATAATTCGAATCGGATGGAAAACGGGGACCAGAAATGCACGCGATCACGCTCGATGCCACCGACTGCCGGATTCTGGCGGTACTGCAGGAGGAGGGCAGAATCAGCAATCTCGACCTGGCGGAACGGATCTCGCTTTCGCCATCCGCCTGTTTGCGCCGGATGCGCCTGCTCGAGGAGCAGGGCGTGATCGAGCACTATCGCGCGTGCCTGAGCCGCGAGAAGCTCGGTTTCGAACTCGAGGCGTTCGTGCAGGTGTCGATGCGCAATGAAGAGAATCAATGGCACGAGCGCTTCGCGGAAGCGCTGCGCGAATGGCCCGAGGTGGTCGGCGCGTTCGTCGTGACGGGCGAGAGCCACTATCTGCTGCGCGTGCTCGCGCACAACCTCAAGCACTATTCGGATTTCGTGCTGAATCGGCTCTACAAGGCGCCGGGCGTGATGGACATCCGGTCGAACATCGTGCTTCAGACGCTGAAGGACGAAGCGGGCGCGCCGGTCGGGCTGGCGCGCATGGGGGCGATCAAAGCGGTGTGAGGCCGTGGAAGCCGCCGCCGTGGAACACGAGCGGCGGTGCGGCATCCGATACGGCACGCACGCCGCAGCGTTCCACTTCGCCGACGAAGATCACATGATCGCCTTCGTCGTAGCGGCTGCGGTTGTGGCATTCGAACCACGCGAGCGCGCCGTCGAGCACCGGCATCCCCGAGTTGCCGGCCGCGTGCGCGATCCCTTCGAAGCGGTCGCCCTTGTAGGTCGAGAAGCGCTTGCACAGGTCGAGTTGCGACGCCGCGAGCACGTTCACCACGTAATGGCTGTTGCTGCGGAATACCGGCGTCGACGCCGATTTGTGCGCGAGACTCCACAGCACGAGCGGCGGATCGAGCGACACCGAGTTGAACGAGCTCGCGGTGATGCCGATCAGCTGCCCGGACGGCGCACGCGTCGTGATGACGGTGACGCCGGTCGCGAACTGGCCGAGCGCCTGGCGAAAGGCGGCCGAATCGAAATCGGGTGGAGTGGCATGCTTCATCGGGCGGCCATCCGGATCGAAACGGACAGGCGCGGCGCGCGGCGGGTGCGGGGGGCGCGGCGGACGAAAGGCGGCAAGGCCAGGGCGGTCGGTCGGGAAGTGGTGCGCATGGCGCGATTTTAGCGGAATCGTGACCGCCGGGCCCGTGCGGACGGTGGATTGCGGGGCCAGCGCGAGGTAACGAACATTGTCGCGCGGCGCTGCAATCGTGCCCGCAGCGGCGTTTCCGTCGTGTTTTGTTACGCCCTTGCGGCGGCCCGCCCATCGGGTACGCCGTCAGCCACATCATGAATCATGCGCGAGCGCCGCGGCAGTCGCCGCGTTGCGCTACCGCGCCGCCGCCAGCCCGAGCGACAGCGCGCCCGTCAGGATCAGGCTCGACGCCCACACCGCATCGAGGTTGAACCAGCTCCGCGCGACGAACTTCAGCCCGAGATAGCGGTACACCAGCCATGCGAGCACGCCGCCCGCGCCGATCATCGCGGCCGCGTGCACGGCCGCGACGACGAGCGCCATCCCGAGATGCGCATCGACGAGCGTGGCCGCCGCGCGATGGCCGGCGTCGGTGTCGAGCCCGCAAAGCCCCAGATAGATCGGCACCAGCATCAGCCCCGCGCCATGCGCGAGCGCGACCGCGAACGACCACAGCCCGAGCCGCGCGGGCGGAATCCGCGCGAGCGCGCGCGGGTGGCGCCGCCGGATCAGCAGCGCCGCGCCGAAGCCGATCACGAGCGCGCTCGCGCCGATCCGGATCGCCGACTGCCACGCGAGCAGCGCGGCGAGCAGCCCGAATGGCAGCATCACCATGAATACCGCAAGCGCATGGCCGAGCGCGAGATAGCCAAGCGCCGCGACGAGCGCGCCGCCGCGGCGCGTCATCAGCGCGTTCGACACCGCGAGCGGCCAGCCCATCGCCGGGTTGAGCCCGTGATAGACGCCGCTCGCGAGCACGGCCGCCCACAGCGCGAGCGGCGCGGAGAGGCCGGTGCTCAACGCTTGACCGACGGATAGCAGAACGAGTCGGTCGAGCAGTCGCCGCCTTCGAGCCGGATCTGGTGCGCGCGATAGCCGTCGGGGAAGTCGACCCAGTAGTCGTCGGCGAGCGTCAGCCCGCCGTCCGGCCCCGCATGCGCGAGCACCTGCGCGGCCGGCACGCCGTCCGGATAGAACTGGTCGTCCCACGTCGAGTACAGCGAGTTGGTCCAGTACACGCGCCGGCCGTCGCGGCTGATCTCGACCATCTGCGGGCCACCGGCGAACGCGCGGCCGTTTGTGTGCGGCGCGCGGCGCACGATCCCGCCGATGCGTACCGACCCCGCGAGCACCGGGTGATGCGGATCCGACACGTCGTACTGGCGCATCTCGCCGGTCCCCCAGCACGACACGTACAGGAAGCGGTCGTCGAGCGACAGGTCGATGTCGGTCACGAGCGGCGGCACCGCGCCGAATCCCTTGAGCAGCGGCGGGAGTTCGTCGGCGGCGGCCGGTTCGGGCGGAATCGTCGCGGTCTTCTTCACATGGAACTGGCCGTCCTCGCGCCACCAGGTCCAGATCGACCCTTCGAGATTGGTCGTGTCGACCACGACGCCGACGAACCCGTATTCGCGCACCGGATCGTGCGCGGGCCGCACCTCGAGCGCCATCTGGTGGTGCGCGCCGAGATCGATCGTCTGCACGTTGCGCCGCGCGCGCAGGTCCCAGAAATGCAGCCGGTGGCCGTACCGGTTCGCGAGCAGGTCTTCCGGCACGATGCCGTTCTCGAATTGCGGCGGCAGCGCCCATTCGCTCGACACCATGTAGTCGCGCGGCAGGTTCCACCAGAAGTCGTAATGCTTGTCCTGCGGGCCGCGATCGATTTCCCAGCGGCCGAGCACGTCGAAGGTCTCGCAGTCCATGATGAAGATGCCGGGCGCGCCGTCGGTGCCGTCCTTGCCCGCGCCGCCAAGCGTGCTCACGTAGATGCCCTCGGGGCCGCAGTGGACCGTATGCGGCCGCGAATAGCCGGTCTTCGCGAACACCTCGTCGGGCTCGATGATCTTGTGGATGCGCGCCTGCGTCGGGTGCGGCTTCGTGTCGATCACGTAGATCCGCGACGAGCGCAGGCCCGGGATGATCAGGAAGCGGCGCTCGAGGAACGCGTGACCGGTCAGCGGCGACAGCGACGACGAGCACGCATTCCAGCCGAAGTGGTGAAACTCGTCGCCGTTGTTCGGCATCGTCACGGTGTGCACGATCTTGCCGTAGGTCGCCGAGCCGGGTTTCACGTCGATCACGGCGAGCGCGTCGGGTCTGGAAAAATCGGGGCTCAGCAACAACGTATAGGCAAATTCTTCCGCCGGCGCCTGTATCGCGAGTTCCGGCGAAGCGTGAAATGTCGGGTCAGGCCGCATGCTCATCGTAGTGCCTCTCTCGGTGGTATCGGATCACGGGCGCACGGCCGTTCAGTGCGGACGTGCGGGTCGAACCGGTTGCGTGACGCGAATGCGCCGGCGGCCGCACGCATGTGCAGGGCGTGCGGTGCGGTGCATCAGATCGAAAAAGCGGAGAAACGCGGTGCACCGGGGCGCGGCGCAGCGGGCGCACGGCGACGTGAGGGTGCGGCGAAAGCGACGGCGCGCGCGGCACCGGCGATCGGGCCCGCCATGCGGACGATTTCTGCTGAGGCGTGCATATCGATGTTCCGGCAGATGATGTTGGCATCAGGGCGGGCATGCATCGGACGCTGCGTGCAGCCGGACGGTGTGCCGTCGCGGCGAAGCGTGCCTAAGTGTAGTCGAGAAACGTGCGGCCGGTGGTGCGCGGCGTGCGTGCGGTCCTGCCGGATTCGCGCGCGAGTGAGATACTTGGACGCTGCCGCTTCGCGCCGGGCAACCGGGCAGCGGCGATACGGACCGGCGGCGCCGGCGCGCGCCCGCGTGCCGGCCGCCGTCATCAACGAGGTAATGAATTCATGGTGAACGAGATGCTTGAAACCGCGACTGTGGGCGGCGGGTGCTTCTGGTGCACGGAAGCCGTGTTTCTCGACGTCGACGGCGTGACGGCCGTCCAGTCGGGCTATGCAGGCGGCCATACGCGCAATCCCGGCTATCGCGACGTCTGCGACGGCGACACCGGTCACGCGGAGGTCGTCAACGTGACGTTCGATCCGGCGCGCATCGGTTATCGCGAGATCCTGGAGATCTTCTTCGCGACGCACGATCCGACCCAGCTGAACCGGCAGGGCAACGACGTCGGCACGCAATACCGTTCGGTCGTGTTCACGCATTCGGACGCGCAGCGCGACGTCGCGCTCGACGTGATCCGCGAACTGGAGCGCGAGCAGGTGTTCGGGCAGCCGATCGTCACGCAGGTCGTGCCGCTCGACGACAACTACTGGCCGGCCGAGGACTATCACCAGAACTATTACGCGCGCAATCCGGGGCAGGGCTACTGCTCGGTCGTGATCGGGCCGAAGCTCGCGAAATTCCGCCAGAAGTTCTCGCACCGGCTGAAGTCGCTGCGCGGCGCGTAATCGGCGCATCCGTCCGCAAGCGGCGCGGGCACCCGCGCCGCGCCCCCTACGCCCCCTACGCCGCCTCGCTGCGCCAGTGCGCGCACGCGGCGGCGATCTCGCGCGCGAGCGCGAGGCACGACAGCGGCGCGGAGCCTTCCGCCTTGTTGTTGATCGTGATGATCACCGGCTGTCCGGCCAGCGCGTAGCGCGCGGCCAGCTCGGCGAGCGCCGAGCGCGTGGCCGGATCCTCGTCGACGAGCTTGTCGAACGGCTCGTACTTTGCTTTTGCCTGTTCGTACTTGAACCCGCCGTGCAGGCTCCAGCGCACGATCAGCGGGCCCGGCGCATCGCCGTCGAGCAGCGCGAGCGCGGCCGCCTGGCGCAGCGGGTCGGGCATCCGTGCATGCAGGCCGACGCAGTAGCGCACGCCGAGCGCCGCGAGCGCGCGGATGAAGCGCGGCGTGAGCAGGCTCGCGTCGCGGATCTCGATCGCGTAGCGCGTGCCGTCGGCGTCGAGCGGCAACGGCGGCAGTGCCGCGAAGAACGCCGACAGCCGGTCGATCAGCGCGGCCGGTTCGGCGAGCAGTTGATCGGGCATCGGGGAAAACTGGAACACCAGCACACCGGCCTTCCTGCCGAGCCCTTCGAGGCACGGCTGCACGAATTCCCGGGTGGCGAGCGGCGCGTCGAGGAAAGTCGGGTTCGGGCCCGACGGCTCGCCGCGCCGGCCGCGCACGACCGCGTCGGTGACGGACGCCGGTGCCTTCACGACGAAGCGGAAGTCGTCCGGTACCTGTTGCGCGTAGCGCAGGTAGTCGGCCACCGACAGCGGCCCGTAGAACGACCGGTCGAGGCTCACGCTCTTCAGCAGCGGATGCGCGCCGTACGCCTCGAGCCCTTCGCGCGACAGTTTCGTCTGCGCGAAGTCGCCGTCGTAGACGATGCCGTCCCAGCCGGGGAAATACCACGACGACGTGCCGAGCCGCACATTCGGCGGCAGCGCGGCCGCCGCGTCGGCGACTTCCGCGGAAACCGGTGCGGGCGGCACGCCGCGCCGGCGCCGGCCTTTCTTCGGCGGCGCGGCCGGCGGGGACGGCTCGTCCCACAGCAGGCCGGAGGCGGGGGGCGGTTCCGGTTCCTGATCGGCGGAAGGGCGGGGTGATGCACGGCCTGCGCGCGCGGGCGACTTTGCAGGTTGCGCGGCGACGCGCTCGTCCGGCGTCACGCGGTCGCCGGCGCCGGCAGGGTGGTCGTCTTCCGCGGGCGCAGCCGCGCGCGCGTCGTCGGGCGTCGTGCCGAACAGGTCGAACTGCCCGTCGGCGTGCGACTCGTCCGGTTCGTCGCGCTGCTGTCGTTGCGGCGGCGTGTTGCGCCGCGTCCTGCCGTCACCCATGCCTGCCCAGCGTGAAGTGCCGCCTAGCGCGGCAGCGGGTTTTCGTACATGTAGCGCCGCGACCACGGCAGCGTTTTCGCGCTGCGTCCGGCCTTGCGGCACACGATCTGGAAGATCGACACGTCGTCGTGCTCGAACGCATACGCGCAACCGGCGAGGTACACGCGCCAGATGCGGAATTTTTCGTCGTCGACGAGCGCGCGCGCCTGTTCCGCCTTCGCCTCGAAGTTCTCGGTCCAGATCTCGAGCGTGCGCGCATAGTGCCGCCGCAGGCTTTCGACGTCAATCGCCTCGAGCCCGCCGCGCTGCGCCGCTTCGAGCGCGAGGCTGATGTGCGGCAGCTCGCCGTCCGGGAACACGTAGCGGTCGATGAATTCGCCGCCGCCGAGCGCCGTTTCGCCGCTTTCCGCGTCGGTCGACGTAATCCCGTGGTTCATCGCGATGCCGTCGTCGGTCAGCAGGTCGTGCACGCGCGAGAAATAGAGCGGCAGGTTCTTGCGTCCGACGTGCTCGAACATCCCGACGCTCGTGATGCGGTCGAACTGCCCGTCGATCTCGCGGTAGTCCTGCAGGCGGATCTCGATCTTGTCCTCGAGCCCGGCGGCCTTCACGCGCGCGGTCGCGAGATCGAACTGGTTCTGCGACAGCGTCACGCCCAGGCACGTCGCGCCGAACTTCTGCGCGGCGCGCAGCACGAGCGCGCCCCAGCCGCAGCCGATGTCGAGCAGGCGCTGGCCGGGCTCGAGCTGGATCTTGGTCAGGATGTGGTCGATTTTCTTGATCTGCGCGGTCGCGAGATCCTCGTCGCCGTTCTCGAAGTATGCGCACGAGTACACCATGTTCTCGTCGAGCCACAGCTGGTAGAACGCGTTCGAGACGTCGTAGTGATACTGGATCGCCTTCCTGTCGGTGCTCTTCGTGTGATTGAAGTAGCGCCTCACGCGCGCGAGCTTGCTCGCGCTGGTGACCGTGCTGCGCGCGAGCGAATAGCTGATGTTGATGATGTCCGACAGCCGGCCTTCGATGTCGATCTTGCCCTTCACGTACGCCTCGCCGAGATTGTCGAGGCTCGGTTCGAGCAGGAGCGGCAACGCCGACGCGCTGTTGACCTTCAGCGTGACCTGCGGTGCACTGAAGGTGCCGAAATCGAGTTGATCGCCGTTCCACAGCACGAGGCGCGCCGGTATGTTCGCCTTCGCTCGTACATCGTCCGCCCACTGTGCCAGCTTCTTTTCCCAGAACATTTGGAATCTCCGTTTGTTCGTTGAATCGAATACAGCCAAGTATCTTGACCGGCGCCCGCCTCTCGCGAGGCGGGCGCCCGGATGCAACACGAGACACGACCGGCGAGCGCCGGCACCGCGGCCGCGGTTCGGCTTACGGCGACAGGCGCGAGATCGTCCAGCCAGACACCGCCGCGGCGTCGCGCGTATAGAGCAGGCGGTCGTGCAGCCGCGACGGGCGGCCCTGCCAGAACTCGATCGCGTCGGGCACGACGCGATAGCCGCCCCAGTGCGGCGGCCGTGGCGGGTTCTCGCCGTAGCGTTCGGCGACTTCCTTCTCGCGCGCTTCGAGTGTCGCGCGGCTGTCGATCACGGCGCTCTGATCGGACGCCCACGCACCGATGCGCGAGCCGAGCGGGCGCGACGCGAAATAGCGGTCGCTTTCGTCGGCGCTGGTTTTCTCGATCCGGCCTTCGATGCGCACCTGGCGCTCGAGCTCGATCCAGTAGAACAGCAGCGCCGCGTGCGGATGGGCGGCGAGATCGCGGCCCTTGCGGCTTTCGTAATTGGTAAAGAAGACGAACCCGCGTTCGTCGACGCCCTTGATGAGCACAATTCGGGCCGACGGCCGACCGTTGTCGCCGACGGTGGCGAGCGTCATCGTATTGGGCTCGGGGAGCTTGGCGGCGAGCGCCTCCTTGAACCAGCGATCGAACTGGGCGAAGGGGTCGGGGGCGGCATCGGCTTCGTCGAGCGAAGCACGCGAATAGTTGATGCGGAGATCGGCGAGAGTCGTCATGTTATGCAAACGCTTCAATCTGGGGCCAGTATAGCGAACGCGCGAGAATCGTGCGTGCACAGTGGCGCGTGTCGACGGGGAGTTCAGGCAAAATAGAGGGCTGCTCGACTTACGTTTTCCTTGCTGCCATGTCCGCTGCCGACACTGCCCCGCCCAGTTCCTCTGATCTTACCCCGACCCCGACAATCCAGCTTGACGTGGATCGCGAACGCCGCTTCGGCGGCATCGCGCGGCTGTACGGAGCCCCTGGGCTCGCCGCGTTCGAGGGTGCGCACGTTGCCGTGATCGGCATCGGCGGCGTCGGATCGTGGACGGCCGAGGCGCTCGCGCGCAGCGCGATCGGCACGCTGACGCTGATCGATCTCGACAACGTCGCCGAAAGCAATACGAACCGGCAGATCCACGCGCTCGACGGCAATTACGGCAAGCCGAAGGTCGACGCGATGGCCGAGCGGATCGCGCTGATCGATCCCGCGTGCCGCGTGAACCGGATCGAGGATTTCGCGGAACCCGACAACTTCGACGCGCTGCTCGGCGGCGGCTTCGACTACGTGATCGACGCGATCGACAGCGTGCGCACGAAGGTCGCGCTGATCGCCTGGTGCATCGCGAAAGGGCAGCCGCTCGTCACGGTCGGCGGCGCGGGCGGGCAGCTCGACCCGACGCGCATCCGCATCGACGATCTCGCGCTGACGATCCAGGATCCGCTGTTGTCGAAAGTGCGCGCGCAGCTGCGCAAGCAGCACGGCTTTCCGCGCGGGCCGAAGGCGCGCTTCAAGGTCAGCGCCGTGTATTCGGACGAGCCGCTGATCTATCCGGAAGCGGCCGCTTGCGACATCGAGGACGGTGCCGAACCGTCCGCCGCCGCGCATGTCGCGGGGCTCAACTGCGCGGGGTTCGGTTCGAGCGTGTGCGTGACCGCGAGCTTCGGTTTCGCGGCCGCCGCGCATGCGCTGCGGGCGATCGCCGCGCGGGCGGCGGGCTGATCGGGGAGCCGATCGACACGCAGGGGAATGTTGCGGCGCGGCAGGCCCGCCGCGCGCCGCGCGTGACAAGGCGATTCGGCCGGGCCATCGCGGCCCGGCCGGTCGCTCGTCAGTTGAGCGCCATGCTCAGCTTGCGCCGCCATGCGGCGACGAGTTCGGGGCGATCGCCCGCCAGCTCGAACACCGAGATCATCGTGCGGCGGCCGAGGTCGTCGCCATACGCGCGGTCGCGCAACACGATTTCCAGCAACTGCTCGAGCGCTCCTTCGTACGCGCGTCGTGCGATCAGGCTCTGTGCGAGGTCGAAGCGTGCTTCGAGATCGGCGGGGTTCGCTTCGATGCGTGCTTCGAGCGCATCGGTCGGCGGCAGGTCGGCCGTCGCGTCGAGCGCATCGAAACGGGTCTTGATGGCCTGGTAGCGCGGATCGGCAGCCTGCACGGTCTGCGGCGACAGGCGCTCGGCCTCGGCGCGCGCGGCGTCCACCTCGTTGTTCGCGAGCAGCAGTTCGATCAGGTCGAGCCGCGCGTCGTCGAAACCGGGGGTCAGCGCGAGCGCCGCCTCGAGGTGGGTAATCGCATCGTCGTAGCGCGACTCGGCGATCGCGTATTGCGCGGCGCGGCGTTCGGCTTCGTCGGGCGCCGGCAGCAGCCGGTCGAGGAACGCGCGCAACTGGCCCTCCGGCAGCACGCCGATGAACTGGTCGACCGGGCGCCCGTCGGCGAACGCGATCACATGCGGGATGCTGCGTGTCTGGAAGTGCGCGGCGAGCTCCTGGTTCTCGTCGACGTTCACCTTCACGAGTTTCCAGCGGCCTTCGTAATCGGCTTCGAGCTTTTCGAGCAGCGGACCGAGCGTCTTGCAGGGGCCGCACCACGGCGCCCAGAAGTCGACCAGCACGGGCGTGTCCAGCGACGCCTCGATGACGTCTTTCTCGAAAGTGGCAAGCGTGGTGTCCATGTCGTTCTCTTCCGTTCGAATGTCGTCAGGATGGGGGCGGCGCGCCCGTTTTTCAACGCGGCTTCGATTCGGGCAGCGGAATCCACTCGGTTTCGCCGGGCACCTTGCCCATTTCCTGGTTCGTCCACGCCTGTTTCGCGCGCTCGATCGCGTCGCGGCTACTGGCGACGAAGTTCCATTCGATGAAGCGTTCGCCGTCGATCTTGTCGCCGCCCAACAGCATCGCGCGCGCGCCGTTGCCGCTCGCGAGCGTGACGGTGGCGCCGGGCGCGAGCACGGCCATCTGCTCGGCCGGCACCGGCGTGCCGTCGATCGAGAGGTCGCCGCCGACCACGTAGATCGCGCGCTCCTCGTGCGACGCGTCGAGTTCGAGGCTGCCGCCGGCCGCGAATTCCGCGGCGACATACAGCGTGCGCGAGAACGTCGTGACGGGCGAGCGCAGGCCGAACGCATCGCCGGCGATCACCGTCAGCGACACGCCGTCCTCGTTGCGCTTCGGCAGCGTGTCGGCCGCATGGTGTTCGAACGACGGCTCGGTGGTTTCGTGGGCGACGGGCAGCGCGACCCAGGTCTGGATCCCGTGCACGGTATGGCCGCGCTCGCGCTGCGCGTCGGGCGTGCGCTCCGAGTGCACGATGCCGCGGCCGGCCGTCATCCAGTTCACGTCGCCCGGCACGATTTCCTGCAGCGAGCCGAGGCTGTCGCGGTGCAGGATCGCGCCGTCGAACAAATAGGTGACGGTGGCCAGCCCGATGTGCGGATGCGGGCGCACGTCGAGCCCGGTGCCGGCCGGCAGCGTCGCGGGGCCCATGTGATCGAAGAAGATGAACGGGCCGACAAGGCGCGCGGCGAGCGCGGGCAGCGTGCGGCGCACCTGCAGGTTGCCGATGTCGCGGATGTGCGGCTTCAGCAGGGCTTTGATCGGAGCGGTCATGGCGGGCCTCGCGGGCAACAGCTGGAATGCCGGTCATTGTACTGGCGGCACGGCGGCGACGCGCGCAACGCGGGGCGCAAGCACCCGACGGCGGTGCCGGCGCAAGCGGGCACGCGCGATGCGGCTCCCGCTGCCGTTTCGTTGCCGCATGTTGCAGATTCCATGCGCGCCGCGCGGGTATCGGGCCGCACGGCGAAATTCGGTAGACTGGCCGGCTGCGGAAACCATCCGACAATTGAGGAGACGCCGATGATGGCCCCGAAGGACTTGCTGCTCGCGCTGGTCGTGATCCTGGCGTGGGGCGTGAACTTCGTCGTGATCAAGGTCGGCCTGCATGGCATGCCGCCGATGCTGCTCGGTGCGCTGCGCTTCACGCTCGCGGCGGTGCCCGCGGTGTTCTTCGTGCGCCGGCCGCAGATTCCGTGGCGCATGCTGATCCTGTACGGCGCGACGATCCAGCTCGGCCAGTTCGTGTTCCTGTTCACCGGCATGTACGTGGGCATGCCGGCCGGCCTCGCGTCGCTCGTGCTGCAGTCGCAGGCATTCTTCACGCTGGTGTTCGCGATGCTGTTCCTCGGCGAGCGGCTGCGCGTGCAGAACCTGGTCGGGCTCGCGATCGCCGCGGCCGGGCTCGCCCTGATCGCGGCGCAGGGCGGCCGCGCGATGACGTTCGCGGGCTTCCTGCTGACCATCTGCTCGGCCGCGATGTGGGCGTTCGGCAACATCGTCACGAAGAAGGTGGGCAAGGCGAACCTGGTGTCGCTCGTCGTGTGGGCGAGCCTCGTGCCGCCCGTGCCGTTCTTCCTGCTGTCGCTGTGGTTCGAGGGGCCGCAGCGGATCGAGGCCGCGTTGCTCGGGCTGAACGGCGCGTCGATTTTCGCGGTCGTCTATCTCGCGTTCGTCGCGACACTCGTCGGCTACGGCTTGTGGAGCCGCCTGATGTCGCGCTATCCGGCCGCACAGGTCGCGCAGTTCTCGCTGCTGGTGCCGATCGTCGGGCTCGCGTCGTCGGCGCTGCTGCTCGACGAGCATCTGACGGACGTGCAGCTGATCGGCGCCGCGCTCGTGATGGGCGGGCTCGCGGTGAACGTGTTCGGCGGGAAGCTGGTGCGCCGTTTCGCGGCGTCGTGACGCGCCGGCACGCAGCGCGTGCCGGCGGCGGGGGAGGGTGGCCCGTCAGGCCATCCGGCTCTTCGCGAGCGGCGGATTCGCGGCGAAGTAACGCTTGATGCCGCGGAAGATCGCGTCGGCCATCTGGTCGCGATAGCTGTCGTCGTTCAGCCGGCTCTCCTCTTCCGGGTTGCTGATGAACGCGGTCTCGACGAGGATCGACGGAATGTCGGGCGCCTTCAGCACCGCGAATCCGGCCTGCTCGACCGAGCCCTTGTGCAGCTTGTTGATGCCGCCGACTTCCTTCAGCACGTAGTTGCCGTAGCGCAGCGAATCGCGGATCTGCGCGGTCGTCGACATGTCGAACAGCGCGCGGCTGACGGCCGCGTCCTGCGTCTTGATGTTGATGCCGCCGATCAGGTCGGACGAGTTTTCCTTGTTCGCGAGCCAGCGCGCCGCGGCGCTCGACGCACCGTGGTCGGACAGCGCGAACACCGACGAGCCTCGCGCGGACGGCGTCGTGAACGCATCGGCGTGGATCGACACGAAGAGATCCGCGCCGACGCGGCGCGCCTTCTGCACGCGCACGTTCAGCGGGACGAAGAAGTCGGCGTCGCGCGTCATCATCGCGCGCATGTTCGGCGCGCCGTCGATCTTCGCGCGCAGCTTCTTCGCGATGTCGAGCGCGACGTGCTTCTCGTACGTACCGCCGCCGCCGATCGCGCCCGGATCCTCGCCGCCGTGGCCCGGATCGATCGCGACCGTCAAGAGGCGCACGGTGCCGCCCTTGCCGGATTTCGGCGCAGTGAACCTGTAGGTGTCGCCGTCGTCCTCGCTGTCTTCGCGACGCGCGATGACGGGCGGCGGCTTGACGGCCGGCTTCGCGGGCGTGGAAGGCGTGGCGGCGGCTTGCGGCGTGCGCGGCGTCGCCGGCGTGTTCTGCGCGAAGCGCTGGAAGAACGCGTCGCTGTTGTCGCCCGCGGTGGGCGGCGGCGCGGCCGGGCCCGCGAGCGCGGTCGGCGGCTGCATCTGCTGTGCGCGCGCGGAGTCGTTGAGCGCCTGTTCCTTGCGCTCCGTCTGCGCGATCAGGTCGGTCAGCGGATCGGGCGCGACGGCCGGATACAGGTCGAACACGAGCCGGTACTTGTAGGTGCCCACCGGCGGCAGCGTGAACACCTGCGGCTTCACCGAGCCTTTCAGGTCGAACACCATCCGCACGACGTGCGGCTGATACTGGCCGACGCGCACCGACTGGATCTGCGGATCGTTCGGCGCGATCTTCGACACGAGGTCGCGCAGCGCCTGGTCGAGATCGAGCCCGTTCAGGTCGACGACGAGCCGGTCGGGCCCCTGCAACAGCTGTTGGCTATTCTGCAGCGGCTGGTCGGATTCGATCGTGACGCGCGTGTAATCGCGCGCCGGCCACACGCGCACGCCGAGCACCGACGACGCGTGCGCGAGGCGCGGCGCGACGAGACCGAGCACCAGCGTCGACGCGCCCGCGCGCAGGATCTGGCGGCGCCGCCAGTTGTGCGTCGCGGTGGCCGCCGATTCGATCGAGCGGAACGGTTTGATCAACATCTTTCGAGACATGCCTTTCCTGAAGCGCTGTACGCCCGGACGGTGAGGGCGCGGCCGTCGCCATCAATGTCGAGCGAGAAAACCAGATCGGGCACGCCGAGCAGGGTGCCCGCCTGTTGCGGCCATTCGACGAGGCAGATCGCGCTGGAATTGAAATATTCGCGAAAGCCTGCGTCGGACCACTCGGCCGGATCGTTGAATCGATACAGATCGAAGTGATAGACCTCAAGTTCCCCGTCGCCGCGCGCGAATGCGTACGGTTCGACGAGCGTGTAGGTCGGGCTGCGTACGCGTCCCGGGTGGCCGAGGCCGCGCAGGATCGCGCGCACGAGGGTCGTCTTGCCCGCGCCGAGGTCGCCGATCAGCTGGATCTGCAGTCCGTCGAACGCGTGTGCATGGGCGAGTTCGCCGCGTGCCGCGTCGAGCGCGTGCGCGAAGCGGGTGCCGAAGGCCTCGGTCGCCGCTTCGTCGGCGAGTGCGATCACGCGCTCCGCGAGCGGGGCAGGCAGCGTGTCGGCATGAGGCGTATGGGACGTGGCTGGCATTCTCGTAAAATAGTGCGATGAACCGATTACCGGAACTCGCCGCATCCGACAGGCCTTCGACTCGTGCCGAAGGCGCGGCGCCGTGCGCGCTCGATGATGCGACGTTGACTGCGCTCGCCGCGCGCATCAGGGCGTGGGGGCGCGAATTGGGTTTCGGGGCGATCGGCATCAGCGATACCGATCTCTCGGATGCCGAAGCAGGCCTCGCCGCCTGGCTGGAAGCCGGGTACCACGGCGAAATGGATTATATGGCGAAACACGGGATGAAACGCGCGCGGCCGGCCGAACTTGTGGCCGGTACGCGACGCGTGATCTCCGCGCGGCTCGCCTATCTGCCGGCCCGGACACTCGCCGCCGACGGTCCCGCTGCATCATCTGGCGCGCTCGCGCCGCAGGACTGGCGCGCACGCGAGCGCGCGCGTCTCGACGATCCTCAGGCGGCCGTCGTGTCGATCTACGCACGCGGCCGCGACTATCACAAGGTGCTGCGCAACCGGCTGCAGACGCTCGCGGAACGCATCGAGCACGAGATCGGCGCATTCGGCTACCGCGTGTTCACCGATTCGGCACCGGTGCTCGAGGTCGAACTCGCGCAGAAGGCCGGGGTCGGCTGGCGCGGCAAGCATACGCTGTTGCTGCAGCGCGACGCGGGTTCGCTGTTCTTCCTCGGCGAGATCTACGTCGACGTGCCGCTGCCGACCGACGCGCAAACGGCGCCCGACAGCGCGCCCGAGACGCCCGGCGCGCACTGCGGCAGCTGCACGCGCTGCATCGGCGCATGTCCGACCGGTGCGATCGTCGAACCGTATCGCGTCGACGCGCGCCGCTGCATCTCGTACCTGACGATCGAACTGAAAGGCAGCATTCCGGAGCCGCTGCGGCCGATGATCGGCAACCGCGTGTACGGCTGCGACGACTGCCAGCTCGTGTGTCCGTGGAACAAGTTCGCGCAGGCCGCGCCCGTCGCCGATTTCGACGTGCGGCACGGGCTCGACCGCGCGACTCTCGTCGAGCTGTTCGGTTGGGACGCCGACGCATTCGATACGCGGATGCAGGGCAGCGCGATCCGGCGCATCGGTTACGAAAGCTGGCTGCGCAATCTCGCGGTCGGGCTCGGCAATGCGTTGCGCGCGCCGGCCGATCGGCTCGCGCCCGATGCGCGCGACGCGATCGTCGCCGCGTTGCGCGCGCGGGCCGACGATCCGTCGCCGGTCGTGCGCGAGCATGTCGAATGGGCGCTGCGTGCCGCATGAAGGCGGCGTAAAGTGTCGTCGGCGCGCGGCGGCGCCGCGCGTTTCACCGGTGAGGAGAAGGTCATGTTCAACGCAGTCATCGACGCACCGTTCGGCAAGGTCGGCATCCGCACCGATGCCGCGGTGGTGCGCGAGATCGTCTATCTGCCCGAGTCGGTCAAGTCGGTCGATCCGGATTCGCCGCTCGCGAAGCGCGCGGTCAAGCAGATCGAACGTTATTTCGAGCGTGCATCGGCACGCTTCGACCTGCCGCTCGCCGACGTCGGCAGTGCCTTCCAGCATCGCGTGTGGAACGTGATCAGCGACATTCCGCCGGGCACGGTGCTGACCTACGGACAGGTCGCGAAGCGGATCGGCAGCGCGCCGCGCGCGGTCGGCCAGGCGTGCGGCGCGAACTACTTCCCGCTCGTGATCCCGTGTCATCGCGTCGTCGCGGCAGGCGGCCTCGGCGGCTTCGCGAACCACGACGACAATGGCTATTACCAGAAAGTGAAGCGCTGGCTGCTGGCGCACGAAGGCGTGCCGTACCGATGAGTGAACCGTTGCTTTCCCCCGACTCCGCGTCCGACGCCACCGGCGACGAGGCCGCGGTATCGCCCGCGCTGCTCGCGAGCCGCGCGTCGATCGACGTGTTCTGCGACGCGCTGTGGCTCGAGCACGGGCTCGCGCGCAATACACTCGATGCGTACCGGCGCGATCTGATGCTGTTTTCGCAATGGCTGGCCGCGACGCACGATACGTCGCTTGACTCGGCCGACGAAACGATGGTGACCGGCTACATCGCCGCGCGCAGCGACGGCAAGGCGACATCGTCGAACCGGCGGCTATCGGTGTTCCGTCGCTATTACGGCTGGGCCGTGCGCGAGGATCGTGCGAGCGCGGACCCGACGCTGCGGATCACGTCGGCGAGGCAGGCCGCGCGGTTTCCATCGACGCTGTCCGAGGCGCAGGTCGAGGCGCTGCTCGGCGCGCCCGACATCGGCACGCCGCTCGGCCTGCGCGATCGCACGATGCTGGAGCTGATGTACGCGAGTGGCCTGCGCGTGAGCGAGCTCGTCACGCTGAAGACCGTCGAGGTCGGGCTCAACGAGGGTGTCGTGCGCGTGATGGGCAAGGGTTCGAAGGAACGGCTCGTGCCGTTCGGCGAAGTCGCGCACGGCTGGATCGAGCACTACCTGCGCGACGCGCGGCCGGCGCTGCTCGGCGCGCGCGCGGCCGACGCGCTGTTCGTGACCGCGCGCGGCGACGGGATGACGCGCCAGCAGTTCTGGAACATCATCAAGCGCCACGCGCAGCAGGCCGACGTGCGCGCGCACCTGTCGCCGCATACGCTGCGGCACGCGTTCGCGACGCACCTGCTGAACCACGGCGCCGACCTGCGCGTCGTGCAGCTGCTGCTCGGCCACAGCGACATCTCGACCACGCAGATCTACACGCACGTCGCGCGCGAGCGGCTGAAGACGCTGCACGCGCAACATCACCCGCGCGGCTAGCGCGGCGCGCGCCGGCCCATGCGCCGGATGCGGCCGGCGCCGCGCATCACGCGAGTTCGCGCAGCTTGTGCTTCAGCACCTTGCCCGTCGACGCGGCGGGCAGCGCATCGAGCACCCGGATGCGCGCGGGGCGCTTGTAGGGCGCGAGCCGTTCCGCGCACCACGCCTGCAGCGCGGCTTCGGTCGCGGTCGCGCCCGGCACCAGCTCGACGAACGCGAGCACTTCCTCGTTGCCCTCGACCGCGCGGCCGACGACGGCCGCCTGCACGACGTCCGGGTGCGCGTTCAGCTCCTGTTCGACCTCGACCGGATACACGTTGAAGCCCGAGCGGATGATCAGCTCCTTGCTGCGGCCCGCGATCGTCACCGAGCCGTCCGCTTCCTGGCGCGCGAGATCGCCGGTACTGAGCCAGCCGTCGGGCGACACGGCCGCGCGCGTCGCGTCCGCGTTGCGGTAGTAGCCGAGCATCACGTTCGGCCCGCGCACGCGGATTTCGCCCACTTCGCCTGGCGGCACGTCGGCGCCGTCCGGTGCGACGATCCGCATCTCCACGCCCGGGATCGGCACGCCGACCGAGCAATCGGTACGCGGCGCGTCGAGCGGCGTCTGCGTGATCGTCGGGCTGCTCTCGGTCATCCCGTAGCCGTTGTGCAGCGGCACGCCGTACACGCGCTCGACGCGTGCCTTCAGGTCGGCGTCGAGCGGCGAGCCGCCCGAATACGCGAAGCGCAGCCGCGGCGCGCGCCATGCGTGCGCATGCGTGTGCAGGTGCTCGAGCAGCTTCGCGTGCATCGCGGGCACGCCCTGGAAGATCGTCACGCCTTCGTCGGCGAGCGCGACGCGCACGGCCTCCGGCGAGAAGCGCGGCGCGAGCCGCAGCGTCGCGCCCGCGTACAGGCTGCCGAGGCAGACCGACGCGAGCCCGTACACGTGCGACACCGGCAGCACGGCATAGACGACGTCGTCGGGCGACACGCCACGCAGCGCGCTCGACGTCGCCGCGATGAACAGCAGGTTGCGGTGCGACAGCATCACGCCTTTCGGCGTACCCGTCGTGCCGGTCGTGTAGATCAGCGCCGCGCACTGCGCGGCTCCGTCGGCCGCCACCGGTTCGCCGGGCGCGTTCGCGTCGACGCGGTACGACCACGCGCCGATGTCGACCGGCAGCGCGTCGGCGGGCGTCGCGTCGTAGCGCGCCGCGTGTGTGCGCGCATCGGGCGATGCTTCCGTCGCGAACGCGATCAGCTTCGGCCGTGCGTGCGCGGCGATCGCATCGAGTTCGCCGGCCGACAGCCGCGCGTTCGACACGAGCGCCCATGCGTCGACGCGCGCGACCGCGAACAGCAGCACGATCTGCGCGACGCTGTTTTCCGCGACGATCATCACGCGATCGCCCCCGCGCACGCCGAGGCGCGCGAGCCGCTCGGCGGCCGCATCGACGGCCTGCGACAGCTCGCCGTACGACAGGCGGCGCGCGTCCTCGATCAGCGCCGGATGCGCGGGCGCGTGCGCGGCCCGGCGGGCGGGCACGTCCGCGATGCGGCCGGGCAGCGCGGCAAGCAGTGCCGCGACGTCGAGCGGCGCGGATGGGCGGGCAGGCGAGGACATGGCGTCTCCAGAAGAAGGGCCGGGCGGCGGCGCGGCGAGTTTTGCGAACGATCGTGCCATGACGGCGGGCGCGCCACAATCGGTCAATCGGGCAATAGCACTTAGCGATGTCCGCAATGATGACGGAGGGGGCGCCGCGGCAACCGGCGCGCTCGCCCGCGCCCCCGGGATCGCGGGACAAAAGGGCCGCGAGTATACCGCCGGTGCACGGCACGCTGCCGCGGCCGCGAGAGGGTGCGATCGCGCGATGACGACCGCCCGGCGGTCGTTCGCCATTAAAATGCCGCCATGAGCAAATCCAGACACGTGTCCGAGACACCCGCAACGCAACTGTTGCGCCGCCACGGCGTCGCATTCGACGAGCATCCGTACGACTATGTCGAGCACGGCGGCACCGGCGAATCGGCGCGCCAGCTCGGCGTCGACGAGCACAGCGTCGTGAAGACGCTCGTGATGGAGGACGAGCACGCGAAGCCGCTGATCGTGCTGATGCACGGCGACCGCACGGTGTCGACCAAGAACCTCGCGCGGCAGATCGGCGCGAAGCGCGTCGAGCCGTGCAAGCCCGACGTCGCGAACCGCCATTCCGGCTATCTGGTCGGCGGCACGTCGCCGTTCGGCACGCGCAAGACGATGCCCGTGTACGTCGAGTCGACCATTCTCGAATTGCCGACGATCTACCTGAATGGCGGCCGTCGCGGCTACCTCGTCAGCCTCGCGCCGGCGGTGCTCACGGCGCTGCTCGGTGCGACGCCCGTGCAGTGTGCGAGCGTCGACTGAGGGTTTCACCTTCGTGGCAGGCGGTGCTCGTTCGGTAGAATGGGCGCCGTTTCGGCCGGTCGGCCCGCACGGCCGGCCGCCATGGCCTGCCGGCGGTTCGCCGCGATGGCGCCAGCCCCAACCGGCCGGCATGCCGCGCCCGGCCGTCCCTTTACCGATACGTTGAAAGAAGAGTTCTCCGCATGCAGATCCTGCTCGCCGCACTTGTTGCCTACCTGATCGGTTCGGTGTCGTTCGCCGTCGTCGTCAGCGCCGCGATGGGCCTGGCCGATCCTCGTTCGTATGGGTCGAAGAATCCCGGCGCGACCAACGTGCTGCGCAGCGGCAACAAGAAGGCCGCGATCCTGACGCTCGTCGGCGACGCCTTCAAGGGCTGGCTCGCCGTCTGGCTCGCGCGGCACTTCGGGCTGTCCGACGTCGCCGTCGCGTGGGTCGCGATCGCCGTGTTCCTCGGCCACCTGTATCCGGTGTTCTTCCGCTTCCAGGGCGGCAAGGGCGTCGCGACCGCGGCCGGCGTGCTGCTCGCCGTGCACCCGGTGCTCGGCCTCGCGACCGCGCTGACCTGGCTGATCGTCGCGTTCTTCTTCCGCTATTCGTCGCTCGCGGCGCTGGTGGCGGCCGGGTTCGCACCGGTGTTCGACGTGTTCCTGTTCGGCACCGGCCACAACCCGGTCGCGTGGGCCGTGCTGGCGATGAGCGTGCTGCTCGTGTGGCGTCACCGCGGCAACATCTCGAAGCTGCTGGCGGGGCAGGAAAGCCGGATCGGCGACAAGAAGAAGGCAGCGTCCGACGGCGGCGCGCAGGACGGCGGCAAGGTCTGAGGCAGGGGATTGCTGCTGCCGCCCGCCGGGGCGCCCCGTGTACGGGGCCCGGCGGCGCGGCGTAATCGACTGACGGCGCGGTTGACGGCGGGATTGGCGGCGTCGATCAGTCGCGGAAGTTGTTGAAGTCGAGCGGGGTGTCGGTCACGTCCTTGCGCAGCATCGCGATCACGCTCTGCAGGTCGTCGCGCTTCGTGCCGGCCACGCGCACCGCGTCGCCCTGGATGCTCGCCTGCACCTTGATCTTGCTGTCTTTCACGAGCCTGACGATCTTCTTCGCGAGGTCGCCCGTCACGCCCTTCTTCACGGTGACGACCTGCTTGACCTTGTCGCCGCCGATCTTCTCGACCTTGCCGTAGTCGAGGAAGCGCACGTCGACGTTGCGCTTCGCGAGCTTGTTGATCAGCACGTCCTTGACCTGGCCGAGCTTGAAATCGTCGTCGGCGAACAGCGTCAGCTCGCGCTCCTTCTGCTCGACGCGCGCGTCGGAGCCCTTGAAGTCGAAGCGCGTCGAAATTTCCTTGTTCGACTGCTCGATGGCGTTCTTCACTTCGATCATGTTCGCTTCGGAAACGACGTCGAACGATGGCATGGCATTCTCCCTTGAGATGCGGGCGCCCGGCTTGCGCGCGGGCACTCGCTATAATTGCGGACTGTTTGCCATTTTACCGATGCCCCTCCGTTTGCCCAAGGCCGGCCGTGCGCCCGCCCGGCGGACGTGACCGCGAATGCCGATGCCTCCTGACGATTCCGCCCTGTCGCTGCTTCCCGACCATCCGCTCGCCGCGCACAACACGTTCGGCATTGCCGCGCAGGCGCGCTTTGCCGCGCGCATCACGCACGCCGCGCAGTTCGAGGCGCTGCACCGCGACCCGCGCGTCGCGTCGCTGCCGCAGCTCGTGCTCGGCGGCGGCAGCAACGTCGTGTTCACGCGCGATTTCGACGGCGTCGTGCTGCTCGACGAGATCGCCGGCCGCAGCGTCGTGCGCGAGGACGACGACGCGTGGTACGTCGAGGCCGGCGGCGGCGAGACCTGGCACGCGTTCGTCGCGTGGACGCTCGAGCACGGGATGCCGGGCCTCGAGAACCTTGCACTGATTCCGGGCACGGTCGGCGCCGCGCCGATCCAGAACATCGGCGCGTACGGCCTCGAGATGAAGACGTATTTCGACTCGCTGGTCGCGGTCGAACTCGCGACGGGGCGCAGCGAGCGCTTCGACGCCGCGCGCTGCGCGTTCGGTTACCGCGACAGCTTCTTCAAGCGGGAGGGGCGCGGCCGTTTCGCGATCGTCGCGGTGACGTTCCGGCTGCCCAAGCGCTGGACGCCGCGACTCGGCTACGCGGACGTCACGCGCGAGCTCGACGCGCGCGGCATCGCACCGGACGCGGCGACGCCGCTCGACGTGTTCGACGCGGTCGTCGCGATCCGCCGCGCGAAGCTGCCCGATCCGCTGGTGCTCGGCAACGCGGGCAGTTTCTTCAAGAATCCGGTGATCGACGCCGCACAGTTCGACGCGCTGCGCGCGCGCGCGCCGGACGTCGTGTCGTATCCGCAGCCGGACGGGCAGGTGAAGCTCGCGGCCGGCTGGCTGATCGACCGCTGCGGCTGGAAAGGACGCGCGCTCGGCGCGGCGGCCGTGCACGACCGGCAGGCGCTCGTGCTGGTGAATCGCGGCGGCGCGACGGGCGCCGACGTGCTCGCGCTGGCGCGGGCGATCCAGGACGACGTGCGCGAGCGGTTCGGCGTCGAGCTCGAACCCGAGCCGGTGTGCCTTTGACGCCCGTTTTCGTCCCGCGCGTTTCATTCGCTTCGCCCCGTACAAACGAAAAGCGCCGATCGTCGATCGGCGCCTTTCGTTCATATGCCGCCGGGCTCCGGCGGCGCGCGGGTGCCGCGGTCAGTGCTTGAGGCGGCCAAGCAGCAGGAACTCCATCAGTGCCTTCTGCACGTGCAGGCGGTTTTCCGCCTCGTCCCACACGACGCTCTGCGGGCCGTCGATCACGCCGGCCGTCACTTCCTCGCCGCGATGCGCGGGCAGGCAGTGCATGAAGAGCGCGTCCGGGTTCGCGTGGCCCATCATTTCCTCGTCGACGCACCAGTCGGCAAACGCCTGCTTGCGCGCTTCGTTCTCGGCTTCGAAGCCCATGCTCGTCCACACGTCGGTCGTCACGAGATCGGCGCTCTTGCACGCTTCGTTCGGATCGTCGAACACCTCGTAGAACGGCGCGCTGTCCGGCGACACGAGCTTCATGTCGAGCGCATAGCCCGGCGGCGTCGACAGGCGCAGCTTGAAGCCGAGGATCTGCGCGGCTTCGATCCAGGTGTACAGCATGTTGTTCGCATCGCCGACCCACGCGACCGTCTTGCCGGCGATCGGGCCGCGGTGCTCGTAGTACGTGAAGATGTCGGCGAGCACCTGGCACGGGTGGTACTCGTTGGTCAGGCCGTTGATCACCGGTACGCGGGAGTTCTGCGCGAAACGCGTGATCACGTCCTGCTCGAACGTGCGGATCATGATGATGTCGACCATCCGCGAGATGACCTGCGCGGAATCCTCGACCGGCTCGCCGCGGCCGAGCTGCGTGTCGCGCGTGCTCATGAACACCGCGTGGCCGCCGAGCTGGAAGATGCCGGCTTCGAACGACAGGCGCGTGCGCGTCGAGCTCTTCTCGAAGATCATCGCGAGCGTGCGGTCGTGCAGCGGGTGATAGGTCTCGTAGTTCTTGAACTTGCGCTTCAGGATACCCGTGCGTTCGAGCACGTACTCGTAGTCTTCCAGCGAGAAATCCTTGAACTGCAGGTAGTGACGAATGGTTTTGGCGGTCATGAAACGAAATACGGCGGGTCTCACCCGGCAGCGGGGCCGGACGGCGCCGCCGTCGGGTGTGGATAACTCAAAGCAGCATAAAGGATTTTCTGTGCTTTGACGAGCCGCGAAGAAAAGCGGGGAGCGACCGGGAGGAGCAAGGGAGGGCGTCGGAACAGGGGCCGCGGCACGACGCGCGATGGCGCGCTGCGGTATAATCAAAAAGTTTTCTCCAGCCCGGCAGGCAAGGCTTTTCGCGCTCTGCCGGACACAAGCCGTGCGCTGCACAAATCCGGTGCGGCGCGCCGGCGGCACGCATCGACGGCCTGTTTTCGGGATATCGGAGCGCGTGTGCCGCGGTCCACTCCAGCTTTGTGTTCGCGTGTCCAGGCGCCGTCGCCAGGACATCGCCGGGCCGTCACTTGGGTAACCACATGGCTGAAACCCCTCCGACCGAATTCTTCATCCAGGGCATCACGAAAGACGGGAAAAAATTTCGCCCGAGCGACTGGTCGGAGCGTCTGGCCGGCGTGATGGCCTGCTTCGGGCCCGGTGCGAGCGGGCCGAACGCGCGCCTGAAATATTCGCTGTACGTGCGCCCGACGATGCTCGGCGACCTGAAATGCGTGATCCTCGATTCCCGGCTGCGCGACATCGAGCCGATGGCGTTCGATTTCGTGCTGAACTTCGCGAAGGACAACAACCTCGTCGTCACCGAGGCGTGCGAGCTGCCGGACTACAACGAAAAGAAGTAAATTCGACGGGCGAGGGCGCGTGCCGTGCCCGCGTCCGGCAATCGCCCCAGCGCGATGCGCGGACGACGCGCAACAAAAAAGCCCGCCTAGGCGGGCTTTTTTGCGATCGCAGGAAACAGGAGCGCCCGCCGAAGCGGGCGCACCGGATTTACGCTGCTGCCTG
Source organism: Burkholderia sp. Bp8998 (assembly GCF_003854235.1). NCBI lineage: Bacteria > Pseudomonadati > Pseudomonadota > Betaproteobacteria > Burkholderiales > Burkholderiaceae > Burkholderia > Burkholderia sp. Bp8998. The sequence goes on from NZ_QTQF01000004.1 coordinate 237,457, forward strand.
CAGACCCTTGACGGCTGCGGCGAGGCGGCTCTTGCTGCGAGCGGCCTTGTTCTTGTGAACGATCTTCTTGTCGGCGATCGTGTCGATCGTCTTCACGGCAGCCTTGAACAGCTCGGCAGCCTTTGCCTGGTCGCCGGCTTCAACAGCCTTGCGAACCGACTTGATCGCGGTACGGAATTTCGAGCGCAGCGCCGAGTTGTGCGAATTTGCCTTCGCGGCCTGGCGGGCGCGCTTGCGTGCTTGTGCGGAGTTAGCCATGACGGTTCCTTATCCTGTCCTGTTTCCAGAGCTTGGAGCCTGACGGCCAAGCGCTGCTTTTCGATCCGTCCCCTGAGAACGATTGCCCAGGGGCGCATAAAAAAACGGTGATTTTAACCGAGGCCGAGACATGAAAACGACAGGCGCCGTGCATGTAACAGGCTCAGAAACCGGCGATTATAGCAACAAAATCAAGCGCGTGGCAAGTTCGACGTGACATCGGCAGGACGGGGCGCCAGCGGCGCGCACGCTTTTCCGCATCCGTCCGTGCCGGGACACGCAACGTCCGTATAATAAGCGCCCCATGAATCTATTCCGAGCCCTGCTGACGGTCAGCGGCTTCACGCTGCTGTCGCGCGTGACCGGACTGGCCCGCGAGACGCTGATCGCCCGTGCGTTCGGCGCCAGTCAATACACCGACGCGTTCTACGTCGCTTTCCGTATTCCAAACCTGCTGCGCCGCCTGTCTGCCGAAGGCGCGTTCTCGCAGGCGTTCGTGCCGATCCTGGCCGAGTTCAAGAACCAGCAGGGACACGATGCGACCAAGGCGCTCGTCGACGCGATGTCGACCGTGCTCGCCTGGGCGCTCGCCGTGCTGTCGGTCCTCGGGATCGCCGGCGCGTCGTGGGTCGTGTTCGCGGTCGCGTCCGGCCTGCACACCGACGGGCAGGCGTTCCCGCTCGCGGTCACGATGACGCGGATCATGTTCCCGTACATCGTGTTCATCTCGCTGACGACGCTCGCGTCCGGCGTGCTCAACACCTACAAGAGTTTCTCGCTGCCGGCGTTCGCGCCGGTACTGCTCAACGTCGCGTTCATCGCCGCGGCCGTGTTCGTCGCGCCGCACCTGAAGGTGCCGGTCTACGCGCTCGCGTGGGCCGTCATCGTGGGCGGCGTGCTGCAGTTCCTCGTGCAGCTGCCGGGGCTGAAGAAGATCGACATGGTGCCGCTGATCGGCCTCAACCCGGTGCGCGCGCTGCGTCATCCCGGCGTGAAGCGCGTGCTCGCCAAGATGGTGCCTGCGACGTTCGCGGTGTCGGTCGCGCAACTGTCGCTGATCATCAACACCAACATCGCGTCGCGGCTCGGGCAGGGCGCGGTGTCGTGGATCAACTACGCCGACCGCCTGATGGAATTCCCGACCGCGCTGCTCGGCGTCGCGCTCGGCACGATCCTGCTGCCGAGCCTGTCGAAGGCGCACGTCGACGCCGATTCGCATGAATATTCGGCGCTGCTCGACTGGGGGCTGCGGGTCACGTTCCTGCTCGCGGCGCCGAGCGCGCTCGCGCTGTTCTTCTTCGCGACGCCGCTCACCGCGACGCTGTTCAACTACGGCAAGTTCGACGCGCATACCGTCACGATGGTCGCGCGCGCGCTCGCGACCTACGGGATCGGTCTCGTCGGCATCATCCTGATCAAGATTCTCGCGCCGGGCTTCTACGCGAAGCAGGACATCAAGACGCCCGTGAAGATCGCGATCGGCGTGCTGATCGTCACGCAGATCTCGAACTACGTGTTCGTGCCGCTGATCGGCCATGCGGGCCTCACGCTGAGCATCGGCGTCGGCGCATGCCTGAACTCGCTGCTGCTGTTCCTCGGGCTGCGCAAGCGCGGTATCTACCAGCCGTCGCCGGGCTGGCTGCGCTTCTTCATGCAGATGATCGGCGCGTCGCTCGTGCTCGCAGGCCTGATGCACTGGTGCGCGATCAGCTTCGACTGGACCGGCATGCGTGCGCAGCCGCTCGATCGCATTGCGCTGATGGCCGCGTGCCTCGTGCTGTTCGCTGCACTATATTTCGGTATGTTGTGGGTGATGGGCTTCAAATACGCTTACTTCAGAAGGCGCGCCAAGTGACGACTGCAATGACCCGCGTCCTCGACTACTTCAGCACGCTCGTGGCGGACGACGACAGTCTGCCCGTCACGGAAACCGCGCTGTCGCTCGCGCAGGACGCGTATCCCGACCTCGACCTGCAGGGCACGCTGGCCGAAATCGACATGCTGGCCGCGCGGCTGGGCCGCCGGTTCGCCGACGATGCGGATCTGAAGGACCGCGTCGCCGCGCTGAACGAATTCTTCTTCCGCGAACTCGGCTTCGCATGCAATCACAACGATTACTACGACCCCGATAACAGCCACCTGAACGCGGTGCTGAAGCGGCGGCGCGGGATTCCGATTTCGCTGTCGGTGCTGTACCTGGAGCTCGCCGAGCAGATCGGCGTGCCGGCGCGCGGCGTGTCGTTCCCCGGCCACTTCCTGCTGCGCGTCACGCTGCCGGACGGCGACCTGATCATCGATCCGACCAACGGCCATTCGCTGTCCGAAGCCGAGATGGTCGAGATGCTCGAGCCGTACGTCGCGCGTGCGGCGGGCGCGGTCGACAGCGCGTTGCGCGCGCTGCTGCAGCCGGCCACGAGCCGCGAGATCATCGCGCGGATGCTGCGCAACCTGAAGACGATCTATCTGCAGACGGAACGCTGGCAGCGGCTGCTGGCGGTGCAGCAGCGGCTCGTGATCCTGTTGCCTGAACACCTCGACGAGGTGCGCGACCGCGGCTTCGCGTATGCGCGGCTCGATTATTTGCGCCCCGCGCTCGAGGATCTCGAGCAGTATCTGGGCGAGCGGCCCGATGCGGACGACGCGACCGTCGTCGAATCGCAGGTGACCGAATTGCGGCAGCGAATGCAGCGCGACGGCGAGGACTGAGCCTTCACCGTATCGCTGGAACCCGGAACGTCAAGACGCCCGCATGGCGGGCGTTTTTCGTTTGCACTCGTTCGCACTTATTTCGGCTGCATCCGGATCGCGCCGTCGAGGCGGATCACTTCGCCGTTGAGCATCGGGTTCTCGACGATCTGGCGCACCAGCATCGCGTATTCGTCCGGTTTGCCGAGCCGCGGCGGGAACGGCACCATCGCGCCGAGCGCGTCCTGCACGTCCTTCGGCATGCCGAGCAGCATCGGTGTCTCGAACAGCCCGGGCGCGATTGTCATCACGCGAATGCCGCTGCGCGACAGGTCGCGTGCGATCGGCAGCGTCATGCCCGCGACGCCGGCCTTCGACGCCGCATACGCGGCCTGGCCGATCTGCCCGTCGTAGGCGGCGACCGATGCGGTACTGACGATCACGCCGCGTTCGCCGCCGTCGTTCGGCGCGGTCGCGGCCATTGCGGCCGCCGCGAGCCGGGTCATGTTGAAGGTGCCGATCAGGTTCACGTTGATCGTCTTCGCGAACACGTCGAGCGGATGCGCACCGTCCTTGCCGACGGTTTTCGCGGCGGGCGCGATGCCCGCGCAGTTCACGAGGCCGCGCAGCGTGCCCGCGCGCGTCGCGGCGTCGACGGCCGCCTGCGCGTCGCTCTCGCTCGACACGTCGCAGCGCACGAACAGGCCGCCCAGCTCGCCCGCGAGCGCCGTGCCGGCCGCCTCGTTCAGGTCGGCGAGCACGACCTTGCCGCCGGCCTGCGCAAGCATGCGGGCCGTTCCGGCGCCGAGGCCCGATGCGCCGCCCGTGATCAGAAAGACGTTGCCGCGAATCTCCATCACTGTCTCCTTGGTTGGGTCCGATGCCGGTCGATCGGAGGAAAGGGCGCCGCGCCGGTTCACGCGGCGCATACGTTCGATCGATTGTACGGGGCGCCGCCGGGCGCCGGCGAGACCGGCACGATCGTGCGAATCCGGGTCGGAGGAAACGGACCGAATCGACAACGCAGACGAAACGGACGAAAAAAAACCGCCCGGAAAGGGCGGCTTGCGGTGCACGACGCGGTGCTTACTTCAGTGCGTCGAACGCACGCTCGCGGATTTCATCGACGCTGCCGAGGCCCGAGATCTTGCGATACTGCGGGGCTTTCAGGCCGTTTTCCTCGCCGCGCTGCGCCCAGTCGCCGTAGTACGTGATCAGCGGCTTGGTCTGCGCTTCGTACACTTCGAGACGCTTCTTGACGGTTTCTTCCTTGTCGTCGTCGCGCTGGATCAGCGGTTCGCCCGTCACGTCGTCCTTGCCCTCGACCTTCGGCGGGTTGAACTTCACGTGGTACGTGCGGCCCGATGCCGGGTGCGTGCGGCGGCCGCTCATGCGCTCGACGATCTCCGAGAACGGGACGTCGATTTCGAGCACGTAGTCGATCGCAACGCCGGCTTCCTTCATCGCGTCAGCCTGCGCGATCGTGCGCGGGAAGCCGTCGAACAGATAGCCGTTCGCGCAGTCGGATTCCTTCAGGCGCTCCTTCACGAGGCCGATGATCAGCGCGTCCGGCACGAGCTTGCCGGCGTCCATGTAGCCCTTCGCCTCGACGCCGAGCGGCGAGCCGGCCTTGACGGCCGCGCGCAGCATGTCGCCCGTCGAGATTTGCGGGATGCCGAACTTTTCCTTGATGAAGTTTGCCTGGGTACCCTTGCCCGCGCCGGGCGCACCCAACAGGATCAAACGCATGGTGATATCTCCGGTATGTAGATTCGTGTGGCGAGACGCAAAAGCGTCGGCGACAGCGTGCGCGGGCTTGCCTTGCGCGCGGCGGACTGGTCTGATGCAGCGCGTCGGTGAAAAGCGACGCGCGGCTGCCGGGACGGGCCGTGGCGGGGTCAAGCGAGGCGCGCGGGTCGCGGACGGCTCGCACAATCGCCTGATTATGCCACGGGTTATTTTGAACTCGGCCGAAAAAGGGCCTGCACGCGTGCGAGATCGGCCGGCGTGTCGATTCCGGCTTCGGGCGCATGCTCGGTGATCAGCACGGCGATACGCTCGCCGTGCCACATCGCGCGCAGCTGTTCGAGCTGTTCGGCCTGCTCGATCGGCGCCTGCGCGAGCGACGGATAGGTGCGCAGGAAACGCGCGCGATACGCGTAGAGGCCGATGTGGCGATACACCGGAAAAGCCGGTGCTGGCATGGCTGCGACGTCGGGCCAGTGTGGCTGGTACGCATCGCGGCTCCACGGAATCGGCGCGCGCGAGAAGTACATCGCGACGTTGCGCGCGTCGAGCGCGACCTTCACGATGTTCGGGTTGAACACGTCGGCCGCGTCGTGGATCGGGTGCGCGGCGGTCGCGATCGCGCAGTCCGGATGCGCGGCGAGGTGCGACGCTACGTCGCGCACGAGCGCCGGGTCGATCAGCGGTTCATCGCCCTGCACGTTGACGACGACGGTATCGTCGCTCCACCCGAACGTCGCGGCGACTTCCGCGAGCCGGTCGGTGCCGGACGGATGGTCGGCGCGTGTCAGCACCGCTTCGAAACCGTGCTCGCGCGCCGCGTCGAGCACGCTCTGCGCGTCGGACGCGACGAGCACCTGCTGCGCGCCCGCCTCGCGCGCGCGCTCGGCGACGCGGACGACCATCGGCTTGCCGCCGAGATCGGCGAGCGGCTTGTTCGGCAGGCGCGTCGACGCGAGCCGGGCAGGAATGACGGCGATGAAGGGCTGCGGATGAGTCATCGGGGCGGGTCGGTGAGAAGAGCGGGGCGGGCGGCGCGTCGAAGGCAGGCCGCCCGGCAGGATCCGGCACGCGGCCGCGGGCGAACCGCGGCCGGGCGCAGGTGCAGCGGTGCGGCGTTTAGTTGCCGGCCGGGCCGGCGGGGTCGACCGGCGTGCCTTCGACGGTCTGGCGTGCTTCGTCGACGAGCATCACGGGGATGCCGTCGCGGATCGGGTAGGCGAGCTTGTCGGCGTTGCAGATCAGCTCCTGCGCGGCGCGGTCATAGTGGAGCGGGCCTTTGCAGATAGGGCACACAAGGATTTCAAGCAGGCGAGCGTCCACGGAGTTTCTCCACAACGAGGGCAATGAGGCGAGGATCGAGCGCGGCTTCGACGGGGACGACCCACAGCCGAGCGTCGCGCCAGGAAGCGCCCAATTTTACTGCATCCTTCTCGGTGATCAGGATCGCATCGACTGCGTCGTCGACGAACGGATTGTCGGCGAACGCGTAATGGTCGGGCAGCGCGCGCGTCGCCGGCGCGAGGCCGGCCGCGCGCAGCGTCGCGAAGAAGCGTTCCGGCGCGCCGATGCCGGCCGCGGCGAGCACACGCTCGTTCGCGAATTGCGACAGCGGGCGGCGCAGCGCCGGCTTGTCGAGGTGCCAGGCGGCGCCCGGTGTCAGCGCGAGCGCATAGGTATCGGGCCACGGCGGCAGCGCGCCGCTGTACGGGTCGTTGACGAGCGTCGCGTCGCGATGGCGCGACAGCGGCTCGCGCAGCGGCCCGGCCGGCAGCAGGAAGCCGTTGCCGCCGAGCCGGTGGTCGAACACGACGAGCTCGACCGTGCGCGCGAGGCGGTAGTGCTGGAGGCCGTCGTCGCTGACGATCACGTCGACGTCAGGATGCGCGGCGCGCAGCGCCTGCACGGCCGCGACGCGGTCGGGGCACACCCACACGGGCGCACCGGTGCGGCGCGCGATCAACAGCGGTTCGTCGCCGGCTGCGCTCGCGCGCGACGCGGGCGTGACCGCGGTGGGCGCCTTCACGTTCGCGCCGTAGCCGCGCGACACGACGCCCGGCGTGAAACCGGCCGCGCGCAGCGCATCGACCAGCGCGATCACGGTCGGCGTCTTGCCGGTGCCGCCGACGGTGACGTTGCCGACCACGACGACGGGCACGCCGACGTCGACCGGTTGCTTCCAGCCCTGCGCGTAGGCCGTGCGGCGCAGCGCCGCGCACAGGCCGAACACGCACGCGAACGGCGTGAGCGCCCACGCGAGGGCGCCGCGCCGCTGCCATTCGCGCGTGAGGCGCGCTTCGAGCCGCGCGAGCGGGCCGCCGGGCGCGCTCATCGGGCCGGGCGCGGCGCGTCGTGCGCCGCGGCGTGGGACGGATTCGTCAAGACGGATTCTCCGGTGGGCGGCGCATGCCGCGAGGTCTTCGGAAGGCGGCACTCTAGCGCGCCGCACGCGGGCGCGGCAAGCGCGTCCGGGCGACGCCGCCGATGGGGCCGGTTCGGAGCGGGCTGTGGATAACTCTGTGAAAAACTCCCCGCCTGTTCGCGTCAAACGCCCGCCGGGTGGGCATCGAATCGATGGAGAATAAAATCGTAAGGTTTAAAAAACTATAAAAATCAACGCATTGCATGGAATTGTCTGGTTTTTTTCGCGGTTTTCAAGCGTTTTTGATGGACGATTGCCAGAATGTGGACACCTTCCGCGTGTTGCAGCGCGGGCGACTGGCGCTGGACGCCGCGCGCGTGTCGGACTATCGTGTCGCCGCCAGCATTCATTCGACCGCCCATGCTTTCCGACTCTCCTTTTTCCGCTCCCGGCGCGACCCGCGGCGGCGACGAAGTGATTCCCGTTTCGGCGCTCAATCGCGCGATTTCGACGATGCTCGAGCGCTCGTTTCCGCTGCTGTGGATCTCGGGCGAAGTGTCGAATTTCACGCGCGCCGCGAGTGGCCACTGGTATTTCTCGATCAAGGACCAGCAGGCGCAGATGCGCTGCGTGATGTTCCGGGGGCGCGCTCAGTACGCGGAATTCACGCCGCGCGAAGGCGACCGGATCGAGGTGCGCGCCGTCGTCACGATGTACGAGCCGCGCGGCGAAGTGCAGCTCAACGTCGAGGCCGTGCGGCGCACCGGCCAAGGGCGCCTGTACGAGGCGTTCCTGAGGCTGAAGGCGCAGCTCGAGGCCGCAGGCCTGTTCGCGCCCGAGCGCAAGCGGCCGCTGCCGGCGCACCCGCGTGCGATCGGCATCGTCACGTCGTTGCAGGCCGCCGCGCTGCGCGATGTGCTGACCACGCTCGCGCGCCGCGCGCCGCACATCCCGGTGATCGTCTATCCGGCGCCCGTGCAGGGCGCGGGCTCGGCCGAAAAGCTCGTCGCGGCCGTTCAGGCCGCGAACGCGCGGCGCGAGGTCGACGTGCTGCTGGTCTGTCGCGGCGGCGGGTCGATCGAGGATCTGTGGTCGTTCAACGACGAAGCGCTCGCACGAGCGATCGCGGCGAGCGAACTGCCGGTCGTCAGCGGCGTCGGCCACGAAACCGATTTCACGATCGCGGACTTCGCGGCCGACCTGCGCGCGCCGACGCCGACCGGCGCGGCCGAGCTCGCGAGTCCGCAGCGCGCGTTGCTGTTGCGCGAGGTTGCCGACCGGCAGCGCGCGCTTGCCCGCAGCCTGGAGCGCGGGCTCGAGCAGCGTGCGCAGCAGCTCGACTGGCTCGCCCGCCGGCTCGTCAGCCCGGCCGAGCGGCTGCAGCGGCAGCGCATCCATGTCGAACAGCTGGCGGTGCGGCTCGCGTCGGCGGCGTCGCGGCCGGTGCGCGACGCGCGTGCGCGTTTCGCGCTCGCGCAATTGCGCTGGCAACGCGCGCGGCCCGACCCGGCGCAGGCGCGCCATGCGCTCGGAGGGCTGTCGCAACGTCTCGCGGTGGCGCTGCAGCGCCGTCACGAGCGCGATACCGCGCGCGTGTCGGCCTGCGCGGCGCGGCTCGAGGTGCTGAGCCCGCAGCGCACGCTCGAGCGCGGCTACGCGGCGCTGATCGACACGCAGACCGGCCGCGCGGTGCGCACACCGAGTGCGCTGAAGCCGCAGCGCCGTCTGACCGTGCATCTCGCCGAGGGCTCGGCCGACGTATCGCTCGCCGACGTGCAGCCGCGGCTGACCGATTCGATCTGACGACGGTGGCGTAAGCGAAACGAAGGTCACGCGCCCGGCGGTCCGGATGCGCCGGATGCGCCGGTCGCGGGAACGGAGGCTGCGCATCGTCGTCTCGTCCTGCCGGATGAAGCGTCAGCGCCGATTTTCTGCATACCGCGGATAAATGCCCGTGAGTTTGCGGGGATATTCGGACTCGCCTACAATCGGACGCTCGGCAGCATTCAACACAGCCTCCCTACATACTCAACGAAGGAATCGCCATGGCTCATACGCTCCCGCCGCTCCCGTACGCTGAAGACGCACTCGCGCCGACGATCTCGAAAGAGACGATCGAGTACCACTACGGCAAGCACCATCAGGCTTATGTGACGAACCTGAACAATCTGATCCCGGGCACGGAATTCGAGACCCTGTCGCTGGAAGAGATCGTGAAGAAGTCGTCGGGCGGCATTTTCAACAACGCCGCGCAAATCTGGAACCACACGTTCTTCTGGAACAGCCTGTCGCCGAACGGCGGCGGCGCACCGTCGGGCGCGCTGGGCGACGCGATCAACGCGAAGTGGGGTTCGTACGACGCGTTCAAGGAAGCGTTCACGAAGGCAGCGGTCGGCACGTTCGGTTCGGGCTGGGCATGGCTCGTGAAGAAGGCCGACGGTTCGCTCGACATCGTGTCGACGAGCAACGCCGCCACGCCGCTGACGACGGCCGACAAGCCGCTGCTGACGATCGACGTGTGGGAACACGCGTACTACATCGACTACCGCAACGCACGTCCGAAGTTCGTCGAAGCATTCTGGAACATCGTGAACTGGGACTTCGCAGCGAAGAACTTCGCGTAAGTCCAGGCGTCCTGCGCGCCTTTGCGGTGCGCGGCACCCCAGGAAAAGCCCTCGTCACGAGGGCTTTTTTGTTTTTGTCGGGCGTGAATCGACGCGCGGCATTCGCCGGATCAGACGATCATCGCCGACAACCAGCCGAGCGCCGCACAGGCGATCACGACGGCCCACGGCGGCACGCGCCAGAACACGAGCGCGACGAAGGCGACGAGCGCGGCCGCGAAGTCGCGCGGCGACACGATCGTGTCGCTCCACACCGGGTGATAGAGCGCGGCCAGCAGCAGCCCGACGACGGCCGCGTTCACGCCCGCGAGCGCGGCCTGCATGCGCGCGCTGCGGCGCAGGCGTTCCCAGAACGGCGCGGTGCCGGCGACAAGCAGGAACGACGGCGCGAAGATCGACATGAGCGCGATCGTCCCGCCGAGCCAGCCGTTCGGCGCATCGTGCAGCGAAGCCCCGAGGAAGGCCGAGAACGTGAAGAGCGGCCCCGGCACGGCCTGAGCGACACCGTAGCCGGCCAGGAACGTTGAATCGCCGACCCAGCCCGGCGCGACGACGGCGGCCTGCAGCAGCGGCAGCACCACGTGCCCGCCGCCAAACACGAGCGCGCCGGTGCGGAAGAAGGCGTCGATCACTGCGAGCGTGCTCGAATGAAACGCGCCGGCCGCGACCGGCAACACGACGATCAGCGCGGCGAACAGGACGAGCCACAGCACGCCCGCGCGGTGCGACACGTGCAGCGGCAACGGATCGTGGGCGCCGCGCTCGGGCTGCGGCAACAGCACGAGACCGGCTGCCCCCGCCGCGACGATCACGGCCACCTGCAGCCATGCGGCTGGCACGAGCAGCGCGATGCAGGCCGCGATCGCCATCAGCGTGACGCGGCGCGCATCCGGGCACAGCGTGCGCGCCATGCCCCACACCGCCTGCGCGATCACCGCGACCGACACGATGCGCAGCCCGTGCAGCGCGCCCGCCGCGACCGGCATGCCCGTCGCGTGCACGCCGAGCGCGAACAGCATCATCAGCAGCGCCGACGGCAGCGTGAAGCCGAGCCACGCGGCGAACATCCCCGCGTAGCCCGCGCGCGACAGGCCGATCGCCATCCCGACCTGGCTGCTCGCCGGCCCCGGCAGGAACTGGCACAGGCCGACGAGATCCGCATACGCGCGTTCGGTCAGCCAGCCACGCCGCGTGACGAACGCGTCGCGGAAGTAGCCGAGATGCGCGACGGGCCCGCCGAACGACGTGAGGCCGAGCCGCAGGAACGTGACGAATACGGGCCACGCGTGGCGCGAAGGCGTAGTGACGGTGGACGTGTTCAAGTGTGGTTGCGGGGAGGGGGAACGAGCCGCCACGATAGCGCGATGCGATGCCGGCGGGAATGCGGCGTTGCGGCGATTGCGCGACGGCGGTGTCGGGACGTGGTCAGCACGTGTCGTCGGGCAGCCCGCTCACGCGGCGCAGCGCGTCGACGTCGACGAGTTCGATCTCGCCGACATGCAGCCGCACGACGCCGTCGGCCTGCAGCGCCTTCAGCAGCTGGTTGGTGGTCTGCCGTGTGAGTGACAGCATCGCCGCGAGCTTTTCCTGCGATAGCCGGATGCGCGTGCGGCCGGCGCTGATCCCGCCGTAGCCGTCGGCGATCATCAGCAGCCGTGCAGCCAGCCGCTGCGCGGCCGGCATCACGCTCATCGATTCGACGGTCAGGAAGCTCAGCCGGAGCTTTTGCGCCATCAACAGCGCGAATTGCCGCCAGTATTGCGGCGTCGTGTCGAGCATCGCGAGCAGCGCGGCCTGCGGGACGTGCAGCAGCAGCGTGTCGTCGAGTGCGATCGCGTCGTGCGTGCGCGACTGGCCATCGAACAGCGCGATCTCGCCGAACCATGTGACGGGCTCGGCCACCATCAGCAGCGCTTCCTTGCCCTGCGGATCGACCGCGCCTATGGTGAGGGAACCGGCCAGCACCGCATACAGCCCGCACGGCGGGTCGCCGCGGCGAAACAGCGCGTGGCCGGCCGGCAGGCGCCGCAACGCGGCGCGGGCGAGCAGGTCGTCGCGCAACGCGGGCGGCAGCGTGGCGAACCACGGGTGCGCTTCGATCTGCGGCAGGTAGGGGGCGAGCGGCGGGGGCATGGGCACGCGATGTCGGGTAGCTGACAGAGGTTCTCTGGCGTGACGCGCATCATAGCGCTCAATCATCGTTCAGGAGACACCATGAAGACGCTCGAAGACCACCTTTCCCAGTATGCGGCCTACCATCGCGACGCGCGCAACATCGCGACGCATCTGGTCGGCATCCCGATGATCGTGTTCGCGGTCGAGGTGCTGCTGTCGCGGCCGGCGCTCGGCACGCTGGGCGGCGTCGCGTTGTCGCCGGCGTTGCTGCTGGCCGTGGCGTTCGCGGTGTTCTACCTGCGCCTCGACCTGCGCTTCGGGGTGGTGATGACCGTGCTGTTCGCACTCGGCCTGTGGGCCGCACAGACGCTCGCGCTGCTGCCCACCGCGCGATGGCTCGGAATCGGCATCGGCACATTCGTGGTCGGCTGGATCGTGCAGTTCGTCGGGCACTGGTTCGAGGGGCGCAAGCCCGCATTCGTCGACGACCTGGTCGGGCTGATGGTCGGGCCGCTGTTCGTCGTCGCGGAAGTCGCGTTCTTCATGGGCCTGCGCGGCGACGTGCGCCGCGAGGTCGAGCGGCGCTCGGGCCCCGTCCACGGCGGCGCGCATTCGCATGTCTGACACGTCGGCCGCGCTGGTGCCGCGCGTCGCCCACCACACCACGCGCAATGCGCAACGGCTAAGATGCGGGGTGCGTCACACGACATGAAACGACAGGACGCGTACGCGGAGCAATCGACATGGTGGATCGCCCGACTCTCGATGCCTACGAAGCCCATGCCGCGCAATACGCGCAGGACTGGCTCGACCAGGCCGCCCCCGACGACATGTATGCGCTGCTCGAGCAGTATTTCTCGCCGGGGCCGACGGCCGACATCGGCTGCGGCGCGGGGCGCGACACTGCGTGGCTCGCTTCGCTGGGATTCGACGCGCGCGGCTACGATGCGAGCGCCGCGCTGCTTGCCGAGGCGCGCCTGCGCCACCCGTCGCTGACGTTCGAGCTGGCTGCGCTGCCGGCGCTCGCCGGCGTGCCGTCCGGCGCGTTTCGAAACGTGTTGTGCGAGACGGTCGTCATGCATCTCGAACAGGCGGATGCCGCCGCGGCGGCCGCGCGGCTGGCCGCGCTGCTGATGCCCGGCGGCACGTTGTACCTGAGCTGGCGGGTGGCCGGCAACGGCGCGTTGCGCGACGAGCGCGGCCGCTTGTACACGCCGCTCGATTCGGCGCGCATGCATGCGGCGCTCGGCGCCGGCATGCACGTGATCGACGAGCACGAGGTGGTCAGCGCGTCGTCCGGCAAGCGCGTGCACCGGCTGATCGCGCGCCGGGCCGGCGACGTCGACGGTGCCGCATGAGCGCGGCGCGCGAACTCATTCGCGGTTGAGCGCCGCTTCCCAGTTGATGTCGACGCACAGCACCTGCATGCCGGTCGCGACCGGCGCGGCGATCGATGCGGTCACGCACAGGTGCGCTTCGTTGATCGACAGGTACGGCGGCGTCAGTTGCACGCGGCCCGGCGCGCGCATCGCGTGGATGAAGTAGGGGCGGCGCTCCCAGCTCGCGCCTTCCGAATGCAGCAGCGGCCGGAAGCGTTTCGCCCGCTGCGATACGCTGCCGCGCGCGAGCACGTTGTCGCCGATCTGGCGGCCCGATGCATCGAGCAGGAAGCAGCGCGCGGTTTCCGGCAACCCGAGCACGGCGCCGGCGGCGTCGATCAGCGATTCGCCCGCGACGAGCTTCTGGCTCGCTTCCTCCAGCGCGGCGACATACGGCGCGAGCCGTTCGGCCTGCGTGCGCTCGCGTTGCGCGACGCGCAGCCGCAACGCGGCCGACAGCGTATCCATGCAGCCGGCGGCGGCCTGCGGTTGCACGGGGTCGACGCTCGGCCCCGCGAAGTACTGCCCCTGTACGAAATCGACGTCGCATTCGAGCGCGATCAGCGCGTCGCGCTCGGTCGAGAGCCCGCCCATCAGCACGAGCTGTCCGGATTCGTGCAGCAGCGACACGAGCCCCGGCAGCACGCGCTCGAGATGTGAGTGTTCGCTCGCCTGCGCGAGGATTCCGCGGTCGAGCGTGACGATGTCGGGGTGCAGGTGCCACACGCGGTCGATGTTCGAATGCTTCGCGCCGAAGCCGCCGAGCGCGATCAGGAAGCCGGCCTTGCGCAGACCGTCGACGATCGCCGCATAGCGCGGCGTCTCGCCGCCTGCCTGCTCGGGCACCTCGAGCACCACGCGATGCGGCGGCAGGCCGAGCGCCTTCAGGTTCGCGAGCAGCGCGTCACCGTAGACGGTGTCCATCAGCGCGGCCGGATGCAGGCTCAGGAAGAGCCATTCGTCGTGACTGTCGAACGCGTGGAAGTTGCCGAGGTGCAGCGATTCGGCTAGCCGGCCGAGCTCGAGCAGGTCGCCACGCCGCGCCGCCTGCGTGAACACCTCGTGCGACGCGACCTGGCGGCTTTCCTCGTCGTGCGCGCGCAGCGACGCGTGATAGCCGATCGCGCGGCGGTGCGACACCGAGAAAACGGGCTGGAACACGCTGAACACGGTGTACGCACCGTACAGCACGGTGCGCCGCTTCCCGTCGTCGCCGGCGACGGGGCGGGGCGGCTGAAAGCCGGGGGGATCGATGTCGATCATGCTCATGATGTCGGCCGAAGAAGACTGCCAGTTTACCTACAGAATAGGCGAGCAAGAAGCATGCACGGCATCGGGCCCCGTGCGACGGCCCGTCGCGGCCGCTGGCCGCCGCGCGGTGCGGACCTGCTGCACCGAGATGGTGCGCGGCGCGCCGTCGTGGCGATCGCGGCGGCGCGCGCCGTGCGTCACGCGCGTTCGGATGGATCGGTCTTGTGCTGCGCGCGGCCGCGGATCTCGGGCGCGAGCTGCGCGAAGATCCACGCGGAAGCGGCCGTGATGATCCCGACGCAGATGAAGGTCGCATGGAACGCCGGCAGCGTGTTGCTCGGCGTCACCGTGCGCAGCATCCCGGTGAAGGTGGCCAGCAGCGCGCCCGCGACCGTGACGCCGAGGCTCATCGACAGCATCTGCACGAGCGAGAACAGGCTGTTGCCGCTGCTCGCGCCGCCGGTGCCGAGATCCTTCAGCGTCAGCGTGTTCATCGCGGTGAACTGCATCGAGTTGAATCCGCCGAACAGCGCGAGATGGACGACCTTCACCCACACGGGCACCGTGTCGCGCATCAGCGCGAAGCTCGCCATCATCACGCCGACCATGATCGTGTTCGCGAGCAGCACCTTGCGGTAGCCGTGCTGCGTGATCAGGCGCGTGATGATCCGTTTCGAGAACATCCCGGCCGCCGCGACCGGCAGCATCATCAGCCCGGCCTCGAACGCCGAATAGCCGAGGCTCACCTGCAGCAGCAGCGGGATCAGGTACGGCATCGCGCCGCTGCCGATCCGCGCGAACAGGTTGCCGAGCAGGCCGACGCTGAACGTATGGATCTTGAACAGTTCGAGCGAGAAGATCGGCTGCGGCGCGCGTACCGCGTACAGGCCATAGGCGACGAAGCACGCGAGGCTCAGGATCAGCAGCACCAGCACGGCCGCGTGCTGCATCCCGAGATCGGCGAGGCCGTCGAGCGACAGCGAGATCGCGACCATCCCGATGGTCAGCAGCAGATAGCCCTTCAGGTCGAAGCGGCCGACGGCCGGGTTGCGCGAGTCGGGCATCGAGTAGAAGGTCGCGACGCAGCCGGCGACGCCGACCGGCACGTTGATCAGGAAGATCCAGTGCCACGATGCGATCTTCACGAGCCAGCCGCCGAGCGTCGGCCCGATCAGCGGACCGATCAGCCCGGGAATCGCGACGAACGACAGCGCGGGCAGGTAGCGTTCGGCCGGGAACGTGCGCAGCACGGCGAGCCGCCCGACCGGCAACAGCATCGCGCCGCCCACCCCCTGCACGACGCGGAACACGACGAGCTGCGACAGCGTATGCGCGTTCGCGCACAGCAGCGAACCGAGCGAGAACACCAGGATCGCGCTGAAGAACACGCGCCGCGTGCCGAACGTGTCCGCGAGCCAGCCCGAGACCGGAATCATCACCGCCATCGTCAGCGAATACGCGATCACGACCGATTGCATCCGGAGCGGCGATTCGCCGAGACTCACCGCCATCGACGGCAGCGCCGTGTTGACGATCGTCGCATCGAGCGTCTGCATGAAGAAGCCCGTCGCAACGAGCCAGAGCATCACGGTGAGGTTCTTTTCGCCGGGAGCGGCGGCGGGCGGGAGTTGGAACATGGGGACGGACCGGTGGCGCGGGACAGCCGCCATTGTAGGCAAAGCCGCCGTGCCATGCAGAATTGGTCCGGGTGCGCCGGACGCCCGTCCGCCGGCGGACCGGTACAGTTCAGTCGAAAGTGTCTGCAGGCGTATCTGTCCGCGTGTTGCCGCTGTCCGAAATACTGGTGTCATCGAACCCATGCGACCCGGAGGCGGCCATGCGCGAACTGCGACTCTACGAGATGGACGGCAACGAACCGGCCGGACGGTGGCGGATCGTCGATCGTACCGCGCTGCACGTCGCGGACGGCGATCTGTGGGTGACGATCGAGGGCCGGCTCGACGATCACTGGCTGCGCGCCGGCGAGACGCTGGCGCTGCTGCCCGCCATGCGCGTGTGGATCAGCGCGGCGGCGGGCGGCGCGGTATTCGCGTTCGGCCCGCAGACGGCGCCGGCCGTGCAGGCTGCGCCGATCGCGTGGCGGCGGCTCGCTGCCTGGCGCGGCGGCCGCGCTCAGGCAGCCGCGTCGCTGCCGACGTAGCGCGCGCGGGGCCGGATCAGCTTGCCGTTAGCAACCTGTTCGAGCGCGTGCGCGATCCAGCCTGCGGTGCGGCCGGCCGCGAACAGCGTGAACGCGGCGCCGTCTGGCAGCGCGAGCGTGCGCTCCAGCACCGCGAGCGCGAAATCGATCGCCGGCCGCAGGCCGGTCGCCGCCTCGACGCGCGCGGCGAGCGCACGGGCCACGCGCAGCGGCGCCCGGTCGGAGAGCGTCGCGTGCAGTGCGTCGAGCAATGCGCGTGCGCGCGGATCGCCGTCGGGATAGAGCGGGTGCGCGAAACCGGACAGCGCCGTGCGCGCGCCGTCCGACCGTTCGTCGTGCGCGACGCGCAGCGCGAGGTAGCGGTCGAGGTCGGCGGCACGCGCCGCTTCGTCGAGCAGGGCGCCCGCGCGGAACGTCTCGCCGCCGTGGCGCGGGCCCGACAGCGCCGCGAGCCCGCCTGCGATCGCACCGAACAGGTGGGTGCCGGTCGATGCGATGCAGCGCACCGCGAAGGTCGACGGGTTCAGTTCATGATCGGCGCACAGCACGAGTGCGCGGCGCAGCAGGTCGGCTTCGTCGGGCCGCCGGATGCGCCAGGCGGCCGCGAGTTGCCGGTGCACGGGCGCGTCGTCCGGCGCGATGCCGGCCAGCGCGGCCGTCGTCACGCGCAGCAGCAACGTGGCCGCGTCGAGCTGCGCGTCGCGCCCCTGCGCCCACAGGCGCGGCAGCGACGCGGCCGCGGCAGGAAGCAGCACCAGCGTGCGCTCGAGCGGCGCGAGATGTGCCCAGCGGCGAGCCCAGTCGTCCCACTGCGCGGCGTCGAACCCGGTCGATGCAAGCGATCCCGCGGCGAGCCGCGCGGGCGGACAATCCC
The DNA here is from genome assembly GCF_003854235.1 of Burkholderia sp. Bp8998. NCBI lineage: Bacteria > Pseudomonadati > Pseudomonadota > Betaproteobacteria > Burkholderiales > Burkholderiaceae > Burkholderia > Burkholderia sp. Bp8998. The sequence goes on from NZ_QTQF01000004.1 coordinate 254,912, forward strand.
ACAGCCGTGCGGCCGTTTCCTCGAGCGTCGCGTCGTTCGCGAGTGCGATCGCATCGGCACCGCGGTAGTGCAGGCGGCCGTCGGCGATCTGCGTGATCCGCGATTCGAGTACGGGCACGCCCCAGTCGAGCGAGCGTTCGACGACGCCGCCCGCGCGTTTTGCATCGGCGCGGCGGCGCGCGAGCAAGCGCACCTCGTCCGCGTCGTAGCGGCGGCGCTTGCTCGCGCCGTCGGGCAGCGAGCGCAGCAGGCCGCGGCTCACATACGCATAAAGGGTGCTCACGCTGACACCGAGGATGCCGGCGGCTTCCGGCGCGCTGAGGGACGTCATCCCGATCGCTCCTGTCGGGACGCATGAAGCGCGGCCCGGCTACAACTATTCGTTATGCATTGATTCGCGCAATCAAGATTGATCGCGCCTGGCGCGAATTCTAGACTCGAATCGGTCTCCCCAACGACTCGCTTCCACCATGACACCCGAACTCGCATTGACCCGTTTGTGGCAACTCGCGCACGGCGAGCCCGGCGCACTGGCTCGCGCGGCCGTGACGGGGCAGGACCCGACGCTGCCGTCGACGTTCCACGTCGGCACGCTCGCCGCGGCGACGATCGCGGCAGCCGGGCTCGCGGCGGCCGAATGCCACAGGCTGCGCACGGGCATCGTGCAGCGCGTCGACGTGTCGATGCGAGACGCGCTCGTCGCGTTTCGCAGCGAACGCTATCTGCGCGTGGACGACGGGCCGCCGCCCGAGCTGCGTCATCCGGTGACGGGCTTCTACGACACGCGTGACGGACGCTGGATCCAGCTGCACGCGAACTTTCCGCATCACCTGCACGGGATTCTCGACGTGCTCGGCTGCGGCCCGCGGCGCGACGACGTTGCCGCGGCAATCCGCGCGTGGGACGGCGCGGCACTCGACACCGCGCTGGCCGAGGCCGGTTTGTGCGCGGCATTGATCAGAACCCCTGACGAATGGGCCGCGCACGACCAGGCACGCGCGCTCGCGTCGCTGCCGTTGTTCGAGATCGAGCGGATCGGCGACGCGCCCGTCGAGGCGATCGGACGCCGCGAGCCCGACCAGCCGCTCGCGGGCGTGCGCGTACTCGATCTCACTCGCATCATCGCGGGGCCGGTCGCGGGCCGCACGCTGGCATCGCACGGTGCCCAGACGCTGCTCGTCAACGGCCCGCACCTGCCGAACATCGCGTCGCTCGTGATCGACAACGGGCGCGGCAAGCGCTCGACGTGGATCGACTTGCGCGAGGCGGCCGGTGTCGCCACGCTGCGCGCGCTCGCCCGCGACGCCGACGTATTCCTGCAGGCTTATCGTCCCGGCGCCCTCGCGGCGCGCGGCTTCTCGCCGCAGGCGCTGGCGGAGATGCGGCCCGGCATCGTCTGCGTGTCGGTGTCCGCATACGGGCATGCGGGGCCGTGGTCGATGCGGCGCGGCTTCGACAGCCTCGTGCAGTCGGCGAGCGGCATCGCCTGGCACGAGCAGCGCGCCGCGCACGCGGACGGCCCGCGCCATCTGCCGTGCCAGGCGCTCGATCATGCGACGGGTTACCTCGCGTCGTTCGGCGCGATGATCGCGCTGGCGCGCCGTGCGACGGAAGGGGGGAGCTGGCACGTGCGGCTGTCGCTCGCGCAGACGGGGCGCTGGCTGCAATCGTTCGGCGTGGTGCCGGACGGCCTGCATGCACCGGATTTCGCGTTCGACGACGTGCGCGACCGGATCGACCGGTGCGCGTCGCCGTTCGGCACGATCGATGCCGTGCGTCCCGCCGAGTGCCTGTCGGCGACGCCGCCGCGATTCACGCGGCCGCCCGTGCCGCTCGGCACGGACGAGGCGCGCTGGCAGTGAGCGCCGGCGGCGCCGTGCGCGTTACTTGCGCAGCTCGACGACGAAGTCGTAGTAGTCGTTGCGGCAGTAGGTATCGGTGAGTTCGATCGCGCGCTGGTCGGCCGTATAGCCGATCCGCGTGATCAGCAGCAGCGCGTCGTGCGGCGCGATGCCCATCTGCTGCGCGATCTCGTCGGTCGCGTTGACCGCGCGGAAATGCTGCAGCGCGCGCACGATCGGCGTGCCGCGTGCTTCGAGATAGCTGTACAGCGAACCGCCGATCGCCTGCGGATCGGGGATCAGCGTGGCGGGGAACGTCGAATTCTCGACGGCCATCACGATGCCGTCGGCGAGGCGGAGGCGTTTCAGGCGTGTCACCGATGCGGCTGGCGACAGGCCGAGCTGGATCACTTCGTCGCGGTTCGCCGGCTGGATTTCACGCTCGAGCCATTGCGAGCTCGGCTTGAAGCCGCGGCGCTCGAGCATCTCGCTGAAGCTCGACAGCCGCGACAGCGGATCCTCGTAGCGCGGCTGGATGAAGTTGCCGGCGCCCTGCGTGCGGCGGATCAAGCCCTGCTCGACGAGCAGGGCGATCGCCTTGCGCGCGGTGATGCGCGACACGCCGAGTGCTTCGGACAGCACGCGTTCGGACGGCAGAGCCTCGCCGGCCGCCCAGCGATTCTCGTGGATCGCGTCGCCGAGCTTGCGGGCGAGTTGCAGGTAGAGCGGCGTGTCGTTGTCGGGGTCGGGGCGCAAGTCCTGCCAGCGGTCGTCCGTGGGTGCCTTCATGGAATGGGTATCGATCAGGTTGCCGGCCATTCTAAGTCATCATGCGGCGCCGTTATAGCCGGTTTTTGCCGTGTGACAGGCGGGCAGGGCGCCGATTGACTACACTGGCCGATGCTTCGGCCGCGGTGTGCGGCCACCTTTCCGCAGCGAGGAGTGCATGACAGATACGATTGCCACGGTCGTCCTGCCTGACGGCGAGACGATCCCGAAGCTTGGCCTGGGTACCTGGGAAATGGGCGAGCGGCCCGCGCGGCGCGCGGACGAGATCAGCGCATTGCGCGAGGGGATCGATCTCGGGATGACGCTGGTCGATACCGCCGAGATGTACGGCGACGGCGCGACCGAGGCACTCGTCGGCGACGCGCTGGCCGGACTGCGCGACGACGTGTTCCTGGTCAGCAAGGTGTACCCGCATCATGCGAGCCGGCGCGGCGTCGTCGCCGCGTGCGACGCGAGCCTCAAGCGCCTGCGCACCGATCGCCTCGACTTGTACCTGCTGCACTGGCGCGGCTCGGTGCCGCTCGCGGAGACGGTCGAAGGCTTCGAGGCACTGCGGCGTGCGGGCAAGATCCGCCACTGGGGCGTCAGCAATTTCGACACGGCCGACATGGCCGAACTTGTCGACGAGGCGGGCGGTGGTGCGTGCGCGACCAACCAGATCCTCTACAACATCGCGCGGCGCGGCCCGGAGTTCGACCTGCTGCCGTGGCTCGCCAACCACCGGATGCCGGCGATGGCCTACAGCCCGGTCGATCACGGGCGGTTGCCGAAGCGCTCGCCGCTCGACGAGATCGCGCGGCAGCGCGGGGTGTCGGTGATGCGCATAGCGCTCGCCTGGGTGCTCGCGCAGCCGGGCGTGTTCGCGATTCCGAAGGCATCGCGGATCGAGCATGTCCGCGACAATCGCGCGGCGCTCGCTCTCGTGTTGAGCGATGACGAGCGCGCGCAACTTGACGGCTACTTCCGTCCGCCGCGCAGCAAGCGCGCGCTCGAAATGCTCTGACACACCGGGTCAGGCGACGCTTCGGTCAGTGGCCATGGCCACCGGCAGATCCGCCGTTGCCGCCGGCACTCCCATTGCCATTCCCGTTGCCGACACCGTTGGCGCCACCGTTGCCGGCGCCGCCACTGCCGTTGCCACTACCGTCGCCGCCGCCATTGCCGTGGCCACCGGTTCCATGACCGCCGGCACTGCCGCCGCCGCTACCGCCGCTACCGCCGCTACCGCCACTACCGCCACTACCGCCACTGCCGCCGGTTCCGTGGCCGCCGCTGCCGCCACCGCCACCGCCACCGCCACCGCCACCGCCACCGCCACCGCTGCCACCGCTGCCACCGTTGCCACCGTTGCCACCGTTGCCACTGCCGCCACCGCCATGACCGCCGTCGCCGCCGCCATGACCGCCGCCGGAGCCGGAGCCA
>NZ_QTQF01000005.1:0-254976 GCF_003854235.1 Burkholderia sp. Bp8998
ACGCGGCCGAGGAAATCGTGCTGCACGCCGGCAGTACGGAGGTTCGTATCAGCGATCAGGGTTACGTGGTACGGACGGCCGGCGAGCACACGGTCTATGCAGGCAGTCATCAAACGTTCGGCCCGGAGTCGGTGGCGAAGCCGTTCCCGGGGATGCCCGGTGCGGATTTCGAAGCGTTCTACACCCTCCGGGATCGAGCGGGCAAGGCGCTGCCCGACTGCGCTTATCAATTGACGCATCCGGATGGTCGTGTGGTCGAGGGGCGCACCAATGCACAGGGACATACCGTGACGGCCTACGCGGAATCGACTGCGCCCGTGCATTGCGAGGCGCTGCCCGATGACGCGGCGGATTTTGTGCGGGCGCGGTATTGGGACGACGAAGCGGAATACAAGCTGGATTTTGCGCGCATCAGTGAAACGGGAGCGAGCCAATCATGACAAACACAACCCCTCCACCCCGCAAGCAAGCGCCGAACGTGCCGAAACCCGGCAAGGGTAGCCAGACGAAGCGGCCGGACGCGGCCGGTACGGTACTGCCTGTCGAAAACCCGATGGACCTTTGGTATCTGTGCCAGAAAGCGGGCTTCGCGGAACAGTTCCCGATGCGCGATGCACGGGGGCGTGCGCTGTGCCAGCGGCAGGTGTCGCGCTGGGTGCACTACGACAGCAAGGGAAGCCGCTGGCAATGGCCGTATTGGGGTGAAGTCGGCTTCGACATGCTGCCTGCCGGTGGGCGGCCACCCGAGGCCATCATGAGCCGCAGCGAGCCGTTCCGGCCGTCAACCATGCCGCTATCGCGCTACGAGATCATCCGGCGGCGCGTGGCGTTCCAGGCGGGCATCGATGCGGGCACGTTGCCGTGGGTGCAGATCGGTTTGGCGGAGCCGCTGGTGACGACTGCGTATCTGGAGGACAACCTGTCGCCCGATGAGGTGCGGGAAGCGTACCGGCTGGTGCGTTCGGCGGATACGGGGTGGGACTGGACGGCGATGGACCGGCCGAAGATACCGGGGTTGCTGCGCATTCCTGACGTGATTCGTTTGCACGACTACAAGGGGCGCACGGGATCGGCCCGATTTGCTGCCGACAACATTGCTTACCTGATCGAAATCAAGTTCGAGGGGGATGCGTTGACGCCGGAGCAGATAGAGGCCTATCGGAAAATCGTCAATTACGACAGGAACAAATTTCGGCTACTGGAAACGAAGGTCTGCAAGGCACCGCGCCGCCGGCGCGAATGGTTGGAGAAGGGGCGTAAGGCGGAGCCGGTGTTTCGCACGGTCGAGGGCGGTGTGACCTCGCCGGAGCGGCTCAAAGCGTTCCATGCGCAATTGCCTCAATCGGCCATGCTGCTGCAAGACATGGAGGCCGAGCAGCAGGCGGTGCGGCGCGTGTTTGGAGGCGGTGCTCGCCGGATTGATGACCATCGATATCTGGCGGAGATGCGCAGCTACGATTCGCAGCGGGCCGCACGCGAGGAGGCGGAGCGACGACGCTTGCGGGAGCAACTGACGCTGATTCTCGGTGCGCCGCTGGCGGGCGCGGCGGCCGGCGCGGCACTTGCGGGAACCGGTGCGCTTGCCGGCGCTGCGGGTGAACTGGGCGGCGCGGTGGAATTGGTTGGACACGGAGCGCAGACACTGGCGCGTTTTCCCATCGGGAAGGTCGCCGTGACGGCGGCGGCGGCCAATGCAGCGATCTATAACGCAGCCGCACAGACGCCGCCGGCAAGCGACAGCGTGGATCCAAGGATGACGCAGGACGCGCTGCGGATGCTGGACATGCTGAATCGCAACCTGACGGTGCGCGTGTTGTATCTGCCGGATTAAGAGGAGAGGAAACGTGGAATTCTTTGAGGAATGGGACGCGGCGAAGTGGCACTTCACTTATGGATCTGAGGATGATCCGGACAAGGTCGTGTTGCAGGGTGGGCTGGTGATCGTGTTCTACCTGCTGAAGTCGTATGCGCAAGCGAACCGGTCGGAACTGGCCGGGGTGATGCGGCGGCTAGAAGAAATCATGGGACGGCGGTTGCATTGGGGCTACTGGGAGCATCCGCGCAAGAGGGATAAATACACGCCCGAGCGTTTTTCGGCATTTGCGGAATGGGTTCGCACGCGACCGCCTACGCATGCAATCGAGTTCACTTGGTCGTCGGGACCAGGTTATGACTTCGTCGGCGATTGGGGGATGCGCGCGTTTTCGCAGGGGAGTTTGTTCGAAGAGGCTTGGAAAGACCTTTCCTATTTCCAAATCTACTTGCCGGTCGGGGTGTTGCGCGGCGATGGGCGGGCCACCTTCGACGCGTTACTGGCGGAATTGGCGATGCGACTACCCGTGTTGCACGGTCACGCCGGGTTGGGATTTCAGCGGTCAAACGAGGGACACCGCTATGAGAATTTGGAACTGGAACAAGCCGAGCAGTTTTTGGGATTTGACGTTGGTAATGGACTGGGTCATGACGAACTGCGCGGCGGAATCAAAAGTGTCAGTTGGTACACGATCCTGCACCGAAGCTGGCTAGAGAAACTGGGCGGCCGGGAAGCGCTGGAACGGGCAGTCCAAAACGAGGCGGCGAACGGACTATCGCTGATCGACTACTCGAATGGCGTGATGGTGAAGGCGGGCGAATGGCCGTCGCTTGGCTGGACGGAACGCGATCCGCAGCCGGCCGCCTATGTGGCCGCGAACCGGCTCTTGAAGCCAATACGCGTGCCCGAGCTGCGTTGCTTGCATATGGGCTCGATCGTGGGTGAAGTTCGATTCGACGAGATGTCGTCGAACGATTGGCTGCGCCGGTTCGACGCGCCGGGTATCTGGCCGCCGCGCCCGGTTGAACCGACTGCAATCCCGTCTACGCCTGCCGTGGATGAACCGGCCGAGCCGGTGCAGCCCGCACCAACTGCGCAGCCGTCGGGCGGGAGGGTGCTGCGAGCTTATCCGGGCCAGCCGTGCCCGCGTGACGGGGATTGGTTCAGCCCGTTCCTGAAGCGCACGGAGCGGTTAAAGGAAGGCGAACCGATGCCGGGGCCGGAAACAACCCGGCAAGGCGCGGTGACGTGGTATCTGCGCGAGGCGGACGGCTGATCGTGTAGATCGGCAATCGGCCATGCCGTTGCACGACATGGAGGCCGAGCAGCAGGCGGTGCTTGCGGGAGCCGGTGCGTTTGCCGGCGCTGCGGATGCCGGACATGCTGAATCGCAACCTGACGGTGCGCGTGTTGTATCTGCCGGATTAAGAGGAGAGGAAACGTGGAATTCTTTGAGGAATGGGACGCGACGAAGTGGCACTTCACTTATGGATCTGAGGACGATCCGGACAAGGTCGTGTTGCAGGGTGGGCTGGTGATCGTGTTCTACCTGCTGAAGTCGTATGCGCAAGCGAACCGGTCGGAACTGGCCGGGGTGATGCGGCGGCTAGAAGAAATCATGGGGCGACGGTTGCATTGGGGCTATTGGGAGCATCCGCGCAAGAGGGGCAAATACACGCCCGAGCGTTTTTCGGCATTTGCGGAATCAGTGCGCACGCAACCACCTACCCATGTTGTCCAATTCACGTGGTCATCTGGGCCGGGTTATGACTTCGTCGGCGATTGGGGGATGCGAGGGTTTTCGCAGGGGAGTTTGTTCGAAGAAGCTTGGAAAACCGTTTCATACTTTCAGGTCTATCTACCCGTCGAGGTACTGCGCGGCGACGGCCGGGCGGCCTTCGAAAAGCTGCTGGCGGAATTGGCGATGCGGCTGCCCGTGTTGCATGGCTTTGCGGGGCTTGGCTTTCAGCAATGTGACGAGTTCCATCGCTACGAGAACCTGGAATTGGAACTTGCCGAGCAATTTCTGGGGTTTGACGTTGCTGATCCGATGGGGCATCCGGAATTTCGCGACGGTATCAAGAGCGTGAACTGGTACACGATCCTGCACCGAAGCTGGCTAGAGAAACTGGGCGGCCGGGAAGCGCTGGAACAGGCGGTCCACAACGAGACGGCGAACGGACTATCGCTGATCGACTACTCGAATGGCGTGATGGTGAAGGCGGGCGAATGGCCGTCGCTTGGCTGGACGGAACGCGATCCGCAGCCGGCCGCCTACGTGGCCGCGAACCGGCTATTGAAGCCAATACGTGTGTCCGAGCTGCGTTGCTTGCATATGGGCTCGATCGTGGGTGAAGTTCGGTTCGACGAGATGTCGTCGAACGATTGGCTGCGCCGGTTCGACGCGCCGGGTATCTGGCCGCCGCGCCCGGTTGAACCGATTGCAATCCCGCCTACGCCTGCCGTGGATGAACCGGCCGAGCCGGTGCAGCCCGCACCAACTGCGCAGCCGTCGGGCGGGAGGGTGTTGCGAGCTTATCCGGGCCAGCCGTGCCCGCGTGACGGGGATTGGTTCAGCCCGTTCCTGAAGCGCACGGAGCGGTTAAAGGAAGGCGAACCGATGCCGGGGCCGGAAACAACCCGGCAAGGGGCGGTGACGTGGTATCTGCGCGAGGTGGACGGCTGATCGTGTGGATCGGCAATTCACCAAAAAAAGCCCCGCTTGCGCGGGGCACATCGGCTAAACCACCGCCAAATCGTGACCGGTCAATGATGCCCGGGTGTGCGCGGATCGTTCAGTTCCTCGGTCGGGTCGGTCAGCCCGAGCTCGTCGCCCGCGCTCCAGTACGGCGTGCTGCCGTAGTACTCGTGCAGCGGCTCGGCCCATTGCGGGTCGGCCATCGCCGGCCAGTGGTCCTTGTCGAATCCGGGTGCGTTCTTGATCCGCTCGGACGATACCGACAGCAGGAAACACTTGCGTTCGGTATCGAGCGTGAGCGCGCTCCATGGGATCGCGAGCAGCTTGTCGCCGATGCCGAGCAGGCCGCCGCTCGACAGCACGGCGTAAGCGACGCGGCCCGAGCGCACGTCGAGCATGATGTCCTTGATCTTGCCGACGTCGTCGCCATCGGTCGTATAGACCTTGTCGCCTTCGAGCGTGTCGGCTGCCATCACGTCGGGGCCGGGGCCCGCTGCCGTCGCGGCGCCCTTGCCGATGATGCGGGTCCGTCCTTGATCGGGAGTCTGCATGGTTGTCCTCCTTGCTGCATGGAGCGCGACCGTGCCCGGGATGGGCCCTGCGGGTCGCGCGGGTGGTCGGGGCGGGGCGAGGCTCGCCCCGTCACGTCTACTTCGGTTGCGACACGCCTTCGAGCGTGTTCGCGACGTCGTCGCGATCGGGGCCGGCCGTGCGCGTCGCGATGTCCGCGAGCGACAGCATGCCGACGAGGCGATTGTCGTGATCGACGACGGGCAGGCGGCGCAGTTGCGCGTCGGCCATGTAGTGCTGGATCTCGTCCAGCAAATCGTCCTCGAAACACCATTCGATCGGACCCGACGCGACTTCGTGGATCCGCGTTTCCGGCGGCTTGCCGGCCGAGATCGCGCGCACCGCGAGGTCGCGGTCGGTGACCATGCCGATCAGCCGGTTGTTGTCGCATACGGGCAGCGCGCCAATGTCGTAGCGCTCCATCAGTTGCGCTGCATGACGGATCGAGTCGGTCGGCGCGATGTGCACGACGTCCTGCGACATGATTTCGTTGACGCGATGCATGAAGTCCTCCTTGCGGGTTGAAGCGGGGCCGTCCGGTTGTTCAGCAAGCGGTGTGCCCCATCGTATCGGCCGTCATTCGTCGCGGCGCCTGGCCGGGTCCTGCCACGGCCCGTCGTCGTGCGTGCCCGGCGGCGTGTCGGGCTCGATGCGCGTGATACCGCCGGTCGCGGGCGGGTCGCTCGCGGGGAACGTGTCCTCGAGCTGCTTGTCGATATGGCGCTCCGAGTGGCGCGTCTTCGTCTGGTCCTGGTCTTTCAGCGGCGGCGTGGGGTCGGGATGCCGCTCGTGCGCCGGCGCGTCGCGGCCGGACCGGGTCGAATCCTTCATGGCAAGCCTCCGTGTCGGTGACGATGACGCGCTGAGCGCGCAACGGCCATGCCCGCTGCGTTCAGGCGGCACGCGACTTGCCGCTTCGATGGGTGAAGGAAACGACAACGCGCGGCGCGACGCGCCGCACACCCACGCAGATCACGCGGGAGGCACGATGACGATTCCGAAACGACGACCTGGAGTGCGCTACGAAGTCAACGTATGCGGCGGCGGGTTCGACTCGGTGAAGAGCCATTTCAGCGCATGGAAACAGGAGCCGCTGATCTACCGGCCCGATCGCCGGATGTTCGAGGGCAAGGCCGATGTGCGGCCGCTCGATGAGACGTTCGGCTCGACCGAGCCGGCGCGGTTCGCGCTGCAGCGGGCGTGCGAGCCGGCCGATCCGTATGCGCTCGCCGCGCGTGTGCGCGACGACGACCACGAGCTGTGGCTCGTGATGGCCGCATACGAAGGGTAGCGCGATGTCCTTGAAAGAATTGCAGCGCGCGGTGTAGCGAAGGCACGGCGCACCGCGCTTCGGCACCTGCGCGCGTGCGCGAGGGCGCCGTATACGGGCGGCACGCGCCTTGCGGCCCATGTGTTCGTGGATCATCGAGCGGCACAGGTGCGCCGCGCAACCGGTCCGATCCCGTCAGGACACCGCAACGATCGCATGCCCATGAACCCGCACCCCACCCAGTCGCTGCACCGGCCCGAGCCGCCGGTGCCCAACGTCGACCCGGTTCCCGTGCCGCCCGTCCCGGACGACGTGCCGCCCGGCACGCCGGAACCGTTTCACGATCCGGAGGGCGACCCGCCCGAGCAGCCGCCGCCGGAACGCGAGCCGCCGACGCGGGAGCCGCCGATTCACGCGCCGCCGACGGGCATTCCGCCGGTGGCGTTTATGCGATCCACGGAGGGCCCACGATGAGCATCAGCGTAAAACCCGGCATGCTGCGCGACGTGGCCGAGACGCTCGGCCGCCATTTCGAGGCGCGCGCGATGCCGTTCCATGTCGAGGAGCAGCCGGCCGGCGCACTGCATTTCGGCTTTCGCGTCGACGGCCATCCTGCGTCGCTGACCGTCACGTTCGACGCCGATGCGTTCGCGGCGCTCGAACAGGCCGATGTCGGGCGGCAACGCGGCGCACTGACGCGCGTCGCGGCCGAGTTCGACACGATGATGGCGCGCCGCGCGCCGACCGCGTATGCGGGCGATTTCCATTTCAACCGGCTCTGAGCCGTGCCGCCACGGCCGGCTCCGGTGCCGCTGATTCCACGGAGGATTCCGATGAAACCGATCGAGACGCTACGCATGGGCGCCTGTGCGTTCGCCGCCGCGTGCGCGCTGGGTGCATGCACGCAACCGCAAGCCACCTACGGCACGCGCGGCGCACCGCCGGCGCCGCCGGACGGCCATGGCGCATCGCCGACCACGACGATGCCGGACGCGAATACGCGCTACGACACGCGTCCGTCGCCGCAAAACAAGATGCCTCCGGGCGCGACCGGCGGCGAAGCGGCCGACGTGCCGCCGCCCGGGCCGAACGGCGTGCAGGGCGGCGAGTCGATGCCGGGCACGCCGCCGCCGGCGCTGTACTGACCGGACGCAGCGCGCGATGGCGAGCCCGCACGAACCGTTCGCCAGCGACGCAACGCATCGGCGCGCCCGGGGGCGCCCCCGCATGGCCGTGCGCGAATTCCATGCCCCCTAACTTCCCGTCGCTTGTAAAAAAGCGGCTCCGACGGCTCGGCGCGACGGGGTACGAACGCACGAGAACCGCGCCGGACGGCGATTTGCCCGTCTGGCATGGAAGCTGCGTGGATTCCCGTATACGAATTTGCGTACACGGTCAGGAGGGCATCGATGTCAGTCACGCTTGCGCTGCAGATGCGGCAGCATCTGGCACTTACGCCGAGGCTTCAGCAGTCGCTTCGTCTGCTGCAGTTGTCTTCGCTCGAATTCCAGCAGGAATTGCGGCAGGCGCTCGACTCGAATCCATTTCTCGAAGACGGGCAGGGCGACGACGAAGCCGCCGCCGACACACCCGAACGCGAGGCCGAAGCAGCGGCGCCCGAGCCGGTGCCCGAGCGCGAGGAGGTGCGTCCGCCGGACGGCGAGGTGTCGTACACGGCCGCCCCGGCGCCGCGCGGCACGGGCCGCCAGGCCGACGACGCGGGCGACCTGTCGCCCGGCGAATGGATGGCGGCGGAGCCGTCGCTGCACCAGCAGCTGCACGACGCGCTGCGGCTTTATCCGCTGAACAAGCGCGACCGCGAGGCTGCGCGTATCGTGATCGACGCGCTCGACGAAGACGGCTACCTGCGTCAGGAGCTGGCCGAGCTGCTGGTCGCGGCCGATCCTGCGTTGCTGCTGTCGGAACAGGATCTCGCGGTCGCGCTGCGGCTCGTGCAGATGCTCGACCGCCCGGGCATCGCCGCGCGCTCGCTGTCCGAGTGCCTGGTGCTGCAGCTCGACGCGATTCCGGCCGGCACGCCGGCGCTCGCGGAAGCGAAAGCGATCGCGCGCGAACATCTCGAACGGCTCGCGCGGCGCGAAACAGCGGAGATTCAGCGGCGTGTCGGCTGCAACCAGGCGACGATGCATGCCGCATGCGCGCTGGTACGCGGGCTCGATCCACGCCCGGGCAACCACTACGGCAGCACGCGCGGCGACTACGTGATACCCGACGTGATCGTGCGCCAGGTGCGCGACGAATGGATCGTGACGATCAACCCGGCCGTGCTGCCGCGCGCGCGGCTGCACGAACGCTATGCGACGCTGTTCGCGCAGTCGAGCGGCGAGCGCGATTCACCGCTCGGCCAGCAACTGCAGGAAGCGCGCTGGCTGATCCGCAACGTGCAGAAGCGCTTCGACACGATCCAGCGGGTCGGCGAATGCATCGTCGCGCGGCAGCGCGACTTCTTCCGCTACGGCGAGATCGCGATGAAGCCGCTCGTGCTGCGCGACATCGCCGAGGAGCTCGACCTGCACGAATCGACCGTGTCGCGCGCGACGGGCAACAAGTACATGGCCACGCCGCACGGCACGTTCGAGTTCAAGCACTTCTTCCCGCGCAAGCTCGAGGCGGCCGGCAAGGGCGTGTGTTCGGCAGCGGCCGCGAAGGTGCTGATCCGCGACATGATCGCGGCCGAGCGCCACACCGAGCCGTTGTCCGACGTCGCCCTCGCGCAGAACCTCGCGGGTCGCGGCATCCTTCTTGCGCGTCGTACGGTGACCAAGTATCGCCAGGCGATGAAGATTCCGCCGGCCGAACTCCGCCGGCGCGACCCCGCATGACGATACCGTCGTAACCGCGCGCGGCCCGCGGGCTGCGGCCGTCGCGCGCGTCACCGAAAGGAGGAAAGCCATGCCAGCCAAGTCCCAGGCACAGCAGCGCGCCGCGGGGGCCGCCCTGTCGGCCAAGCGCGGTGAAACGAAAATGAAGGACCTGAAGCCGCCTTCGAAGTCGATGGCCAAGTCGATGAGCGAAAAGGAACTCGAGAAAATGGCTTCGACGCCGACCCACGGCAAACCCAGGCACAAGCACGACTCTTGATCGGCATCGACGATCGCCGTTCGCCGTTCGCCGTTCTCCAGGACCCAGGAGGCATTCATGCTGCGATACGCCATCATCTTCTTCATCATCGCGATCATCGCCGCCGTGTTCGGCTTCGGCGGCATCGCGGCCGGCGCGGCCGAGATCGCGAAGATCCTGTTCTATATCTTCGTCGTGATCTTCCTGGTCACGCTGCTGCTGGGCGTCGTGCGACGATGACGGTCACGCCCGACCGTTCGCAGCGCATCGCGGAACTCGAACATGCGCTCGCGAACGGATTTCCATCGCAGTCGACGCTCGTCGTGCATGCGGACGACGCATCGGGGCGACTGACGATCCAGGTGTCGTGGGTGCGCGTGCCGGCCGAGGAAAACGCGCGTCAATGGCGTTGCGTGGTCGACCTGCGCTTCGATCCGGACGTGCTCACGCGCTATGCGTCGCTCGGCGCGGCCGACCGGCTGCGCGTGCGCACCCGGCTGTGCGACCTCGCGCGGCGCGCGGTGGACGAACAAAAGCCGCGTGTCGAGGACGCCGAGATCGAATGCAGCGTCGCGCTCGACGTCACGCGCGCCGAACTCGATCGCGCATTGCGCGCGCCCTGACGCAGCTGCCGCAGCCTGCGGCGACATCGCAGCCGAGCCGCCGGCGTAGCGCCGCACGGGCGCCCGTCGCGTCGGGCGGCGCGCACGCACGCAGCAAAGGAGGGCAGGCATGGCACCGCGGATGATATGGAAAGGCGCGATCAGCTTCGGGCTCGTTCACGTGCCCGTGCAGTTGTTTCCCGCGACGCGCACCGTGAAGCCGTCGTTCCGGATGCTCGACAAGCGCTCGATGGACCCCATCGGCTACCGGCAGATCAACAAGCGCACCGGCAAGGAAGTCATGCGCGAGGACATCGTGCGCGGCTACGAGTACGAGAAGGAACGCTACGTTGTGCTGACCGACGAAGAGATCCGCGCGGCGAACCCCGAATCGACACAGACCGTCGACATCCTCACCTTCGTCGACGAGGACGCGGTGTCGTTCCTCTATCTCGACACGCCTTACTACCTCGTGCCGGACCGCAAGGGCGAGAAGGTCTACGCGCTGTTGCGCGACGCGTTGAAGGATAGCGGCAAGATCGGCATCGCGCTCATCGTGATGCGCGACCGCCAGCATCTCGGCGCGCTGATTCCGGTCGGGCCGCTGCTCGCGCTCGACACGCTGCGCTGGCAGGAGGAGCTGCGGCCGCTCGACGAGCTGTCGGTGCCGGCCGACGATGCGAAGCGGGTGGGCGTGACCGCGCGCGAGCTCGGGATGGCGAAGAAGCTGATCGACGACATGTCGGGAAAGTGGGCGCCCGACGAGTATCACGACACGTTTCGCAACGACATCCTCGAGCTGGTCGAGCGCAAGGTGCGCGCGGGCAAGATCGAGGAAATCGAGGCGCGTCCGCCGCAGACGGGCCGCGCCGCGACCAACGTGGTCGACCTGACCGAGCTGCTGAAGCGCAGCCTGAAGGGGGGCGGCGGCGCGCGTGCGGCAGACCTGCGCGATGCGGACGACGAGGACGCGGACGCTTCGTCTTCACCGTCGCGCGGCGGCGGGCGCCGCAAGCCGGCCGCGAAGGCGGCGCCGAAAGGCGCGGCCACGAAGACCGCGGCGAAACGGCCGGCCGCGAAACGCGCTGCGACGGGCGGGCATGCGGAGAAGAAAACCGCCGCACGCGGCAAGCACGCCGCATGATGTCGCGCGACACGAGGTGAGGCAATGGCCGGCAAGCTCGATCCGTATCGCCGCAAACGCCACTTTGGTGCGACGCCGGAACCGGAAGGCGCGCATGGCCGGCGGCGTGCGAAGACGGACGCGAAGCCCGCCGCGCGACCGGCTTCGCGCACCCGTCATCCGCTGCGCTTCGTGATCCAGGAGCATCACGCGCGGCGCCTGCACTACGACTTCCGGCTCGAACTTGACGGCACACTGAAGTCGTGGGCCGTGCCGAAGGGGCCGAGCTTCGATCCGTCGGTGAAGCGTCTCGCCGTGCACGTCGAGGACCATCCGCTCGAATACGCGTCGTTCGAAGGCGAGATTCCGGAAGGGCATTACGGCGCGGGCTCCGTCGTCGTGTGGGACGAAGGCACGTGGACGCCCGACGGCGGCGTCGCGCAGGCACGCGACGGCTACCGCGCGGGCAAGCTGACGTTCCGGCTCGATGGCGAAAAGCTGCACGGCGGCTGGGCGCTCGTGCGCACCGGGCGCCAGCAGGGGCGGCAGGAGCAGTGGCTGCTGATCAAGGAGCGCGACGACGAGGCGCGCGGCACTGATGAATTCGACGTCGTCGACGAACGGCCGGGGAGTGTGCATGACGGTGCGGCGGCGTCGGCGGCGCGGGCGGATGCCGACGGCGGTTCGATGCGCGCGCGCAGTGCGCGGCACGGCCGGGGCGACCAGGCCGACGAACGCGACGGCCGCGACGAACGTGGCAAACACGACGAGCGCGCCGAACGCGCCGGACGCGCCGGACGCGGCAAACACGACGAACGCCGCAAACGTGCGGCACGACATGACGACCACAGCAGCCCACCCGCCGGCCCCTCCCGAACCGAGGGCGCGGTACGCGCGCCTCTCCCCGAGCGCGTCGCGCCGCAGCTCGCGACGCTGGTCGACGGTCCGCCGACGCAGGGCGACTGGCGCTACGAACTGAAGTTCGACGGCTACCGGATCCTCGCGCGCATCTCGGGGAAGGGCGCGCGCCGGCATGTGAAGCTGACGACGCGCGAAGGCCGCGACTGGACCCCGAAACTGCGAGCGCAACGCGACGCGCTCGCGGCGCTCGACGTCGACGACGCCTGGCTCGACGGCGAGGCCGTCGTGCTCGGCAAGAACGGTCTACCCGATTTCCAGGCGCTGCAGAACGCGCTCGGCGCGGGGCATTCGGATAGGGTCACACTGTTCCTGTTCGACTTGCTCCATCTCGACGGTTATGAGCTGCGCGACACACCGCTCACCGCGCGCCGCGCGCTGCTCGAACCGCTGATCGCCGGCAGCGATCCCGCGCGGCTGCGCTTTTCGCCTGATCTCGGCGACGACGTCGCGTCGCTGATCGCGAGCGCATGCGACACCGGTCTCGAAGGGCTGATCGGCAAGCGCGCCGAGTCGCGCTATCGCGCCGGACGTTCGCCCGCATGGATCAAGCTGAAATGCCGGCGCCGGCAGGAGTTCGTGATCGGCGGCTATACCGAGCCGTCCGGCAGCCGGCACGGCTTCGGCGCGCTGCTGCTCGGCGTGCACGAACCGGCGCCGGGCGGCAAGCGGCGCCGCGCGCCGCTGCCGCTGCGCTACGTCGGCCGCGTCGGCACCGGTTTCGACACGCGGATGCTCGACCGGCTTGCCCCGATCCTGCGCAAGCACGAGCGCGACACGACGCCGTTCGATCCGCCGCCGCGCGAACGTACGCGCACGCGCGTGCACTGGATCGAGCCGACGCTCGTCGCCGAATGCGAGTTCGCGGAATGGACCGGCGACGGCATCGTGCGCCAGGCCGCGTTCATCGCGTTGCGCGAGGACAAGCCGGCGGCGCAGATCGTCCGCGAAGAGCCGAAGCATACGGAAACGGAGGAGGCGATGGACCCACGCCAGACCACGCACGACGAAAAGCACGAACGCAAGCAGGATCACAAGCACGCATCGCACGCCGATCACGACACGAGCGGCCGCAAGCCCCTCGCGCGTTCACGCGCCTCCGCCCGCAATGCGGACGACGATACCGGCCCCGGCCGGCTCGGCCGCGTGCGCATCACCCATCCCGAGCGCGTGCTCGATCTGCACAGCGGCACGCGCAAGATCGATCTCGCGCGTTACTGGCAATGGGTGGCGCCGTGGCTGCTGCCGGACCTGAAGGGCCGGCCCGTGTCGCTCGTGCGCGCGCCCGGCGACATCGCGGGCGAGCTGTTCTTCCAGAAGCACGCGGAGCGCCGCGAGATCCCGTTCGTCACGCAGCACGAGGGGCTCGATCCGGGCCATGGCCCGCTGCTGTCGCTCGACAGCGTCGACGCGCTGCTCGGCGCCGCGCAGATGGGCACGATCGAACTGCATACATGGAACGCGCACGCGTCGAACATCGAGCGGCCGGACCGGATCGTGTTCGACCTCGATCCCGATCCGACGCTGCCGTGGAGCGCGATGATCGAAGCCGCGCAACTCGTGCGCGGGCTGCTCGACGAACTGAGTCTCGCGTCGTTCTGCAAGACGAGCGGCGGGAAGGGGCTGCACGTCGTCGTGCCGATCACGCGGCACCTGGGCTGGGACGACGTGAAGGACTTCTCGCGCGCGGTCGCGCAGCATGTCGCGGGCGCGTTGCCTGACCGCTTCACCGCGACGATGGGATCGAAGCACCGGCGCGGCAGGATCTTCATCGACTACCTGCGCAACGGCCGCGGCGCGAGCACGATCGCCGCGTATTCGGTGCGCGCGCGGCCCGGGATGGGCGTATCGGTGCCGCTGCGCTGGGACGAGGTGCCCGACACGACGGGCGGTGCGCAATGGACGATCGACACGTTGCACGCACGCCTCGACCGCTTGAAGCGCGATCCGTGGGAAGGCTATGACGACACGCGGCAACGGATCACGGCGCAGATGCGTGCGCGTCTCGGCACGTCGTGACGCGGCCAGCGGCACCAGCGCCGTCAGCGCCGATGCTGCTGCAGTCGGTAATACCAGTCCATCAGCGGCGTCGCGGATATGCCGTGCGCGATCACCGATGCCGACACGACGGCGAGTACCGGTGCCGCAAGCGGCCGCACCGCGCTGGACGACCCGTGTTCGAGCGCGAACAGCAGGTAGTAGAACGAGCCGATCCCGCGTATCCCGAACCACGCCATCAGCCGCCGCTGCGCAGGCGTCGCACGCGAGCCGGTGAGCGTCAGCAGCACCGCGAGCGGCCTCACGGCGACGAACAATACGACGGCCAGCCCAACCGCGCCCCACGTGACGAGCGGCGCCGACAACGTCCCGAGCACGCTGCCGATCATCGTCATCACGAGCGCCTCCGCGATCCGTTCGAGCTCGATCGTGAAATCGAGCACCGATTCGGCCATGAACGCATGGACTTTCTCCGGATGTTGCTCGGTTGCGGCCACATCTTCCGAATCGACCCGGCCGATCACTTCGCGCGGCCGGCGGTTGCCGCTCGCGCGATGCTCGACGCGGCGCATCGCGACGCCCGCGGCGAACGTCGCGATGAAGCCGAACGCGTGCGCGAGCTGCGCGGCGCCGAATGACAGCACGATCAGCGCGAGCGCGAAGAAGCCTTCGAAGCCGAGCGCCTGCGCATAGCGGGTGCGCAGCCAGCCGATCGCCTGGGTGGAGGCCGCGCCGAGCACGCCGCCGATCGCGGCCGCGCCCGCGATGCCCCACAGCACGGCCAGCGCGAAGGTGCCCGACAGCGGTGGCGGCCCGTGCGGCGTATCGGGCGCGCCGCACAGCGCGAGGCCCGCGAGCGCGAACGGCAGCGCGATGCCGTCGTTCAGCCCGCCTTCGCCGGACAGCGCGAAGCGCACCAGATCGCGGTCGCCGGGATCATGCACCTGCACGTCGTGCGCGAGCACCGGGTCGGTCGGCGCGAGGATCGCCGCGAGCAATAGCGCGGGACCCCAGCCGAGCCCGAGCGTCAGCACCGCGCAGCCGGCGAGCAGCGGCACGGTGACGATCATCGCGAGCAGGCCGAGCCGGCACGGCACGAGCCACAGCTTGTCGGACAGCGGCACGCGCAGCCGCAGCCCGATCGCGAACAGCGACACCAGCAGCGCGGTCTCGACGATCTCGCGCAGCAGCCGCGCGTCGCGCTCGATGTCGAGATGCAGGAGCCCGGCACCGGACGGACCGAGCGCGACGCCGAGCGCCAGATAGATCATCGCGGAGCTGCATGGCAGACGACGCAGCGCCGACGTCGCGACGCCCATGGCCAGCAGCACCGTGCCGACGATCAGATACCACAGCGTCTCATGCATGTGGACCAGCGGAGCGGGTCGATACGGAGCACGCGGGTGCCGTCACGGCTTGCGGCCGAACGCCTCGCGCAGTTTCCGCTTCGCGCGCTCGAGTGTCGCGCGGCGCGTTTTCGGCAGGTTGCGGCCCGCGCGGTTCACGTAGAAGTTCAGCATCGACATCGCCGACTGGAACGGCGTCCCCTTGCGGCGGCGGCTGTGTTCGGCCGAGCGCTTGAGCGACGCGGCGATCTTGCCCGCGTCGTCGGACTTGAAGATCTCGGGCTCGATGTCGAGCACATCGCTTTTTTGCATGACCTCGGCGGACCAGCGCTTGCGGGGATGCGGATCGTGGCCGCGCGCACGGCCCGGGCGGCGCGTCGCGCGTTTGCCGCGCGGATGGGAAGCGGAAGCTGAAGGCATGGCGGGGCTCCGTACCGGAACGGGATGGATGCTGGTCGTCAGTGCCGCAAACCGCGTGCCACGCGTCGCCGACGGCACGGGCCTTGCTGAACCGTATCTGCAGGCATTTCACGACAGCGGTTCCATTGACGGAGAGCGTTTGATGAACGCAGCACCCGAATCGAAATCCGCCGCGCGCCGGATTCTCGCGTGCGCGGCCGTCGCGCCGCCACCACGCAGGAGGACATGATGCAATCGAACGACCGGATCTCGCTCGACGACAACGAGCTGGACACCGAAGCTGTCGACACCGACGAACTCGATACGACGGTGCATCTCGACGTCGAGACCGGCAGGATCACGTTTCAGGCGGCATGGGCGCTCGCGCCCGATGCGCCGCCCGATACCGCGCGGCACTCGGTCGTGCTCGCGCTCGACTGCGACACGATGGAGCGCTATGCGGACCTCGACGACGGCGCGCGGATGCGCGTGCACGCGATGCTGCACGAGCGCGTGCAGGCCGCGCTCGACGCGCTGCCGGACATGACCGAGGACCTGACGCTGACGGTCGAGCTGACCGACGCGATGCTCGACGCCGCGCGTCACCTGCAGTGAGCGCGACGGGGCAGCCCGGGCGCGCCGCGCGCAGCCGCGCACGAAGGCCGCCGGCGGCCCCGCCGAATGCGGACGCGTTACAACATCCCGTTGAAATCTTTGCAGACGCCGCGCGGCGCGACGTCAGACGGACCGCGCCCACCGCCGGGCGCCCCATGCACACGCCATCGTTAGCCGATTGCGGGTCGCGCCCCACCGAAGCGGGGTCGTATGCGCTGAATCCCCAGGGGGGCGGCACGCCGATTGCTGCGCGAACGGACATGGCACGACCGGTGCCGCAACACGACAGGGAGCGTTCCATGATCGGCAAGCTGGATCAATGCAAGGTAGCGATACTCGCGGTCGACGGCTTCGAGGAAGCCGAACTCGTCGAACCGCAGCGCGCGCTGACGGCCGAAGGCGCGCAGGTCGACGTGATTTCGCAGAAGCGCGGCGAGATCCAGGGATTCAGGCACGTCGACAAGGGCGAGCGCGTGAAGGTCGACCGCACGTTCGACGATGCGCGCGAAGGCGACTACGACGCGGTCGTGCTGCCCGGCGGCGTCGTCAACGGCGACGCGATCCGGATGCTGCCGGCCGCGCGCGAATTCGTGACCGCGGCCGTCGGCGCGGGCAAGCCCATCGCGGCGATCTGTCACGGCGGCTGGCTGCTCGTCTCGTCCGGGCTGGTGGACGGCCGCACGATGACGAGCTGGCCGAGCCTGCAGGACGACATCCGCAACGCGGGCGGCAAGTGGGTCGACCAGGAGGTGGTGCGTGACGGCAACCTGATCACGAGCCGCAAGCCCGACGACCTGCCCGCATTCAACGGCGCGCTGGTGCAGTGCCTCGCGTCGCGGGGGGCGTAAGCGATGCCGGCCGATTCCGTTCGCCGCGTGACGTTGACCGATGATCCGCCCGTGTTCGACGGCGCGGCGCTGCAGATGCGCTTCGTCGTCGAGGTCGACGGGAAGCCGCACACCTGCGCGATCACGATCGAGGCGCTCGAGGATCATTTCGGCGCGCGTTCCGCGCTCGAAGCCGATCTGCGCGATGCGTTCGACCGCGGCCGTGCCCGCATCGAGGCCGCATGCGCGGAAGTGCTCGCCGACGGCAAGGGCGGCGTGGAGCTCCACAGCGGCTACTTCCGCGTGCGCGACAAGGCGGCGGGCAAGACGGCACGTGCAGGGCTGATCCGCTCGCGGAAGTCGTGATTCGCGCGTCGCGGGTTGTGCGCGCGCACCGCATCGTGCCCCGTTGGCACGCCATTACATGCCGTTGAAAACTTTGCAGCGGCGCCCGCGCGCTCTGAAGTGACGCATCGCGCCGAGCGCCGGCTGCTCAGGGGGCTTCTGTTTCCCACATATTGGCACGCTCCCTGCATGTATTTCCTATTGCGGCGCACGATTCGCGCCCGCGCCACCGCGATGCGGTTGCCGCATCGCGCCAGGCAGCCAATAGGGAGACAACATGCTGACAGCACATGAATTTGCCGCACTGTTCCTGGTACATCGCGCACCGGAACAGGTCCAGCCCGACAGCGACGACGTCGTCGCGCTGGTCGAACAACAACTGATCGAGATGCGCCTCGACGCGTCGGGCGCGAGCCGTCCCGCGCTGACTGCCGACGGGCTGTCCGTCGTGCATTGCATGCAGCGGCACGGCGGCCGCGGCTGAGGCGCCGACGCATGACACCTTCGCCGGCGTCCGAATCGCTGTCGCGGCTCAGTGCGCGATCGCGACCGGCGTGTTGACCTGCACGACCGGCGTATCGCCGTCGAACGGCGGCGCGGACAGGAAGCGCTCGATCACGCCGGGCTCGAACAGCAGGCAGCAGGTCGAGCCGCCGTACTGGAAACAGCCGATCTCGGCGCCCTTGTCGACGCGCTGCCCCGGCACGACCTCGATCACGCACGACGACACGTCGCCCATCCCGACGAACACGGCGGCCACCGTGCCGATGCCCGGATCGTCGCTGTCGATCGCGACCACCGCGCGCGCGGCGACGGCCGTCATGTAGCCCTGCGAGTCGTTGAGCCCGGCCGGGTCCGGGCCTTCCGCCTCGGCGACCGAGTAGTAGGTGCCGTCGACCCGGTATGCGTGCGTGACGGTGCCGCGCACCGGCGCATGCCAGCGGTGATAGTTGTACGCGCTCAGGTAGGCCTGGTACAGGTCGCCGCCGACGAAGCGTTCGGCGAGCGGCAGCCGCGCGGGCGTGAAGATGTCGCGCAGCGAATACGGCTGGCCCTTGATCCAGAACGTGTCGCGAAGCTTCAGGGTCGATTCGGTGTGATAAGGCGCGGCTTCGCACGCGCTGACGATCACGTGTGGATCGTCCGGCGCCGCGACTGGCCGGGCGCCCGCGCGAAACCGCCGCGTGAAGAAGTCGTTCCACGAGCCAAAGCCCCAGTGCGGCTGGTCCTCGCGATACTCGAACTGCGACAGGCCGAGGCGCTTGCGTGCTGCCTCGCAGAACCAGCCGTCGGGCGCCGACGTGTCGAGATGCGCGCGCGAATGCGGGCCGCCGAGGAAGTCGCACCACACGTTCAGCACCTGCTTCAGGTGCGCGTTGACCGCCGCGTCGCGAAACACCGCATGGCCCGACGGCATGCACATCGGCCAGTCGAGGAACGCGTTCAGCGGGCACACGATCAGGCGCGTGTCGCTGAACGGCGGCGTGTAGGTCATCAGGTGATCGATCACCGTCATCAGCTCGCCGATCGATGTGTAGCCCAGCGTGCGGCCCGCATCGCGTGCCTCGTCGATCGCGCGCGTGACGCACATGTGCTGCACCGCGTCGTCGTCGAACAGCCGCGCGAGGGCCTGCACGGCCGGCGTGCGCAGCCGTTCGCCGGCCCGTGCGCGTGCTTCGTTCGCGATTTTTTCGCGGTACGCGGCCATGTGCGATTCCTCGTGGGCCATCCATTCGCCGAGGCGATGGCGGGTCGCGGGCGGCGCGCTGAAGTCTGTCGGCATGGTCGCCTCTCAGGCAAGGGTTGCGGTACGAACGCGGGTAGCAAGGCGCTTGCCCGGCGCGCGGCACCGAACTTGCTGCAGTCGGGCGATCGGCTTCCTTCACCCTGCGCCGCTTTCCATCGTTTCCATATTTCGAGTATTATCGAAAAATGGAAACGAACCAGACCCTCGCCGCCCTGTCGGCCCTCGCGCACGAGTCGCGCCTCGCCGTCTTCCGCGCGCTCGTGCAGGCCGGCCCGTCGGGCCTGGCGGCCGGGCAGATCGCGACGCTGCTCGACGTGCCGCCGTCGTCGCTGTCGTTTCATTTGAAGGAACTGGCCCACGCGCAGCTCGTCACGAGCCGCCAGGAAGGCCGCTTCGTGTTCTATTGCGCGAACTTCGCGACGATGAACGGGCTCATCGGCTACCTCACCGAGAACTGCTGCGGCGGCAATCCGTGCTCGCCGGTTTCCGCCTGTTCGACCTCCTGTTCCGACCCGACCTAAGCACGCGTTCACGCACCCGCCGATGACCACCAACGTCCTGATCCTTTGTACCCACAACTCCGCGCGCAGCGTGCTCGCGGAGGGCATGCTCAACCACTGGGCCGCGAAGCTCGGCCGCGACGTGCGCGCCTACAGCGCCGGCAGCGCGCCGAGCGGCCGGCTCAATCCGTTCGCGCTGGACGCGCTGACGCGCGCCGGCGTCGACGTCACCGGGTACCGCAGCAAGAGCTGGGACGAATTCGTCGGCGACACCGCGCCGGAAATGCGCATCGTCATCACGGTATGCGACAGCGCGGCCGCGGAGGCGTGCCCGTACTGGCCCGGCAGCCCGGTGAAGGTCCATTGGGGCTACGCCGATCCGTCGAACGCGGCGGGCGGCGATGCGGGCAAGCAGCTCGCGTTCGAACTGACGCGCGAGGCGCTCGGCTACCGGATGCTGCAACTGCTTGCGCTGCCGCTCGAGCGCATGAGCGACCCCGAACTCCAGGCGGCATTGACCGCCATCGCCCGCAATTGAGCGGTTGCTCGGCGGCATGCGTGAACCGGCGTGCCGCGTGCCGTGCTCCCGCCTGAATCCTGTCCGAATCCAGCCTGAATCCAGCCCGAATCCTGTCCGATGAACCCGTCCAACGTCGTCCCGCCTCGCCAAGCCCCTGCCAGGCCCGCGATCAACTTCTTCGAACGCTACCTGACGGTCTGGGTCGCGCTGTGCATCGTCGCCGGCATCGCGCTCGGCCAGGTGCTGCCCGGCCTGTTCCAGCGGATCGGCCGCATCGAGTACGCGCAGGTCAACCTGCCGGTCGGGCTGCTGATCTGGGTGATGATCGTGCCGATGCTCGTGAAGGTGGATTTCGGCGCGCTGCATGAAGTGCGTCAGCACGTGAAGGGGATCGGCGTCACGCTCGTCGTGAACTGGCTCGTCAAGCCG
Source organism: Burkholderia sp. Bp8998 (assembly GCF_003854235.1). NCBI lineage: Bacteria > Pseudomonadati > Pseudomonadota > Betaproteobacteria > Burkholderiales > Burkholderiaceae > Burkholderia > Burkholderia sp. Bp8998. The sequence continues at coordinate 20,802 of NZ_QTQF01000005.1, forward strand.
TTCTCGATGGCGTTGCTCGGCTGGCTGTTCATCCGTCAGCTGTTCGCGCCGATGCTGCCGGCGGACCAGCTCGACAGCTATGTCGCCGGCCTGATCCTGCTGGCCGCCGCGCCGTGCACGGCGATGGTGTTCGTGTGGAGCCGGCTCACGGGCGGCGATCCGCTGTTCACGCTGTCGCAGGTCGCGCTGAACGACAGCATCATGGTGATCGCGTTCGCGCCGCTGGTCGGGCTGCTGCTCGGGATGTCCGCGATTACCGTGCCGTGGGCGACGCTGCTTACCTCGGTGGTGCTCTACATCGTGATTCCAGTGATCCTCGCGCAGATCTGGCGCAGGCGGCTGCTGCGCAACGGACAGGCCGCGTTCGATGCCGCGATGGCGAAGATCGGCCCATGGTCGATCGCCGCGCTGCTCGCGACGCTCGTGCTGCTGTTCGCGTTCCAGGGCGAAGCGATCCTGAAGCAGCCGCTGGTGATCGCCTTGCTCGCGGTGCCGATCCTGATCCAGGTGTTCTTCAATGCGGCGCTCGCATACTGGCTCAACCGCGCGGTAGGCGAGAAGCACAACGTCGCGTGCCCGTCCGCGCTGATCGGCGCATCCAATTTCTTCGAGCTCGCCGTCGCGGCCGCGATCAGCCTGTTCGGTTTTCACTCCGGTGCGGCGCTGGCGACCGTCGTCGGCGTGCTGATCGAAGTACCGGTCATGCTGCTGGTGGTGCGCATCGTGAACCGGTCGAAGGGCTGGTACGAGCGCGCTTGAGCCAATCACGGAAATCCATCCATGACCGACCGACTGACCGATCTGCCGCAACTCGATCCTGAACTCTTCCGCGTGCCGGACGCGAGCCGCTTGCGGCCGGCTTCGCCGTCCACCCATCCGCCGCGTTTCCTGCTGCTGTACGGCTCGCTGCGCGAGCGTTCGTTCAGCCGGCTGATGGTCGAGGAAGCCGAGCGCCTGCTCACGGCGATGGGGGCGGAGGTGCGCGTGTTCAATCCGAGCGGCCTGCCGCTGCCCGACGACGCGCCGGAGAGCCATCCGAAGGTCGTCGAACTGCGCGAGCTGGTGCTGTGGTCGGAAGGGATGGTGTGGTGCTCGCCGGAGCGGCACGGCGCGATGACGGGAATCATGAAATCGCAGATCGACTGGATTCCGCTGTCGGTCGGCGCCGTGCGGCCGACCCAGGGCAAGACGCTCGCGGTGATGCAGGTCAGCGGCGGCTCGCAGTCGTTCAATGCGGTGAACCAGATGCGCGTGCTGGGCCGCTGGATGCGCATGCTGACGATCCCGAACCAGTCGTCGGTGGCCAAGGCGTTCATGGAATTCGACGAAGCGGGGCGGATGAAGCCGTCGGCCTATTACGATCGCGTCGTCGACGTGATGGAGGAACTGGTCAAGTTCACGCTGCTCACGCGCGACATCGGCCCGTATCTGGTCGACCGGTACAGCGAGCGCAAGGAAAGCGCGGAGGCATTGTCGAAGCGGGTGAATCAGCGCGGGATCTGAGGGTGGCCGGCATGGGCGCTGCCGACCTCTGCACCCATTCGATTACGACTGCGGGCCCCGCGTATCGGCCGCCACGAGCACCGCGACCGGCAGCGCCGCCAGACAGCGATCGAGCCGCATCGTGCCGTCCGGCGCCCCGACCTCGCTTCCGTCGTTCAGCCAGTCGATCCACCGCTCGCCGGCGCGGCGCGGCAGCGCCACGGCCGTATCGCCCCATTCATGAGGCTCGACGCGCGGTAACCGCGGCACTTCGCCAAGCAATCTGCACGCGAGTCGCGTGGCGATCACCACGATCGTCGCACTTTCGTCGCACCGTGCGAACGCCACCGCATGCCGTCCAAGCCTGCCGCGCACGCGCAGCGGCACATATGCGCCATCCGCGAATGTCGCTGGCCAGCGTGTGCGCAGCGCGAGCATCCGCTCGACGAGTGCGCGCTTCACCCGCGCATCCGGCCAGGTACGCAGATACGCGGCGACCGGCTCATCGACCCGCTCGGCCGCGAGCGTCGCAAACGGCACGTCGCGCCGGTTGTCCGGATCGACCAGCGAGTGATCCCATGACTCGGTACCTTGATACAGGTCGGGCACGCCCGGCGACGCCATCCGCAATGCCGCCTGCGTGAGGCTGTTGACGACGCCGGCCGGCGCGATTCGCGCGACGAACGCATGCAGCCGGTGCACGAAATCGCCCACGCCGTGCGGTGTCAGGATCGCGTGGACGAACCGTTCGCAATCGCGCTCATAGTCCGCGTCGGGTGCGAGCCAGTCCGTATGCTGTTTCGCTTCGCGCAGCGCCTTCGTCTGCCATCGCACCACGCGTTCCGCAAGCGTCGCGAGCCCGGCCGCATCGTCGGGCGAGCACCCAGGCGGCCAGCAGCCGACGAGCGTCTGGTACAGCATCGCTTCCGCGGCCGGCCCCGGCGCCCACGCGAGGTCGCGATGCGCACCGCCACGATGCGGCAGGTTCAGCGCGGACCAGTCGAGCGATACCGCGCGCCATGCATCCGGCACTTCGCTGAGCACCGCGAGCCGCGCGCGTGCATCCTCGCCGCGCTTGTGATCGTGCGTCGCGGTCGCGACGAGCGTGTGCGGCACGGTGCGCGCGCGACACCGGTTGCGCGCATGGAACGCGCCGCGCGACAGGCTGAAGTCGCCGGCATCGGCGCCGACCTCGTTGCGCGACAGCAGCCGGCCGTAGCGATAGTTGGCGGTATCCTCGACACCTTTCGCGGCGAGCGGCGCGGTGAGCTGTGCGAATGCGACGCGCGCCGCGTGCAACGCCGCTGCATCCGCACGCGGCACGCGCGTGCCCGGCAGCCCGAGCCAGCCGGCGACGCGGTCAAGCGCGTCGCGATCGGACGGATCGATCGCGGCGCACGCCGCGTCGTACGCGTGCGCCAGCACGCCACGATCGGCGCCGGCCGGCTCGTCGCCGGGTGTCGGGTACATCCGGTACACGCGGAGATGCACGGCGAGTTCGCCCAGCACGCGATGGATCGCGATCCGGCTGACGTCGCGCGTCGCGGGCGCCGCGCGCGCGATGCGGTGCAACACCCGCGCGACGCGTTCGTGCTCGCCCGCGAGCTGCCGCATCAGCACGCGCCGCTTGCCGGCCACCGCTTCCTGAGTGAACGACCGCGCCGACCCCGACACGGCCGCCCAGTGCGCGGCGAGCGGCGCGGCGCCGGCCGGGTCGTGCAGCAGCGCGGCGACGTCGTTCATGAAGTCGTAGCCCGTCGTGCCGTCGACGTGCCAGTCTTCGCGCAGCGTCTCGCCCGGCGCGAGGATCTTCTCGACGACGAGGTACGGCCGCCCGTCGCGCTGCGCGGCGAGCCGCGCATGCAGGCGCCGGCAGTACGCGCGCGGATCGGCGAGGCCGTCGACGTGATCGACGCGCAGGCCGTCGATGCAGCCGGCCGCATGAAGCTTCAATGGCAGCGCGTGCACCGCGTCGAACACGGCTTCGTCCTCGACGCGGACGGCCGCGAGCGTCGCGATGTCGAAGAAGCGTCGCCAGTTCAGCTCGTCGGCGGCCGTGCGCCACCACGCGAGCCGGTAGTGCTGGCGTTCGAGCAGCCGGTGCAGGCACGCGCGCGAGCGTGCGCGGCGCGGATCGGCGCCGCGCAATATCGCGTCGAACGCATGCGGGCCCTGTGCGGTGGCGTAGTCGCGCAGTGCCGTGTGCGCGGCCGCGAGGCGCGCGCTGCCGCGCACCGCCGCCGCGGCGAAACGTTCGGCGAGCGCGTTCAGGTCAGCGCGGTTCGCGATGCGCAGGATCTCCGCGTAGGTCGCGGCGGCGACCGGCAGTGTCCTGCCCGGGCACGCGATGAAGAAGCGGCCGGTAGACGGATCGGCGCCCAGCGCGATGTCGCCGGCCGCGAGTGCGTCGCCGTACGGCGTGCCGAGGCAGGGCAGCAGCACCTTGCCGTGGAGCGCCGCGTCAGGCGGATGCCAGTCGATGTCGAAATGGCGTGCGTACGGGCTCGCCGGCCCCCATTCGAGCACGTCGTTCCACCAGCCGTTCGATGCGCCGCCGACGCCCATGTGGTTCGGCACGATGTCGGCGATCACGCCGAGGCCGCGCGCCTGCAGCGCGTCGACGAGCCGCCGGAAGCCGGTTTCGCCGCCGAGTTCCGCGCTGATCGCGCGCGGATCGACGGTGTCGTAGCCGTGCAGCGAACCGGGCTCGGCCGTCGCGATCGGCGACAGGTACAGGTGGCTCACGCCGAGCCGCGCGAAATAGTCGGCGTGCGCGGCCGCGTCGTCGAACGTGAAGCCCGCGTGCAGTTGCAATCGCAGGGTCGCGCGCGGCGTCATGCGTCATCCTCCGGGGCGCGGCGCGCGTGTTCGATCGCCGCGATGCGCTTGCGCACGTCGGCGTCGAACAGCGCGTCGACCGTGCGCGGCAGCCGGCGCAGCCAGTTCGGATGGCCGCACGGCGGGCCGGGGAGATTCGGTTGCTCGTCCAGCGCGAGCAGATCCTCGAGCGGCACGATCGCGAGCGGCGACGGGCTGTGCGCGACATACGCCAGGACTGCGTCGACTGGCGGCGCGTCGACGGGCGGGATGGGCGCGCCGGCCGGTGTGCAGCCTGCGTGCTGCAACGCGTGCCACAGCACCGCGCGGTCAGTGGCGCGTTGCGTCCGGCCGCTTTCGTCGGCCGCGCGCGCATGCTTGGCTGCATCCGCATCCGCATCCGCACCTGCCACGACCCGCCGCCACTCGAGGTCGACACCACGCCACCAGCCCGCCACGGTCGGCAGATCATGCGTCGACGTCATCGCGATCGTGTCGCGATCCCATGCCGACGGCGGCCGAAACGCGTCATCCGATTCACGCTCGAACCACAGCACGCGCATCCCCGCGATCCCCTGCGCGGCGAGCCGCTCGCGAAAACCCGCCGGCACCGTGCCGAGATCCTCGCCAATCGCGACCGCGCGATGCCGCGCCGCTTCCAGCGCGACGAGCCGCACCAGATCATCGACGGGATAGCGCAGGTACGCGCCGTCGCGCGGCGATCCGCCGTCCGGCACGATCCACATCCGCGCGAAGCCGAGCACGTGATCGATGCGGATGCCGCCCGCATGCGCGAACGCCGCGCGCAGCAATTCGACGAAGGGCGCGAAGCTGTACGCGCGCAGCGCGGCGGGTGTCCACGTCGTCACGCCCCAGGCCTGGCCGTCCGCATTGAACAGGTCGGGCGGCGCACCGACCGATACGCCGCGCAGCAGCATCGTCCCGTGCGCCCACGCGTCGCTGCCCGCGCGATCGGAGCCGACCGCGAGGTCGGCGATCAGCCCGATCGCCATGCCCGCATTGCGCGCCGCATGCTGCGCGTGGCCGAGCGCGTCGGACGCGCACCATTGCAGGAACGTGTGGAACGCGATCGTCTCGGCATGCGCATGCGCGAAGGCGTCGACTTCGGCCGACGCCGGCATCCGCCACTGCGCGGGCCATTGCCGCCAGTCCGCACCGATTCCCTGCTCGATGCAGAACGCCTGCAGCGCGTCGAAGCGCGCATGCGCGTCGAGCGCCGCGCCGCCCGCCGCGCGAAACCGCTCGAACGCGTCGCGCGACGGCTCGCCGTTCGCACGCCACGCATCGAAGCACGCACGCAAGCGGCGCAGCTTCAGCGGCAGGATGTGCGGCCAGTCGATCAGCGGCGCATCCCGCGCGTGTGCGCCGTTCGCCGGCGAGCCGCTCATCCGTTGTATGGAATCGGCCCCCGGCACCGCATCGCAGTCGAGATACGCGACGTTGTGCCAGTGCCGCGACGACGGCGAATAGGGGCTGTCGTGCTCGGGTAGAGCCGGATAGCCGGCATGCGTCGGGCTGATCGCCACCGCGTGCGCGCCGCGCCGCGCCGCATGCACGGCGAGACCGGCCAGCGCGGTGTAGTCGCCGGCGCCGTCGTCGCCGGTGCGGCGCAGGCTGTAGAGCTGGGCCGCGATGCCCCAGCGGCGCCGCGCTTCCGGCAGGCCGTCGCCGGCAGCAAACGGCCGCGCGCGCGGCGGCGCGATCGCGAGTCCGATCCGCTGCTCGCCGATGTCGAGCGCGTGATAGCCGGGCAGCGCGAGCGGCGGCAGCGTGCCGTGTTCGCCCGTGCCGGCAAAGCGTCCGTCGACGTGCCCGCCCGATTCGAGCGCGATCCGGAAGCGCGCGCCCGGTGGCGCAATGCTGCGCGGCAGCGTCAACGGCACGCCGGCGTCCCCGGTCACGACACGCGGCGTCGCATCGCGCGCAGCGGCGAGCGCGGCCGCGCTGTCGACCCGCTCGCTCGGCGTGCCGCACGGCCAGCCGAGCGCATCGACGAGCGCGACGAGCGCGTCGTCGTCCACCCGCCGCGCGACGCCGCCCGCATCGATCCAGTCGGGCGTGAGTCCGGCCGCGCGCGCGAGTTCGGCGATCGGCACGTCGGTCGTCATGGCCGCGTGTGCCCGTTCGCGCGGTGATTCAGCGCATCGTGGTTGACCGCGCCGTCGCGCCACGCGATGCAGGCGTGTGCGGGCAGCCGCTGGTCGGCGAGCCGGTCGCGCGCGCGTGGCGGCGTCTCGAACACGATCTTGCCGACCGGCAGCGCGGGCAGCACGGCATCGCGCGAGCCGGGATTGAACGCGATCGTCAGCGTGCTGCCGTCGCCGAGCGCCCAGCGCGCGACGAGCGCCTCCGCGTTGCCGTTGTTGTTGCCGTTGCCGTTGCTGTCGACGTTGCCGGGCAGCAACTCGACGCCGAGCGCGCGCGTGCCCGGCAGATGCGGCGTCACGAGCGCAGCCCGCACGGCCAGCGCGCTGCGGTAGAAGTGCCGCCACGCGTTGGCGTCGGGCCATGCGTCCTCATCGGCATGACCGGGCGACGAGCGCATGAACGTGCCGACGTCGTTCGGATCGGGAATCGCGTCGCGATGCGCGGGATCGGCGAAGGCGGGGAATGCCGCGAATTCGCGGCGCCGGCCTTCGCGCACCGCATCGGCCAGTGCGCCGCGATAGTCGGTGAAGAACTGGAACGGCTGCGTGCTGCCGTCTTCCTCGCCCATGAACAGCAGCGGAATCTGCGGCGCGAGCAGCATCAACGCGGTCGCCGCGCGTACCGCGTCGTCGTTCGCGAGCGCGCGCAGCCGTTCGCCGAACGCGCGATTGCCGACCTGGTCGTGGTTCTGCAGGAACGTGACGAACGCGGTCGGCGGCAGGTGTGCGCTCGGCTCGCCGCGCGGTGCGCCGTCGTGCAGCGGCGACGGCTCGCCCTGGTACGCGAACCCTTCGCCGAGCGTGCGCGCGAGATGACGCAGCGGCGCATCGGCGTATGCGCGGTAGTAGCCGTCGCGCTCGCCGGTCAGCAGCACGTGCGCGCTGTTGTGGAAATCGTCGTTCCACTGCGCGTCGAAGCCGTCGGGCCCGAGCAGGCTCGCCGCATTGCGTTCGTTCTCGAGCACCAGATGCACGTGGCGCGCACCGCCCGCATGCGCGCGCACGCGGCGCGACAGTTCCCGCAGCCACACGTCGTCGTCGATCGCATGCGCGGCGTCGATGCGCAGGCCGTCGAAACGGAATTCGCCGAGCCAGTACAGCGCGTTCTCGATGAAGAACGCGCTCGTCTGCGCACGCGAGAAGTCGATTGCCGCGCCCCAGCCGGTTTGCTTGTCCGTGCGGAAAAATCCCGGTGCATAGCGCGGCAGCAGGTTGCCTTCGGGGCCGAAGTGGTTGTACACGACGTCGAGAAACACCTGCAGCCCGAGCCCGTGCGCGGCGTCGACGAGTGCCTTCAGCTCCTCGGGTCGGCCGTACGACGCATCGGGCGCGAACGGCAGCACGCCGTCGTAGCCCCAGTTGCGCGCACCGGGGAACGCGTTGACGGGCATCAGCTCGATCGCGGTCACGCCGAGCGCGGCGATGTCGGGCAGGCGCCGCTCGACGTTCGCGTAGCCGCCGCACGCACCGACGTGCAGCTCGTACAGCACCGTCTCGTGCCATGGCCGGCCGCGCCACGCGTCGTTGCGCCAGCGGTACGCGGCCGGATCGACGACCTGGCTCGGGCCATGCACGTCATACGGCTGGAAGCGCGATGCGGGATCGGGCACCGCGAGGCCGTCGTCGAGCAGGAAGCGGTACAGCGTGCCCGGACCGCACGGCGCGATGACCTCGAACCAGCCGTCGCCGGCGGCCTGCATCGCGACGCGCCGCTCGCCGTGCAGCTCGACCGCGGCCGTGCGGCTCGCGGGCGCCCACAGCCGGAAGCGCGTGTGCTCCGGGTCGAGGCAGGCCGCGCCAAACGACGACGCGTATGTGTGCGGGACGGGCGGATGGGCAGTGCGTGACGTCATGGCGGCTCCTCACGAAGGCCGGTGGGGCGGCACGGCCGCGACCGCGATCGCGGCCGCGTGCGAGGCGACGTCGAGACCGGCGTCCGGCCACGCGCGCGGGCCGGAGTCGGGCGTCGCCGTGTCGAGCAGCACGCGGTAGTCGAGCACGGGCGCCGGCAGCTTGAACGTGATCGTGCCCGCCGACGCGTTCAGCATCACGAGCAACGCCTCGGTGCGCCCGGTGCGGCCGGTGCCGACGCGCCGCATCGTCAGCGCGCGCCGTTCGCCGTCTTCCCACGCGGGCACGGTCAGCGGGGCGCCGTGCTCGTCGAACCAGTCGATCTCGCGCATGCCCGGTGCACCGTCGCGGTCGCCGGACGGATAGTGCGGCGCCGACATCACCGCGTACATGCGCCGCAGCGCGGCGAGCCGCGACACGAAGCGCATCATCTGCACGCCATCGTCGCCGCGCGCGAGATCCCAGTCGAGCCACGACAGTTCGTTATCCTGGCAATAGCCGTTGTTGTTGCCGTGCTGCGTTCTGCCGAATTCGTCGCCGGCCACGATCATCGGCGTGCCGAGCGCGGTAAACAGCGTCGCGAGCATCGAGCGCGCGACCCGCGCGCGCAGGTCGCGGATCGACGCGTCGTCGGTGTCGCCTTCGACGCCCCAGTTCGCGCTGCAGTTGTCGCCATGGCCGTCGTGGTTCTCCTCGCCGTTCGCTTCGTTGTGCTTGTGCGCATACGACACGAGATCCGCGAGCGTGAAGCCGTCGTGCGCGGTGATGAAATTGACCGACGCCCACGTGCGGCGCCGCTGGTGATTGAACAGGTCGGCCGAGCCCGCGAGCCGCGCGGCGAGTTCCTGGCGCTGGCCTGCGTCGCCGCGCCAGAAACGCCGCACCGTGTCGCGAAAGCGGTCGTTCCATTCGGCGAAGCCGGGCGGATGGCGGCCCAGCTGATAGCCGCCGGGGCCGAGATCCCACGGTTCGGTGATCAGCTTGCGCTGCGCGAGCACCGGGTCCTGCCGCAGCGCGTCGAAGAACCCGGCGCCGGGCTCGAAGCCGTGATCCTCGCGGCCGAGCGTCACGCCGAGATCGAAACGAAAGCCGTCCACGTTGAACGCGGTCGCCCAGTAGCGCAGCGAATCCATCACCATCTGCACGACACGCGGATGCGACAGGTTCAGCGTATTGCCGCAGCCGGTCTCGTCGACGTGGTAGCGCGGGTCGTCCGGCCGCAGCCGATAGTAGCTCGCGTTGTCGAGGCCGCGCCACGACAGCGTCGGGCCGAGTTCGTTGCCCTCGCACGTGTGGTTGTAGACGACGTCGAGCACGACCTCGATGCCGGCCGCGTGCAGCTGGCGGATCGCGATGCGCATTTCGTCGAGCCGCCGTGTCGACAGGTACGACGGCTCCGGCGCGAAATACGCGGCGGTGTCGTAGCCCCAGTAATTGCGCAGCCCGCGGTTCACGAGCGCGCGCTGCTGCAGGAACGCGTGCACGGGCAGCAGCTCGATCGTCGTCACGCCGATCGACAGCAGGTGATCGATGAACGCCGGATGGGCGAGCGACGCGAACGTGCCGCGTTCCGGCGCGCGCAGCCCGGCGCGGCGCATCGACGCGCCGCGCACGTGGGTCTCGTAGATCACGGTGCTGCGCCACGGCACGTCCGGACGCCGGTCGTTGCGCCAGTCGAACGCCTCGTCGACGACCACGGCCTTCGGCATCGCGGGCGCCGAGTCGCGGCGGTCCATCGACAGGTCCGCGCGGTTCGAATGCACGCGATAGCCGAACAGCGCGTCGGACCAGCGGAAGTGGCCAACCAGCTTGCGCGCATACGGGTCGAGCAGCAGCTTGGTCGGGTTGAAGCGATGGCCGTGCTGCGGCTGGTACGGGCCGTCCGCGCGAAAGCCGTACACGGTGCCCGGATGCGCGTTCGGCAGGTAGCCGTGCCACACCTCGTCGGTGCATTCGGGCAGGTCGAGGCGCGCGAGCTCCTTGCGGCCGGTCGGGTCGAACACGCACAGCTGGATGCGCTGCGCATGCGCGGAAAACACCGCGAAGTTGGTGCCAAGGCCGTCCCACATCGCGCCGAGCGGATAGCAGCGGCCGGGTTCGAGACGGGCAGGCAGGGCGGTCGGCATGGGGATCGTCTCCGTGTCGAGGGCGCCGGGTGTCAGGCCGGGCTCAGCCACAAGGTCGCGAGCGGCGGCAGGCGCAACGCGGCCGACCACGACTCGCCGTGCGCGGGAATCTCTTCCGCCCACACGGCGCCGTCGTTGCCGGCATTCGTGCCGCCGTACGTGGCGGCATCGGTGTTCATCAGTTCGCGCCACTGCCCGGGCGCGGGCAGCCCGACGCGATAGCCGGCGCGCGGCACCGGCGTGAAGTTGCAGACCGCGACGACGAGGCGCCCCGTGTCGTCGCGGCGCGCGAACGCGAACACGCTGTTGTCGCGATCGTCGCCGATCAGCCAGGCGAAGCCGGCCGCGTGGCAGTCGAGCGCGTGCAGTGCCGGCTCGGCCGCGTACGCGCGGTTCAGGTCGCGCACGAGCCGCTGCACGCCGCGATGCGCGGGTGCGTCGAGCAGGTCCCAGTGCGGCGTCGCGTCGTGCGCGAACTCGGCCCATTGCGCGAATTCGCTGCCCATGAACAGCAGCTTCTTGCCCGGATGCGCCCACATGAAGCCGAAGTACGCGCGCAACGTCGCGAGCCGCTGCCATGCGTCGCCCGGCATCTTCGCGACGAGCGAGCCCTTGCCGTGCACGACCTCGTCGTGCGACAGCGGCAGCACGAAGCGCTCGGAGAACGCATAGACGAGCCCGAACGTCATCCGGTCGTGGTGATAGCGGCGATGGATCGGATCCTCGCGCAGATACGCGAGCGTGTCGTGCATCCAGCCCATGTTCCACTTGAAGTCGAAGCCGAGCCCGCCGTCGCCGGTCGCCGCGGTGACGCCCGGCCATGCGGTCGATTCCTCCGCGAAGGTGACGACGCCGGGCGGCGCGAGCGCGCCGTGCAGCGTGTCGTTCAGCGTGCGCAGGAACGCGACCGACTCGAGGTTCTCGCGCCCGCCGTGGATGTTCGGCACCCATTCGCCCTCCCTGCGCGAATAGTCGCGGTACAGCATCGACGCGACCGCGTCGACGCGAATCCCGTCGACGTGATAGCGTCGCGTCCATGCGAGCGCGGACGCGACGAGGAACGCGCGGACTTCGTTGCGCCCGAGGTTGAACACGCAGGTGTTCCAGTCCGGGTGCATGCCTTCGCGCGGGTCGGCGTGCTCGTACAGCGCGCTGCCGTCGAACTGCGCGAGGCCGTGCGGATCGTTCGGGAAGTGCGCGGGCACCCAGTCGACGATCACGCCGATGCCGGCCGCGTGCGCGCGGTCGACGAAACGCGCGAAGCCGTCGACCGGCCCGAAGCGCGCGGACGGCGCGAACTGCGCGAGCGGCTGGTAGCCCCACGAACCGCCGAACGGGTACTCGGAAATCGGCATGAACTCGACATGCGTGAAGCCCATTCCGTGCACGTACGGGATCAGCCGCTCGGCGAGTTCGTCCCAGGTCGAACTGCGGTCCATTTCTTCGGGCACGCGCTGCCACGATTCCGGATGCACTTCGTAGATCGACCACGGGACGCGAAAGCGGCGATCCGGATGCGGCCGCGCGTGGATCCAGCCGTCGTCATGCCAGGCGAACGCGTCGAGCGCCGCCGTGTCGGCGACCACGGACGCGGTGTGCGGCGGCGCCTCGGTCGCGCGCGCGCACGGATCGGCCTTGTGCGGCAGTACGTGTCCGTCGGCCGCGCGCAGTTCGTACTTGTAGTGCTCGCCGGCGCCGATTCCCGGCACAAACAGCTCCCACACGCCCCACGGGCGCCGCAGCCGCATCGGATGACGGCGGCCGTCCCAGGTGTTGAAGTCGCCGACGATCGACACGCGTTGCGCGTTCGGCGCCCATACCGCGAAGCGCACGCCGTCGACACCGTCGACGCGCGTGGGCGTCGCCCCAAGGCACTCGAGCACGGCGGCCGGGTCGCCGGCCGCGAAGCGCGCGAGCGCCGCGTCGTCGAGCAGCATGCCGAACGCATAGACGTCGTCGGTCACCTGGCGCGTGTCGGGCCAGTCGATGGCCAGCTGGTAGTGGCCGTCGTGCGCGAGCGTTCCCGCGAAGCAGCCGGCGTCGTCGACGCTCGCGAGCGTGCCTAGTTCGTCGCCGTCGGGCGTCACCGCGCGCACGCGCCGCGCGCCGGGCAGCAGGGCGCGCACGACGATCCGCCCGGTATCGCGATGCGGGCCGAGGCACGCGAACGGGTCCGGATGGCGGCCGGCGAGCAGCGCATCGATATCGTGGCGGTCGAACAGCGTGTCGGTCATCGGGTGCCTCCATGGTCGGGCTCGCCATTCGTGTCGAGCAGCCGTTCGACGAGCGCGGCGAGCCCGCCGACCGGCACGCCGAGCCAGTCGGGGCGGTTCGCGGCTTCGTAGCACAGCTCGTACGACGCCTTGTCGATCAGGAACAGCGCGAGCAGGCGATCGGCGTAACGCGGGTCGACGAAGCGTTCGGGCGCCTGGTCGGCGGCCGCGCGATAACACTCGACGAAACGGTCGGCGGCGGCCTGCCCGAAGCGGTCGAACAGCGCGCGCTTGCGGCCGGCCGCCTGCGGCGGCGCCTTCTCGATCACGAACTGCGCGGCCGCGCTCACGTACGACAGCGAGCGCAGGAAGCCGGCCACGTCGCGCAGCGGATGCGACTTCGCGCGGCGCCGCTCCAGCGGCCGTGCGGGTTCGCCCTCGAAGTCGATCAGCAGCGCGTCGCCCTGCACGTCGAGCACCTGGCCGAGATGGAAATCGCCGTGAATGCGGATGCATTGCGCGTCGAGCGTGCGCGGCACCAGTTCGCCGAGCGCCTGCACGGCCGCGTCGCGCGACGCGAGCAGCGTGTCGGCGGCGGCGCGCGCGGTCGGGTCGAGCGCATCGAGCCGCGTGGCCAGCATGTCGAGCGCGTGCCGGAACGACGCGATCGCATCGATGCACCAGTGGTCGACGTGTTCCGGCGTCGCGCGCTCCGGCGCGAACGCCGGGTCGTCGGACGGCTGCGCGAGCGCGACGTGCAGCTGGCCGAGGCGCGTGCCGACGATCCCCGCGAACGCCGCGTAGCCGAGCAGCGCGTCCGGTTCCGCGTCGGGTTCGACCGCTTCGCTGTCGTCGACGGCCGGCAGCGCGAGCTCGTCGACCGCGCGTCTCAGGAAGTCGAACGAACGCGTCCATGCGTCGCCCTGGTTGTCGACGTAGCGCTGCAGGATCGCGACCGTATGTGGCGTGCCGTCCGGATCGACATGCACGACTTCGCCGGCGAGCGTCGCGGTGTTCGCATAGCCGATCCGCGTCAGGTGCCGGCTCATCTCCGCTTCCGGATGGATCCCGTGCGCGACCTTGCGCACCAGCTTCAGCACGATCGCGTCGCCGATCACGAGCGAGCTGTTGCTCTGCTCGGCCGCGAGCCAGCGCACTTCGGCATCGTCGCCGGGATCGAGCGCGGCGAGCGCATGTTCGGGCAGGAAGTCGAGGCGGCCGCCGTCGGAAGTCGGCACGGTGGCGCCGTCGCGCAGCTTGCGCAGCATCCCGCGCGCGAACGCCGGCAGCGCGAACGCATCGGTCAGATAGCCGACGGTATGGCCGCGCCGCACGCGCGCGAGCGCGAGCTGCGCGAACAGCGGCTGCGATGTCTCGCCGCCCCACGCGGCGGCCAGCGGCACGACGTAGCGTTCGACGCCGCCGTCGCTCGCCGACACCCAGGCCTCCGCGTACTGGAACGGCTCGTCCGGCATCGGCGTGACGACGTTCAGCCACGCGTCGCCGATCTTGCGGTCCTTCGATGCGAACCAGCGCCGCCGCTCGAGCCACGACGCGAGCGCATCGTGCGCGAGCGTGTGCAGCTGGCCGACGTCCGGCCGCACGTCGCCGCGCCGCATCACGATCGTCACGTATTCCGGCAGCGGCTGCGCGTGCGGCTGCCGCCACGATGGCTCGCGGCCATGCTCGGACAGCACGAACCACAGGAACCCGTACGGCGGAAAGGTGAGGAGATACGGGAGCTGGCCGATCGGCGGAAACGGCGAATCCGACGTCATCTCGATCGGCACGCGGCCCGCGAATTCGGACAGGTCGAGTTCGACCGCCTGCGACGCGCGCGACAGGTTCGCGACGCACAGCACCGTCTCGTGGCCTTCGAGTTCGCGCAGGTACGCGAGCACCTTGCGGTTCTCCGGACGCAGGAAGCGGATCGTGCCGCGCCCGAACGACTGCGTCGCGCGGCGCGTGGCGAGGATCCGGCGGGTCCAGTTCAGCAGCGAGTGCGGGTCGCGCGTCTGCGCCTCGACGTTGACCGCGTCATAGCCGTACAGCGAGCCCATCACGGGCGGCAGCACCAGCAGCTCCGGGTCCGCGCGGGAGAAGCCGCCGTTGCGGTCCGACGACCATTGCATCGGCGTGCGCACGCCGTCGCGGTCGCCCAGGTGGATGTTGTCGCCCATCCCGAGTTCGTCGCCGTAGTAGATCACCGGCGTGCCGGGCATCGACAGCAGCAGCGAGTTGATCAGCTCGATGCGGCGCCGGTCGCGCTCCATCAGCGGCGCGAGGCGGCGGCGGATCCCGAGATTGATCCGCGCGCGCCGGTCGGACGCATAGGTCTGCCACAGCAGGTCGCGCTCCGAGTCGGTGACCATCTCGAGTGTCAGCTCGTCGTGGTTGCGCAGGAACACGGCCCACTGGTTGCTCGGCGCGAGCGCCGGCGTCTGCCGCATGATGTCGACGATCGGGAAGCGGTCCTCGCTCGCGATCGACATGTAGATGCGCGGCATCAGCGGGAAGTGGAACGCCATGTGGCATTCGTTCTCGTCGCCGAAGTATTCCTGCACGTCCTCCGGCCACTGGTTCGCTTCCGCGAGCAGCATCCGGTTCGGATACTCGGCGTCGATCGTCGCGCGGATCTTCTTCAGGATCGCGTGCGTCTCGGGCAGGTTCTCGTTGTTGGTGCCTTCGCGCTCGACCAGGTACGGCACCGCATCGAGCCGCAGCCCGTCGATGCCGAGATCGAGCCAGAAACGCATCACCTGGATCACCTCGCGCACGACGGCCGGGTTGTCGAAGTTCAGGTCCGGCTGGTGCGAGTAGAAGCGGTGCCAGTAGTACTGGCCGGCGATCGGGTCGTGCGTCCAGTTCGACGTTTCCGTATCGAGGAAGATGATCCGCGTGCCCGCGTATTTCGTGTCGGTGTCGGACCACACGTAGTAGTCGCGATGCATCGAGCCGGGCTTCGCGCGCCGCGCGCGCTGGAACCACGGGTGCTGGTCCGACGTGTGGTTGATCACGAGCTCGGCGATCACGCGGATGCCGCGCGCGTGCGCTTCGCGGATGAAGCGCCGCACGTCGGCGAGCGTGCCGTAGTCGGGATGCACGTCGCGGTAGTCGGCGATGTCGTAGCCGTCGTCGCGGCGCGGCGACGGGTAGAACGGCAGCAGCCAGATCGTGTCGACGCCGAGCTCGGCGATGTAGTCGAGCTTCGTGATCAGGCCGGGGAAGTCGCCGATCCCGTCGTTGTTCGAGTCGTAGAACGACTTCACGTGCACCTGGTAGATGATCGCGTCCTTGTACCACAGCGGATCGTCCGCGCAGAGCGCGGGCGCGCGGCGCCGCGAACGGCGCCGGCGCGGGGTGCCGGCCGGTGCGAGAGACGGGAACTGCGCGCGGCGTACGTCGTCGAGGGAGTCTTCACGTTTCATCATGCGTGTGCTCCGGAAGGGCCCCGGGCATCGCCCGGGTCGGGCGCCGCCGCTCGCGCGGCGCCGGGAGACGGCGCGAGCCGCCAGATCGCATACGGCCGCACGTGCGGATCGAGCGATACGTACTGGCGATGCCCGCGCCAGGTTTCGGCGTGCGCGGCGTCCGGTTCGAGCGCGTCGAGCGGCTCGCCGTCGACGAGCCCGAAGCCGCGCCACAGCGACGCGTCGAGCGTGAAGTTCGCGGCCTGCGGATGCCACGGGTCGAGGCTGATCGCGACCGCGACGACGCTGTCGTGCGCGGGCGTCGCCTTCACGAACACGAGCACCTGGTCGTTGTCCGCGTCGACGAAGGTGAGGCCGAGATGGGTCTGCAGCGCCGGATGGTCGCGCCGCGCGCGGTTCAGCCGTGCGACTTCGGCGCCGATGTGCGCGGCCTTGCTCCAGTCGCGCGCGCGCAGCTCGTATTTCTCGGCATCCGCGTATTCCTCGCTGTCGGGCAGCGGCGCCGACTCGCCGATCTCGAAGCCCGAGTACAGGCCCCAGGACCCGGCGAGCGTCGCCGCCAGCGCCGCGCGGATCACGAACTGCGAGCGCGGCGCGTTCTGCAGGTGGCGCGGATTGATGTCGGGCGTGTTGACGAAGAAGTTCGGCCGGAAGAACTCGCGTGCGGGGCCGGCCGTCAGCTCGGTCAGGTAGTCGATGAATTCGCGCTTCGTCTCGCGCCACGTGAAGTACGTGTACGACTGCGAGAAGCCGATCTTCGCGAGCCGGTACATCATCCCCGGCCGCGTGAATGCCTCCGACAGGAACACTACGTCCGGATGCTTGCCGCGCACGTCGGCGATCATCCACGCCCAGAACGGCAGCGGCTTCGTGTGCGGATTGTCGACGCGGAAGATCCGCACGCCCGCGTCGACCCAGAACAGCACCGCGTCGCGCAGCGCGCGCCACAGGTCCGGCAGCGCGTCCGGCGCGTAGAAATCGGGGTTCACGATGTCCTGATAGCGCTTGGGCGGATTCTCCGCATAGCGCAGCGAGCCGTCGGGCCGCCACGCGAACCAGCCCGGATGCGCGGCGAGCCACGGATGGTCGGGCGAGCACTGGATCGCGAAATCGAGCGCGATCTCGAGCCCCTGCGCGTGTGCCGCGTCGACCAGCGTGCGGAACGACGCAAGCGTGCCGAGCTGCGGATGCACGGCCGTGTGGCCACCGTCCGGCGAGCCGATCGCGTACGGGCTGCCGACGTCGTCGGGGCCGGCTTTCAGCGTGTTGTTGCGCCCCTTGCGCGCGGTCGTGCCGATCGGGTGGATCGGCGGGAAATACAGCACGTCGAAGCCCATGTCGCGGATGCGCGGCAACTGCGCGATCACGTCGTCGAACGTGCCGTGCCGGTGCGGGTCGTTGCTCGCCGAACGCGGGAACATCTCGTACCAGCTCGAGAAGCGCGCGGCGCGGCGCTCGACCTCGACCGGGTAGAGGGTGTCGTCGTGCGTGATGAACGGCCGGTAGTGCAGCGCGGCGTAGGCGTCGGCGAGCGCGGGTTCGCCGATCAGTGCGAGGCGGTGTTCGTGCGACGCGTCCTTGAAGTCGGCCGCCAGCCGTTCCATCTGCCGGACCGCGCGCGTGTCGTCCGACGACGCGAGCTTCAACGCGGTCGCGAGCAGCAGCTGCGCCTCGCGCACCTCCAGCGTCACGTCCTGGCCGGCCGCGCGCTTCTTCGCGATGTCGGTGACGAGCGAGGCCCAGTCGTCGCGCCACGCGATCACGCGGAACGCGTGGCGGCCGAGCCGGTCGAGCGCGATGCGCGCGTGCCAGCGGTCGTTCGGTTCCGCGACGAACGGCACTTCGCGCCAGTCGTCTTCGTCGTCCGCGCGCCACTGCAGCGCGGCCGCGAGATGCGCATGGCCATCCGTGAAGATCGATGCGTGCACAACCAGTGTTTCGCCGATCACGCGCTTGATCGCGAAGCGGCCGCCGTCGACCGCCGGGTCGACCCGTTCGATCGCGATTCGGTCGGCCGTGAGGGCGGCGGACAGCGCGGCGCGCTCGCTTGCGGCATCGGCATGCGTGGTCGCGGGCGGCGCGCGCGACGCTTCGAGCAGCGCATAGCCGCCGGGCTCGAGCGTGAAGGCTTCGAGTACGGCCGGCGCGTGCGTGTGCGCGCCGTCCGGGGGCGCAACGTGCGTGAAGCCGCCCGGCACGCCGGGCAGGATCGTCGCGGGATCGACCGGCGCTGCGGCATCGAGATCGGGATTCAGCGCGATCAGCAGTGCCGTGTCGTCGTGTTCGAGCGACGGGCCCATGCCGCGCAGCAGCGTGGTCGCCGCGGCGCCGGGCGCGCTCAGTTGCGCGATTTCGCCGCGCTCGACCGCGAGCGGGGTCGAGCGGCGCCATGCGTTGGCGTCGGCGATCGCGCCGGACAGGTCGAAGCGTGCGTCGTCGAACGCGGCGCGGTAGCGCGCGGCGTCCGCATCGCGCGCCATCAGCGGCAGTGTGACGCCGCGCTCGAAGCCCATCGGCACGAGCCAGCCGGTGCCGACCGCGGCCGCGGTCCACAACGCGCGGTGGTACGCGCGGGCGACTGTCTCGTCCGGCGCGTCGTGCCAGTCGTCGGCGAGACGCGGGCCGTCGAACGCGTCGGGAAACGCGATCGGCGAGCCGATGCGCCGAAGCAGTCGGTGTTCGTCCGCAAACCACGGCGAGCGCAGATCCCACCAGCGTACCGACGAGAACACTGCGTCGAATCCGGCACCCTCGAGTTGCGCGAGTGCGTCGCGTGCATGGCCGGGCACGCCGGCCAGCACCGCGACGTCCGGGCGCGTGCGGCGCAGCGCCGCGCGCCAGCCGGGCCACCACGCGGCCGGAAGGTGATGCGGCGCATCGATCAGGAAGCCGGCCGCGCCGGCGTCCGCGAACGCGGCGAGGTGCGCGCACCACCACGCGGACAGCGCGTCGTGCGCCGCGTCCTCGCCGACCTGCGCATGCGCGACGTCCAGTTCGTGCGCGGTGCAGCGCGGATCGATCAGTGCGTCGTCGTGCGCGGGCTCGACGTACCAGTCCGGATGCTCGGCACGCAGCGGGTTGTCGCGCGCGATGCGGTCGGGGACGACTTCGAGCAGCACGCGCAGCCCGTGGCCGCGCGCGAGCTGCGCGAGCCGCGAGAACGTTTCGAGCGCGCCGGCACGTGTCGCGAACGTCGCGGCCGGGCGGTGGAAGTCGGCGACGTGGCGCGGAAAACCCGCGACGCCGGCGGCCCAGAAGCCTCCGATCAGTACGTGGTCGAAGCCCATGCCCGCGATGTGGGCGAACGTGTCGGGCCACGCTTCGAGCGGGCCGACCAGGCGGGCGTCGCAGAAATAGAGATGGGGAGCGAAGGGCGGGGTGGCGTTCATGGGATGGCGTCGGTGGGCGGCGGCGGGATCGGCAACGCCCATGTTCGCCGCAATGCGCGTTCCCGCTGCGATGCATCCGGCGCGGCAAGCCCCCGCGCGGTTCGCGGCGGTCCGGGACGGTCGCTTTTTGCACGGAAGATGGACGGTCGCGGCATTTTTACGCAGGCTCGCGTGGCCGCGGAGTGGCCCGGCTTCATGAAATTCTTGCCAATGAGGTCGAGTCGTTGATGAAAATCTCGACGTTCGGGCGGGACGGGGCATCCATCGCTGCGGGTGCGGTATGCAAGAGCCGAGCCCGGTGAAATGTTCGCGTCAAAATCATACGAGTCCTATGGTGGAATTCCGTTCCGGACGGTTAGGATCGCTCGCGATATTCCAAAAATATTCGACGGGGGGCGCCTTGACCAAAAGCACGGCCATTTCCGATACACCCGCGCGCGCGGGTATCGACATCCACCAGTTTTACAGCCTGGATATCAAGGGCGC
Source organism: Burkholderia sp. Bp8998 (assembly GCF_003854235.1). NCBI lineage: Bacteria > Pseudomonadati > Pseudomonadota > Betaproteobacteria > Burkholderiales > Burkholderiaceae > Burkholderia > Burkholderia sp. Bp8998. Next base: position 40,765 of record NZ_QTQF01000005.1, read on the forward strand.
GCCCGCAGCTGCACTCGCGGACGTGTACGAGTTCGAAGGCACACGCGGAATCGGTGAACCGACGAAGTACACGATCCGGTTCACGCATCCCCGTCATGACCTGTCGCGCAGCGAATTCCTGAAGCGAATGGGCGCGTTCGTCATTCAGCCGCCACCGCGGGACCGATGGAGTCAGCCGGAAGCGGCGCGGCGCGTGCAAGGTGTCGTGACGGGCTTTGCGTTGAAGGCTGTGAACCGCGATCAGTCGCTGTACGAGATCGTGCTGGAATCGCGGCTGGCGCTGTTGCGCAATGCGCCAAAGTGTCGATTCTTCCTCGACCTGAGCATTCCCGAGATCATCGAGCGGATTCTGCGGGAGCACGAGTTCAACAAGATCTTCGCCGACTTCGAATTCAGGTTGAATCGAACCTACCGCAAGCGCAGCTTCGTGATGCAATGGGGCGAGGACGATCTGGCATTCATCACGCGCTTGTGCCGACGCTCGGGCATCTGGTTCGTGTGCGACGAGGGCGAGCGGTGCGAGCGCGTGTGCTTCGGCGACGACTATGCGCATTACCGCCGCGATCCCGAGCGTCTGACGGTCGCGTACCGGCCGCACAGTGGACTGGAGGCCAGCGGCGTCGAGTCTGTCCGTGCGCTCGAAATGCGCGCGACGACCTTGCCGGCGGCCTATGTGGTACGCACGTTCAACACGGAAACGGCGATATCGGATCCGATCGAGGCGGTCAGTCCGATTCGCGACGACCGCACGACGTACGGTGAAGCGTATACCTGGGGAGCGCCGATTCTGAGCGAGGACGAGGCGAAGGAAGCGGCGCAACTGCGCCGCGAGGCAGCGCTGGCCGGTCAGGTCGAATATCGCGGCGAGTGCGACATGCTGGATCTCACGCCCGGCTCGGTGCTGAAACTGTCGAACCGGGAATTGCCCGATGCGAAGCACGGGCTCGTCGTCGTGCGCGTGACGTGCGGCGCGAGCCGGAGGCAGGCCTATCACGTGACATTCGATGCGATTCCGTCGGATCGCCAGTATCGAATGCCATTGAAGGAGGAAACCTGGCCCAGGATCGATGCGGTCATTACCGGGACGATCGCGTCGTCCGACGGCTGGAAAAACCCCTATCTCGATAGCCAGGGCGAATACATCGTCGATCTTCATCTGGATCGCGACACGCGGACGCCGGGTCTGCAGAGCTGCCCGATGAGGCTGGCGAAACCGTTCGCGGGGCCGAACCAGACCGGTTTTCACTTCGGGCTCGTCGAAGGCACGGTGGTCGGCGTGAGCTTCCTGTGGGGCTGCGTCGATTTGCCGTTCATCAGCCACGTGCTGCATACCGCGCAACACACGGATCCGATCGTCGCAGGTGTTCCCTGGGGCACGCGCAACACGATCCGCACACGCTCGAACAACACGCTGGAAATGGATGACAGGGAAGGGCGCGAGCACATCAAGGTTGCGACCGAGCACGGCAAGTCGCAACTCAATCTCGGGCATACGGTGGACCGCGGCCAGAGCGAGCGGGGTAGCGGTGCCGAACTGAGATCGGATGGACCTGCCGCGCTGCGGGGCGGCGGTGGTGTGCTGGTGTCGGCCCATGCGCGAAACGGTGCGTCCGGCAAGCAACTCGACATGCAGGAAACCGTTGCACAGCTCGAGGATGCGTTGGCGCTGGCGAAAGCACTGGCGTCGTCCGCTCGGGCGTCGAAGGCCGAAGCAGCCGATATCGACAGTCAGCGAGCCGCGAACAAGGCGCTCGACCAGCTTCAGCAGTCCAGTGTGCTGGTGACAGCGCCGGCATCGGCGGGCGTGGTGGCGGCCAAGAGCGTGCAAATCGCCGCCGGTGAAAACATCATGGGCATCGCCAGAGGCGATGCGAGCTGGAGCGTGTGGAAGCGCTTTACGGTGGCGGCGCACGACATGGTGTCGCTGTTCACGCAGAGAGGCATGAGCCTGATCGCGGCGGCGGGCGCAGTCGTCGTGCAGGCGCAGCGCGGACGCATGCAGCTTGCGTCGCAGGACGACATGACGGTCGAGACGGTGAACGGCGTGCTCCACGTCAAGTCGTCCAAGGAAATCGTGTTGAACGTAGGCGGCTCGTATTTCCGCCTGACGCCAGGCGGTATCGAAATAGGGACGCGCGGCGGCGTGTTGTTCAAGACCAGCAGCCTGAAAAAGACCGGGCCGGCGCAGATGGATCTGGGGGGCGCGGCATTTGCGCCGGCATTCGTGCCGTATACGACGCAATGTGACGTGTGGCGGACCAACCCGAACTTTGTTCCACCGGCGTCTCCTGCGTCCGTGACGGATGCTTCGGCCGATACCGGCGCCGCGGCGCCGTCGTTTCTCGGTGGCCTATTCGGTGGGAAATCTGGTGCGGGATCGAAAACGCCAGGCAATGGCGGTTTGACGGTGAACGACGCCGAAAACGAGAAGTCGATCTGCATCCCGCCTGATCCCATTCAGTTGCAGAGTCCGGCGCCGTGCAACTGGCAACTGGCCGATTTTGTTGAATCGGCAACGATGATGCGGGAGACGCCACCCTATCAAAAGTATGGCTGGACGAGAACCGAGCGTCTTACGGAGGATGGCCAACCTGTCATGTGTGCAGGGACGGCGCCGACCACATGCCAGTTCACCTACGATTCGGTCAGTAAAACGTTGACAGCGAAGGTGGTTATCGCATTGGTGCCGCGACTGCTGGTGAAAATGAATCGAGCGACCCGGGAGCCGTTGCTGGACGCGCACAATGACTACGTTGTTGTTCAGTATGAAACATTTCAGAACGGAGCAAATTCTCGTAAATCCCTTGGTGCGCAGGGGCTGATGCTGGTGGAGCGTGACCCGAAAGAAGTCGACGCTTCAACCTACAAAAGCCAGATTGAAAAGACGCTGAATCAGGGCAACTACAAGCTGATTCTTGGCGGGTGCCAAAAGGGCGGCGCCTGTGGTTGCAGAGTTGCCGTCAAATTCTGTGCGGACGTGCATGTGGTTGGGGTGACTGATGCCCACGCGCTCAATCCAAACATCACCATCAATCTATATCCGACAACCGAGCGAGCCGATGCTCTGAATTGGCCGGAGACGGAGTATCAGTTGAAAAATGGACGGTATATGCGACTGCTCACGCAAACCAAGGCGCATGAGACGGGGCATCTGTTTAATTTTCCTGACGAATATTGGGAGCAGGGCGGATTTGTGCATGAGATTTATGTCAAAGACGGTATGAACATAGATTTCGCGCTTGCCGATGCCAATAAGGCCAAAGATACGTTCTGGGTTGTTGAAACCGCGACCAATCTCATGGGAGGCGGATGCCTTCAACCGACGGCGACGACGTCGCCGTACTACCTTGAGTATATTCGTAGATGGTTCTCGGCTAGGACCAACAAGTTGTGGGCGGTCGGTTACGAAGTACCCCAGAAGAATGTTCGAACCAATAGCGAAAAGTGAAGAAAGGCATGGGCGTTAATATTGTGCGGCATGTGAGACATGGATCGTTGGGGAAAATATTTTTGATTTTAAGTTTTATGCTGATTGGAGGTCGGTGTGTTATGGCGAATGATTCAGATAATGATTTCATGAAATCCGGTGCGTTTTCTCTTTCGTGGTCTGGTGGCCTTCAATACGGTTCGAGAAAGATGACTTTTGACGGAGAAGGGAGATTTTATTTTGCCAAAGGGGATGCTATCAATGACAGGGTGAAAACGGGTGTGGGGGTTTTTGCTCTGAATCTGAAAAATAGTGATGTGCTGCAACTGCAAGACGTGGCTCGCGCTTTGTGCGATAAAGATATTCAGACTGGTGGTCCCGAAACGCATGATCCCGCGGCAACGTTCAGTGTTGTCTGCCAAGATGAAGGCAAGGCCGTTCGGAGGTCGGGTTCATTGCGCTTGATTCCGGAAAGCTTCAACCTTCGAGTGTTTGATGCACCTTTCAGACTTTCTGAACAAGCGTGGGCGGAGGGGCGAAAGATCATAAAACTCGATTTCACGACGGTGAGCATTGAGCGAAAATTAGACCATTATATTGTGTCGGTGAGATTTATAAACTCAGGAAGTAGATGGATTAAATTCAAAACGCCGGATCAATGGTCGGGGGCCGCGGCAAGTGGTGAATTGGGAGTTGCTCCTTATAGTGAATTGGGTAGGATGAAGCCGCAAGATGATTGGGGATTTGGGTTGTCTGGAAGAAAAATTATCAATCGGCATGAGTTTCCTGATGGAGTGGTTTTTCTTGGGGCTGGGGAGGGGAGGGATTTAATATTTGAGGCTTATCCTGATAATAATATAGCTAAAGGTGATTACGAGCTTTCCGGTGCGGCTTTTATGAAAATAGAATATGAGGGCTACGGGTGGGGGCTTTCGACGCACGTCGATTTTAAGCCGATCAAAAGCCGTATCAGTTTCGACCACGACTACCCCTCGACGCCACAGGAGCGTGAACAATGGGAGGCAATGCACCGAGCCACGATGTCATCCCATCCGGTCAATCCTGGCGAGACGTTCGCGGAGGATGGCCTGTACCGGGCCGTGCGCACGACCGGCAACGGTGCCTATCGCAGTCTCCAACTCAAACCGTTCAAGGCCGGGGACATTGCTCCCACAGGCAACGTGAAGATGCTCCTTGAGGCCGCCGACGGCATCGAGTTCGATGGCCCGGTGCAATGGCTATGGGCGGGCAGCGCACCGACGCCGGTCAAGCAATACTCGTTCGACATCGTCGAAGAGACGCGACAATTCTGCAAGCCGGGCGCGGTATGCCCGCGCAGCGGTCGATGGCTTCCGCGCGTGCGTGAGGGCTGGAATTCCAACCACTGCGACCTGACGGGTATCGTCACGCTACGGCGCGGGGACGCGATGCCGGCAGTCGAACGTGCCGGCGACGATGCAGACTGGGAATGGATCGGCGTGTGACATGACCGAGCGTGCGTGCATCCTCCAGCATGACCGGACCACGGCGAATGGCGTCGTGCTTGACGGTCTCGATGACATCGGTCTCGACGACCGAAAATTGAGTTACCTGGGAGCGAGGGTCCGATGCCCCGCCTGCAACACCGTCGGTCATATCGAACCTGACGGCGCGAGTCCACGACCCGATGATTTCAGCGGCAAGCGGCACGCGCTGGAGGGCGATCTTTGCCGGTGCGCCTGCAATCCACCACCGCGCCTCGTCGCTTCGCAGCGCGACTGGACTGTTGAGTAACGTAACGTGCTCGTCATGGAGGCACGATGAAATTTCCCTGGGCCCCGCCCGCTCACGGCGAGTGGTCGGCGGGCAAACCGCCGCCCGTCTGGCTGTATGTCGTACTGTTTGTCCTGATCGAATGCGGGTTTCTGGCCGGCACTGTTGCCGCGTGGCCGCACGGAAAGTCCATGGCTTCAGATGACTTCGTGCGAACTGCACTGGCCGCTCCATTCGCGCTCTGGATAGCGGCCAGCTTTGTGCTTTATACGTCGATGTACGACAGTCGCGCGTTCGAAGCAGCAGTCAGGAACGCGGCGCGCTGGCATTTGCTCACGAGATGGCAACGAAACGTCCGTGCGGGCGTGGCCGTTCTCGACAGCGTGATTCTTGCGCCCGAGCCGGACCTTGCCGAGCGCATGTTGAAGCTCGAGGGAAGTCCGCCAGAAAATCCCGGCAGAGCGATGCGACTCGATGGTATCGAAGGAGCAGACGGAGTGTCCCGAGCGCGCGCGGTGATCGAGAAGCTGATGACGCCATTGGCGGCGCGGCTTGGGCAGGCGACGCGCAGCGGGTCGTTCGACATTGCGATGCAGTGCGAGCATGCCGAGTCGTATGTCGACGTACAGGCAGTGTGGGCACAACTGCAATTACCGGGGAAACCTCGCATCCGGTGGTTGAGCGACGATAAGGATCCGGGATTGGCGGACACCTGGTTCGAGGATGACACCGGCGCGCCCTATGCGGATGCATTCGCTCCAGCCCGGAACCCCAAATACCGCTTGATGCTGGCCTGGCATCTCAACGACGCGGACTCGGACGTCCAGCCGGAAACTTCCGAGGTGGCCGTTGCGTTGCTATTCGGTTCGCCTGAGCTCATGCGGGAAAAGCCGCAACTGAAATGTCAGGCATGGCTGTTCCGCCAGATCGTCGCGGATGCCGACGAAGTGGACAAGGCGCTCGCACGCCTGCTCGGTGCGGAACAGGTGCCGCGTGAGCGAATCCATCATTTCTGGTACAGCCGCCTCAAGGGACTGGCGCTGCACGCGACGCTGGGTGCCGTGAAGGATGCCGAGCTGAAACTGGAGAAACATGCGCTTGATCAGGCAATTGGTCCGCAGGCACCGGCAGCACGGTGGCTCCTTCAGGCGCTGGCGGCGAAGATGGCGCATTTTGGTCAGGGTGCGCAAATCGTCGCACTGCCCAGGCCGAATGGCGTGGCGCTGAACGTCGTCATGAAGGATAAACCCGAGGTGGACGTACCATGGAACTCCCAATACGAATACGCCCTGTTTCCGTGGGCCGAATTGAGTGGCTGCATGGGTCTGTGGACGTTTTTGATCCTGATGTCGCCCAATCAGACGTGGAGCACTCTCGAGACGGTATTTACGATTGCGATCGGGGCAGTCGTCTTGCGGAGTTTTGCGTGGCGCCTTTTTTGGGGACCGCGCCGCTATACGAATGACGTTTTGCGCGAGTACGGATAGCCCGCGCGTCGGTTCCGTCAGACCGGAGCGTTCAGCGTGCAAGCGGCGTGCCCGGCGTTGCCCGCATCCGCGCGACCAGCGGATAGTGATCCGACGCGTGCCGCGCGCGCACGCTGCGATGCACGTTGACATCGACGAGCAGTTCACCCGGATGGATCCAGATCCGGTCGAGCGAGAACACCGGGTACAGCGTCGGGAACGTGCGCGGCGCCGGTGCGCGGCGGAACCGCGTGACGAGCGCCTGCAGCGCGCGGCCGCGCACGAACCACTCGTTGATGTCGCCCATCAGGATCACCGGCATCGCGCCGGTGTCGAACGCGGCGAGCAGCCGCTGCACCTGCGCGCTGCGTTCGTTCGCCGACAGCCCGAGATGGGTCGCGACCACGCGCAGCGTGCCCGCGCCGCAGTCGATGTCCGCATCGAGCGCGCCGCGCGGCTCGCGCTGGTGGAACGACAGGTCGAGCGTGCGCGCCGCGCGGATCGGGCAGCGCGACAGCACCGCGTTGCCGTAGCGGCGCTCCGGCGTGTCGATGGTCGGGCCGGCCACCGCGTGCATGCCGGTCGCCTCGCGCAGGTGCGCGAGCACGTCGGGCGCGCGCGCGCCGCCGAGCGGCACCTCCTGCAGCGCGATCACGTCCGCGTCCAGTTCGTGGATCACCGCCGCGATCCGGTCGGCCGCCCGCGCGGGCCATGCGCCGTAGCCGCCGCGGATGTTGTACGTCGCGATCCGCAGGTCGCGCCCGCCCGGCGCGGCGACGGGCGGGGCGTCCGACGTGACGATGTCCGGCGGCGGGGCCGGGTGCCGGCTCAGCGCCATCGTCGCAGCACCCTGACGAGCAGCACCGACACGCCGACCAGCGCGACGCCGATCGCCGCGAGCCATGCGAATGCGCCGGGGCCCGGATGACTGAACGCGGCGAGCAGCTGGTGCGCGAACGTGACCGTCAGCACGATGCCGGGCAGCATCCCGATCGCGGTGCCGACCAGATAGTCGCGCAGGCCGATGTGCGATGCACCGGCAACCAGGTTCACGATCGTGAACGGCGCGATCGGCAGCAGCCGCAGCACGGCCATCGCGACCACGCCGCGCCGGCCGATATGCTCGCTGAGCCGGTTCGCGCGCGCGCCGGCGAGCCGGCGCACCGCGTCGCGTCCGAGCCAGCGGCCGATCCCGTAGGTCACGGCGGCGGCCGCCATCGTGCCGGCGGCCGCATACGCGAAGCCCGGCCACGCGCCGAACACGAGGCCCGTGACGGTGATCAGCAGCGTAATCGGCACCGACAGCATGGCCGCGACGACGTAGCCGGCCAGCAGCAGCGCGGGCGCGCCCGGCAGTTGCGCGGCGCGGGCGGCCGCCTGCGCGAGCGACGCGACGTTCAGTTCCTTGCCGAGCGGCGAGAAGCGCCACGCGAGCGCGAGCGCCGCGACCAGCAGCGCGGTCGCGCCAAGTGCAAGGAAGCGCGCGGTCAGCGAGCGGTGCTGCTCGCGCGGCACGAATTCGCGCACGAAGCGGTCCGGCTCGATCGGCTGCTCGGGGTCGAGCCGCGCGCTGACCGGCACCAGCGCGTCGAGCTGCGGCGTCACGGCCGGATCGAGCGTGCGCAGCGTGCGGCCGGGTTTCTCGCGCAGCCGGTCGAGTGCGGCGTTCGGCCGGTCGGCGTGCGCGAATGCGTCGGCGATCGCGGCCGGCGGGGTGCCGAGATGTTCGGCCAGCAAACGGTCGCGCAGGCCGGCGATCGCGGTGCGGATGCGCGGCTCGCCGGCCGCGACGAGCGCGATGCAGCATTCGGTGTCGAGCACCATCGACCGGTTGTTCAGGTTCGCGCTGCCGATCACGATGCATTCGTCGTCGACGATCGCAAGCTTGCTGTGCACGTTCACGCACGCGTCGCCGAGGCCGTCGACATGCGGATACAGCAGCCGGTAGCGGTCGAAGCGGTCGGCGGATTTGAGCGTGCCGTGCAGCCGCGCCCGCAGCACGCCCATCGTCGCTTCCTGCAGCCAGCCGCTCTGCACGCGCGGCGCCACGACCGTCACGTCCGGCCCGTGCGCATCGGCCAGCCGCGCGGACAGCGTCTCGCGCACCACCGTCGCGGTGAAATACTGGTTCTCGATGTACAGGTGGCGCCGCGCCGCGCGGATCGTGTCCTCGACGAGCACGCGCACCTGCCGAACAGGCTCGCGGCCGCGATGGCGCGGCGCGGTGTACGCGATGCCGAGCCGCACGTTGCGTATGTCGACGCGCGCGTCGCGCGGCCACGGATCGACGTCTTCCTCGCGATCGAGATGCCGCTGCGCGCGGATCGCGATCGGGCGCCCGCATGCATTGAACCAGCGCGCGCGCGCCTGCTTGCCGATCGCGGCGGCCGCGTCACCGTCGAACATCGCCTGCACGTCGTGAAACGGCCCGTACGGCATGCCGTGCGCGTCGCGGCGGCGCGGGTCGTCGGCCGCATGCGCGGGCGTATCCCAGCGTTCGCGCGTGAGGTCGAGCCCACCGACGAACGCGAGCCGGTCGTCGATCACGACGAGTTTCTGGTGATGCGACGCGCCGCGCGGATGCGTGTCGTCGAGCCGGAACCGGATGCCGCGATGCGCGCGCCACGCGGCGCGATAGACGGGCGGCCAGTCGCGCTCCAGCGCGTAGATCATCGCGAAGTCCCACGCGAGCACGTAGATGCGCAGGTTGTGCCGCGCGGTTGCAAGTGCGTGCAGGAATGCGGCGAGCGTGTCGGGCAGGCCGTCGCCGGCGGCGTCGGCCGGAGCGAGGTGCATCCGGCTGTCGACGTCCCAGCCGACGATGAACACCGTATGGCGTGCCCGGCGCAGCGCGGCACGCAGCGTCGAGAAATAGGCGTCGCCGTCCACCAGCATCGCGAAGCGGTCCGCGTCGCGAATCGTGTCGCAGTTGCGTCCGCATTCGAGCAGCCCATGTTGCGCCGGATCGTTCGGGGGCGACCGATCGGCAGCCGCGTCGTCGGGGCGTGCCGTCGCGAATGCGGTGCGCGGCATGCGGTCCGGCACGATCATCGGGCGTCGACGTCCCGGTCGCCGTCGATGCGTTGCAGCAGCGCGTCGCAACGCGCGCGCAGCGCCTGCAGTTCCGGCGAATCGGCGTCGAGCCGGACGCGTTCGCCGCTGTCGGGATCGCCGTGCGCGGCCACGATCTCGTGGATGCCTTGCGCGATCGTCGCGGACGCGTTCGCGATCCGGATCCGGTCGAGCCAGCCGCATTCGGCGTGATGGCACGCGAGCCACGCGCGCAGCGCGCCCACCACCTGGCTGGTCGTGAGCCATGCGCCGCCGCGCATGCGCGCGGTCAGCTGGCTCGTCACGAGATAGGAGAGCAGGTCGGTCTGGGTCACGCGAGACTCCTTGTCGAGGTGTCGGGATGACAGGTCCGCACACCGGCGCTGCTTTGCAGCGCCTCGCAGATCGCCGCAAATTCCGCGCCGCTCGCGTTCGAGCCCGATCACGCTGCCGGGCAGCGCGGCGAGCAGCAGGCGTCCGAGGAGTTCGATATGGCCGATCATCGTGGCCTCCTTATTGTGTCTCGTGTACCGGAGCGGTTCGATGCCCGGTTCGATGCCCAATAGGGACGCAAGGTGGGACGCAAGGTGCGTGCCGGGCCGGCCGATACCGGGCACGGCGCGTGCGCACCGGGCCCGCGGCGCGCGCGGCGATCATGCGGCGCGCATTTTTTGCATCGCCATCGCAGATAAGTACAAGGGGGCCAGGATGCAGCGGAACGGTCTACGGCCGCGCCGCGATCTCGTCCAGATGCCACAGCAGATCCGCCGGATCGTCATACACGCGCAGCGCGCCCGCGCGTTCCAGTTCGTCGCTGCCGTAGCCGCCCGACAGCAGCCCGACGCCCAGCGCTCGGCAGCGGCTCGCGGCGAGCATGTCCCAGATGCTGTCGCCGACCACGACCGTATGTTCGATCGGCACGTTCAGCTTCGCGGCGGCGGTCAGGAACAGGTCAGGGTCCGGCTTCGCGTACTTGACCTGGTCGCGCGTGACGACCACGTTCTTCACCGGATCGACGCCGAGCGCTTCGAGATTGATCGCGGCGGTTTCCATCCTCCCGCTCGTCGCGATCGCCCAGCGGATGCCCGCGTTCGACAGCGCGGCCAGCAGCTCGCGCGCGCCCGGCAGCGGCCGGACCTGCGCGCGCAGCCGCTGGTATGCGGCCGCATGCAGCCGCGCGAGCCGTTCGATGCGTTCGGCGTCGATGTCGCCGGCCGTCTCGCGCAGCAGCTGGTTCAGGAACAGGCCGCCGCTCATCCCGATCTTGCGGTGGATGCGCCACACCGACAGCTCGATGCCCTCGGCATCGAGCGCTTCCTTCCACGCGAGCACGTGCTGGTAGACGCTGTCGACGAGCGTGCCGTCGAGATCGAACAGAAATGACGTTTCAATGCGCATGTGAATCTCCTGGCCCGATGGCGTTCGGACGAATCGTCCGTCAAACCCGATTCGTCACATTATCGGCGCATGGCCGTGTCATCGCCATGTCGTGGCGACGCGGCGGCGCGGCGGTGCGGCCCGCCGCGGCGTGTCATATGCCGCTGGTACAATCGCGCCGATGCGCCGGGCCGGCTGCCCGCGCCGCCAACCTTCGTCGAATTCCCGTATGGCAACCCCGGACGCCGTCAGTTCCGAACAGTCGTGGTGGGGCGTTCTGGCCCTGGCACTCACTGCCTTCATCTTCAATACCACCGAGTTCGTGCCCGTCGCGCTGCTAAGCGCGATCGGCGACAGCCTGCAGATGCAGCCGACCGCCGTCGGCCTGATGCTGACGATCTACGCGTGGGCCGTCGCCGTCGTGTCGCTGCCGCTCACGTTCGTCACGCGTCACGTCGAGCGCCGCAAGCTGCTGAGCTGCGCGTTGCTGGTGTTCATCGGCAGCCATGTCGTGACCGGCGTCGCGTGGAATTTCACGGTGCTGATGATCGGCCGGCTCGGCATCGCGTGCGCGCACGCGGTGTTCTGGTCGATTTCCGTCCCGCTGGCCGTGCGGCTTGCGCCGAGCGACCGGAAAAGCCGCGCGCTCAGCCTGCTCGCGATGGGCACGGCGATCGCGATGGTCGCCGGCATTCCGCTCGGACGCGTGATCGGCGAGGCGCTCGGCTGGCGCGTCACGTTCCTCGTGATCGGCGGCGCGGCGGCCGTCGCGCTGCTGTTGCTGCGCGCGACGTTGCCGACGCTCCCGAGCCGGGGCGCCGGCTCGCTCGCCAGCATCGGGACGTTTCTCAGGAAGCCGGCGCTCGTGACGCTGTATGCGATCACCGTGCTGGTCGTATCCGCGCACTTCACGTCGTACACCTACATCGAGCCGTTCGTGCAGAGCGTCAATCATGCGAGCAGCAGCCGGATTACCTACGTGCTGATCCTGTTCGGCGTCGCCGGCATGCCGGCCGCGTTCTGCTTCAACCACGTGTTTCCGGAGCGGCCGGCCGACTTCCTGCTCGCGTCGATCATCGCGCTGTCGGCCTGCCTGCTGATCCTGTTTCCGAGCGCGCTGAACATCGTCACGCTGTCGGTTCACACGCTGGTGTGGGGCGGGGCGATCGTCTGCTTCGGTCTCGCGATGCAGGCGTGGGTACTGAAGCTGGCGCCCGACGCGACCGATCTCGCGGTGTCGATCTTTTCCGGGCTGTACAACGTCGGGATCGGCGCCGGTGCGCTGCTCGGCAACCATATCGCCGGAGAGTTCGGGCTGCCGTGGATCGGCACGTTCGGCGGGTTGGTCGGGATCTTCTCGGCCGGGATCGCGTGGGCCGCGTTGCGGCTGCACGAGCGGCGGGCGTTGGCGTAGCGTGCCGCTTCATCCGCCATGCCGGCGATAACGCCGCGCTGGCGGCATCAACCCGTCGTGCTCGACGGCCGCGGCGCCGGATCCGCGTTGCCGCGCACCTCGTTCGGCGTCATGCCGGTCCAGCGCTTGAATGCATGCCGGAAACTCGCGGCGTCGCTGAATCCCAATACCGATGCGATGTCGTCGGTGCTCAACGCGGTCGTGCCGAGATAATCGATCGCCAGTGCCCTGCGCACGCCCATCAGCAATTCGTTGTAGGACGTGCCCGCGGCGTCGAGCTTGCGGCGCAACGTCCTTGACGTCATATGCAGGGTTCCTGCGATCGCGTCGATGTCCGGGAATCTGCCGGGGATGCGTGTCAGTTCGTCGTAGACGCGCAGCGTGATTCCGGAGCGATCCTGGAGCTCGTCGAGCAGCTGCGCGCAGTGCCGCGAGACCTGGGCCGCCGTAATCGGGTGGGCAAGCTGCGGCGCCTGCGACAGCCACGCGGCGGGATAGCTCAATGCATGGCATTCCTGATCGAATGCAACCGGACAGTCGAGCGCTTCGGCAAGCAGTGCCGCATGGGCCGGTTGCCCGCAGGCAAACTGCGCGCGAGTCGGCACGCACCACGATCCCATCACGTCCTTGACGAAAGTTGCGTGAAGCACGAACTGCATGTCGAGCAGGAACGCGTACAGCCGCGTGTCGAGTTCGGGCAGCGCCACGTCTTCGCGGGCGGGGAAATGCCAGGACGCCAGATCGTCTTCCATGATCCAGCGAATGCCGAGCAGGCCGTTCGCGAGCCGGTGGAACCGGACTGCCGCGTCGAACGCTTCTCCCAGCGTTTCGGCGCACAGCGTCGCATACCCGTACATCCCGTAGCTCGACGCATGCAGCAACCTGCCGACCCGCACACCCAGGTCGGCGCCGGAATAGTGCCGGAGCGCATTGCGCACGGCCGTCAGGAATTGTTGCGCCGACGTGAGCGTGAACGGGTTCGACACGTCGTTCGGGGCGAGATCGGTCCCGGCGAGCACCGCGGACGTGTCGAGCTCCAGCTGCGCCGCGACTTCCATCAGCGCCGCGAGCTTCGACGGGGATGCGCGCTTTTCCGACAGGGTGGCCAGATCGACGGGCGACGACGGCAGGCCGGCGCCAGGGCCGGCTTGCGTCGGGGTCAATCGCGTGGTGCTGCTGCTCATCTCTGAATCAGGTCGTCGGTTCTCGTCGCGGCCCGGAATCGGGCAATGCCGGGCATCGATGCGCCGCAGGTTGCGTCCGCAGTGACGACCTTACGTCAATCTGCCGGTTGCGTGTGGTAGCGAGCGCGGACAATTTTCGCGTCCGTTTCAAACATTTCCAAAGCTCCGGTCGCCCGCCATAGTGGCTGCACGCCACGGCCGGCAAACGCGACCGTGTCGAGAAAACAAATAGGGAGATACCGTTCAATGAAGTCGATGAAACTGGCGGCGGCTGCCGCCATGCTGATTGTGAGTGCGGCAGCGCATGCGCAGTCCGCGGGCAGCAATGTGATGGGAGTGGGCTGGTTGAGAATCGCCCCGCAAACCTCGAGCGATCCGCTCGAGATCGGCGGGCACGCCGTGCCCGACACGGGCGCGAGCGTCGACAACGCCGACACGCTCGGCATCACCTTTACGCATTTCCTGACCGACAGGATCGCCGTGGAGACGGTCGCCGGCATTCCGCCGAAATTCAAGTTCTCGGGCACCGGTGTGCTTTCCGCCTCGGCGATCAATCCGCTCGGCGATGTCCGCCAGTGGAGTCCGGCGCTGCTGCTGAAATACTATTTCGGCCGCGCGGATGCCCATTGGAGACCCTATCTCGGCATCGGCGTCAGCTACATCTGGTTCACCAATGCGCATGTCGGTCCCGCGTTCCAGCAGGCGTTGAGCGCGCAATTGACGCGCGGGGCGACGACGGGGCTGTCGACGAGCGCGGACGTCGACAGCGCATGGTCGCCGGTCTTCAACGCGGGACTGAATTACCAGTTCGACAAGCATTGGTCGGCCGGGCTGTCCGTCTCGTACCTGCCGTTCGGGACGAAAGCCAATTTGACCACCCGGCTGCCGAACGGTGCGGTGGTCAAGAGCGTCGCGAAGATCACGCTGGATCCGCTGGTCACGCTGGTGTCGGTGAACTACGCATTCTGACCGGAATGCCGCGTTGCACACGTCGACGGCTTCCTCGAGCACCGCGACGTGCGCGCTCGCGTGCCAGCGGCCGTTGAAAGTCTGCCGCGCCAGACGTCTGCGTCGAAACGTGTCGTCTTGCTGCTGCTATCCATGTCCGCTCCTGAGGAAATTCCGACCGACCGGACCGGGCGTTGCGCCGCCCGACCGGCATGCGCGCGAGGGTAGGCGGGCGAGGCGAAACGGGGCTATCCGTTTTCTTTTTCCCACACGCCGGGGCCGCGCGGACTGGCGGGGCCATGGGGACATGTGTGCGGAAACTGAACAGTCGTTGCGCGGAGCGTTGCCGAACGCCGTCTGATGACACGGCAGGTATTACTGGTGCAGCAGTACCAGTGCCTTATCTGACAAGGCTGCACGCACAAAGCTACGCCGGGACCTACACCGCACTTTTGGGGACGGGCCGTTACCGACCCGAAGCAGCCGTCGGGCTATCCCGGAAGCAGCCGTTCGCGGGACGCAGAGCAGCGACAGGAGCAATCGTGGCTCCCCTTTCTTACGAGCTGCTCGTTCCTCCATTCAGCTGGCTCAAAGAACCCCAGATATAGAAAGTCGGGGTGCGCCGCCGAACCCCCAAACGATAGATGCCGATGCCGCTCGTGAGATGGCGATCACCTAGGTGCGGGGCCTGGAATTGCCACGCGTTCCATAGAACTTCTGATTCGTTGAACGCATAGCCGTCCTGCGCATAGCATACCGTCGGCGGCTTCTGGCTGCCCTTTGGACCGAAAGGCGCGAGGTAGATGGCTGATGTTTTTAGAAGCGAAGCATCATCGCTCGGGTTTTGATGGCCTCGTGCTTGGGCGATCTGTTGAGCCAGTTGCGATAGAGATTCGGGCCTTTGGTCATACCAGTTCAACGATTCGAACTGCGCGTAGGCCAAGGGAAGATCTGGCCTGTGAATGCTAGCCTCGAGCTCAGTGTATTCATCGGTTCGCAGATAGTGCGCTCGTGACAAAAACAAGGTGCGTCGCACGCGGTAGTAGCTAAAGGTGCCGGACAGGTTCTCCATGCCCCAGGCTTGCTTGTGTGGCCACCAAGCGTCATACATGACCACATCTGCATCAAACGCGATCACGCGAATAGGATGCTCTGTCCAGTCCGTTTGGAAAACAGCACCAAATTCAAGTGGAGGGTAGTTCATGTATGACTAGGCACCTCATACGGTTTCGTGACTGAGAGTGGCCAAAGACCCATACGCAATAGTCAACGATCTGGACGTTGAAGTCGACCGACCGCTTGTGGCCGACCCCGGAAGTTCGTCGTGGGCGCGGCTCGCCCCTCACCGTATCGACCGGCGAGCTTCCCGTCTCGACGGACGAATGACGGCTTTCCGGTCAGCACGTGTCCGCGTCGACCGACTGTTGAGGGGGCAACCTCGCTGCAATGAACATTGGCACGTTGTCAGGGTCCACCCGCACGAGGGAGTGACACTGAAAATGAGGTTCCCGTCTCGTCGGACCGTGCTTCGATCTCACCGTGATGGGCCTTGGCAATTTCGCTCGCAATATACAGCCCCAGTCCGAGACCGCCCGCCGGATCGGCTTTGCTCCGATGTTCCAGCCCGCGCATCAGAGGATCAAACATCCGTGCCAGCGTTGCGTGCTCGATGGCAGGTCCACGGTTACGAACGTCGATATGGATATGCGTTTCATCACATGTCACCTCCACGCGCACCGGGGTATCTTGTGCCCCGTACTTGAGGGCGTTGATCACAAGGTTTCCGAGCAATTGCTGCAACCGCTGGCCGTCCCAGACCCCCTGTGAATCACCCGTCACGTGCAGCTCAATCTGCCTGTCAGGATGAACGACACGCAATTCGTCCAGTTCTTCAGCGAGCACGTCCGCGAGATTGACAGTCGTGGGTATGACGTTGACACCCAAGCCCAGCCTGGTCCGATTGAAATCGCACAGATCGTCAAGCAACGCTTGCATCCGCGCTCCACTACGTATCAGGCGGCCTGCAGCGTCCGATACTCGCTCTCCGGCATTCAGTGCTTCCAGATACGACGCAGTCATCTGAATCGCCTGGAGCGGGCTGCGCATGTCATGCCCCAGCATGCCGAGCAGGAGATTGCGGCTCTGCTCGACCTGCGCGCTGAAAAAGCTGACAGATTCCGCAAGTGCCTGATCGATCGCCTCATTGAAGCGAATGACGTCGTCCAGATGGGGTGCGTCGGGCTCGCATTCGTCTATCCACAAGCGGAGTACGCTTGCGCGTAACGCGCGATATTCGGCGGCGAGCTGGTTGATATTGAAGCCAGCCCGAGCCCTCAGAAGGGCGTGCGTTTGCGCGGCTGTTTCGGTCGCATCGATCGGAGCGGGGGCTCGCCCTATTGATTTTTCGTACTGGGCTTCCCTGGTCTGCGCAGTCCCCAAATCTTTTGCAATGGCGCGCAGGATCTGCGGCGCATGATCGCGTAACGCCGACGGTTCCAAATTTGCCGCCACCGGCACGAGGGAACCGGCGAACACCTCCCATTGCGCCAGAATCGCTTCCGTGTGCCGCAAGATAAAGTCAGCAAGTCGCATGTGCGCGTCTCCGGGCGAAACGGGGCTTAGAATCCAATCGCCACCCTATGTTACGCGCAAATCATGGACGAACATCGACCGGAGGAGGCGCCAATTTCGGGGCAGGGCTAACCAGGAGCGGCCGTTCTCGCGGCGCAGCCGAACGTCTCAAATTGGCCGCATGGCGCCGTTACCGCATTGCAACGTACGGCAAAACAGGGAAAGCCGGTGATCCGACGATATTTGCAGGCAGTAACCGCCCGACGAGGCAACGGGCCATCGCTCATAACTCAGCCACGGCTGACGATCTGCTCAAGGTCAACTTCGGTCAGGGCTTCACATTCCCTTGCCTGGAGCCGATGGCCGCAGCAATGCGGCTTTGCGCAGCGACGAGTTGGTCATCCGTGGTCGCCACCAGCCACAGACGTGCCTGCTCCTCGATTTGGCGGTTGTGGTCCTTCAACGGGCCCATCGCGGCAGCGGCCTTCCAGACCACCGGGGCGATTCGGCTTTTCCTGCCTGACGGCGCGCCGACCAGCAGGCAGTAAGGTCCCAGCGGGAGCGATACAAACGGAAGTGCCGGACTGGCACGCACGCGCCAGTCGATGAAGGGCGTGTCGCCGATAAGCAGCGGCATGGGCAAGCCGTGGAGCACACTGAAATCGTACAGCGCCAGTTGCTCCCGCATGCCGGCGTAAATACGCCGGATGTCGTCGACAACCGCCGCGCGGATCTCGTCATCGAACATGGGTTCCTGCGCGTATCGGGCAAACGCCTTTCGAGCCTCCCATTGATATGCGCTGAACAGGCCAATCTCCACGCAGTCCTGCACTGCGCGCTGGACATCCGCTACAGAACCGGCTTCCTCCGGCGTACCCAACTGCGCGGCCCGCAAAAACCGGGCAAGTCCAGCCTCCTGGATCGCAGGACCCTCCGCAGATGCATCGTCTTCAGCGCCCTTGCCAAGGGGCACATAGATATATTTCTCGGCCGCGAAATGCGACTTCTTGCCCTCGTCAAACCTGATTTCGCCATCAACGCAGTCCAGATAGCGAGTGCCGATTCGACCATGCTCCCATACCCAATTTTTCAGGAGCGGACGTAGTGGATGCAGTCTGTCGTGATCGGTCATGGAAGCCTCCGGGTTGCCCAGTATAGTTCCAAGTTGTCGATTGTTTCGTGGAGGACATGGCGATCAATCGATCCGCTACCGCCGTTGGAACCCGCGCAGCCGCGACGGCTGTTTAACCGGATATCAGTGGCCCCGTGCCTACGCGACCCAAAACTGCCCTTCGACCGGGAGAAGTTCCACCGGCCAGTTCCAAAGGAACAACGCTCATTTGCATCCCTCAACTAGCCGGCTAATGCTCGGCCGTTGCGGTCAATCGCGTGGTATTTGATGCCACCCATTCGCGAATGACTGCTTCCGTGAAAGCGCTATGCCAGTGGTCGGACCCACGGGGGCGACTCAGCCGGGGTTCACGGCCGTCCGTTGAGCACACATGCGACGGCGGGGCAATTTTTGCTGCACCGCCAAAATGAACAAGCCGAACCTGTGGCGGAAAGAGCCATGCCGGAGCGCTCCACGAACCGGCTCGCCCGCGATCTCGACACTCGAGACCTGCCACTCAAGCCCCGCTGCTCGCGGCAACCAACGCATACCGTCCACATATGCGGCAGAACACGTCCGCCTTCAACTTTCCCTATGCGTTGAGTTCGGAAAGAACATATTCTGCCCAGTAGGGTTGATATCTTCCGTCCGCTCGACTTGAGGACAAGGCTGATAAAAATGATGCTCGGTCCACGAATCCCCTTGATCGCATTGCTTGCCGCCGCTGGCCTCACCTCGACGCCAGCCGTCGCACAAAGCCAGGATGGCGCCCGCATCGCCATGCAGATTTGTTCCGGCTGCCACGGTGTAGGCGGGCGTAGCGAATCGCCGATGTTTCCGAAGCTCAATGCGCAGACACCCGAATACATCGAATCCCAGTTGAAGGGATTCCGCGATCACGCGCGCGGCGAAAACACCGCCCGCGATTACATGTGGGGTATGGCCGCGCTGCTGGACGCCGGCGCCGTCAAATCGCTGGCCGACTATTTCTCGCACCAGCCGGCAACGCGCGGCGCGACTGGCGATGCCACCTTGATGGCCAGAGGGCAGGAGATCTTCGAACGCGGCGTGCCGGATAAGGGCGTGCCAGCTTGCGCATCCTGTCACGGCGCAGAGGCTCAGGGGGCCGGCACATTCCCGCGGCTGGCCGGGCAACATCAAGAGTATCTATTGCATCAGATCGCGGTTTTCAAGAATGGTACGCGTGGCAATGCGCCGGTGATGAGCGCAGTGGCGCATACCTTGAATGACGAGCAGGCCAAGGCCGTCGCGGTCTATCTGCAATCCAAGTAGGATTTTCCGCGCATGGCGGGGTTGGCCGGACGGCCAACCCCGCCATAAGGAAAACCCTGATCGACTCAGGCAGACCGCCGGTTTCAGCCAGATTCCCCACCGCTGAAAGCAGCCGCATCGCACGCCCGCCCAAGCGATGCCCCGAACCCGCGCGACCGCGCTCCAGCAAGCCTCTCCGCCCGCATATCTAGCCAAAAAAGGTATGGCGCACCGCAATATTCCGCGTCCAGACCGGAATTTCAATACCTCCCAGGTATCAAAAAACGAGACCAAAAGTATTGGACGGTCCATTTCCCCGCCGCGTATAAATCCGTTCCATGAACTTCCCACACGCAGCGTGCCCCATGTCTCCAGTCACCATCGAACGCATTGAAACCCGCCTCGTCGACCTGCCGACGATCCGTCCGCACAAGCTGTCGGTCGCCACGATGCACGGCCAGACGCTGATGCTGGTGAAGGTGACCTGCAGCGACGGCGTGACGGGCCTCGGCGAAGGCACGACGATCGCCGGGATGGCCTACGGCCCGGAAAGCCCGGAAGCGATGAAGCTCGCGATCGACGCGTATCTCGCGCCGGCGATCATCGGCCGTGACGCCACGCGCATCCAGGCGCTGATGGCGTTCCTCGGCAAGCTCGCGAAGGTCAATCACTTCGCGAAGAGCGCGCTCGAAACCGCGCTGCTCGACGCGCACGGCAAGCGCCTCGGCGTGCCGGTCAGTGAACTGCTCGGCGGTCGCCGGCGTGATCGCCTGCCGGTTGCCTGGACGCTCGCATCGGGCAACACGGCGACCGATATCGCCGAAGCTGAACGGATGCTCGACCTGCGCCGCCACAACGTGTTCAAGCTGAAGATCGGCGCGAAGGCGCTCGACGCGGACATCCGGCACGTGGCCGAGATCAAGCGGGCGGTCGGCGAGCGCGCGTCGGTGCGCGTCGACGTGAACATGGCATGGAGCGAAACGCAGGCGGCGCGCGCGATTCCGGCACTGGCCGATGCCGGCTGCGAGCTGGTCGAGCAGCCGGTCGCATCGGCCGCGGCGCTCGCGCGGCTGATGCGCCGCTTCCCGGTCGCGCTGATGGCCGATGAAATCCTGCAGGGCCCGGACAGCGCGTTCGAGATCGCGAAGCATCACGGCGCGGACGTGTTCGCGATCAAGATCGAGCAGAGCGGCGGCCTCTTTGCCGCGCAGCGCGTCGCGGCGATCGCCGATGCGGCCGGCATCGAGCTGTACGGCGGCACGATGCTCGAAGGCGCGTTCAGCACGGTCGCGTCCGCGCATCTGTTCGCGAGCTTCGCGAACCTGCAGTGGGGCACCGAACTGTTCGGACCGCTACTGATCACCGAGGAAATCCTCGCGACCCCGCTCGACTACAGCGATTTCGAGCTGACCGTGCCGAGCGGCCCGGGCCTCGGCATCGAGCTCGACGAAGCGAAGGTCGCACGCTTCACTCGCGACGGGCTGACGAAAGTCTCCCGCTGACCCGCGCCAACTCGATTACGTATCAGGACATCACGATGCTTTTCCACGTACGCATGGACGTCAACCTCCCGGCCGACATGCCGGCCGGGGTGGCCGACGAGATCAAGACCCGCGAGAAGGCGTATTCGCAGGACCTGCAGCGCAGCGGCAAGTGGCGCCATATCTGGCGCATCGCCGGCGAGTACGCGAACTACAGCGTGTTCGACGTGTCGGGCAACGCCGAGCTGCACGAGATCCTGACCGGCCTGCCGCTGTTCCCGTACATGAAGATTTCGGTGACGCCGTTGTGTCGCCACCCGTCGTCGATTCACGACGGCGACGTTTGAGCCACGGAGCCGCTTCGTCCGCGACAGCGAGCACCCCGGGTCACTTTTCCCCTAATACACGTGGAGACACCATCATGAGCGTCAAAGTTTTCGATACGAAAGAAGTGCAGGATCTGCTGAAGGCCGCGTCGAACGCGAACGCCAATGGCACCAGCGGCGGCGACGCGCGCACGCAGCAGGTCGTGCTGCGGCTGCTCGGCGACCTGTTCAAGGCGATCGACGATCTCGACATCACGCCCGACGAAGTGTGGGCCGGCGTGAACTACCTGAACAAGCTCGGCCAGGACGGCGAAGCGGCGCTGCTCGCGGCCGGCCTCGGCCTCGAGAAGTATCTCGACATCCGGATGGATGCCGAGGACGAGGCGATCGGCCTCGAAGGCGGCACGCCGCGCACGATCGAAGGCCCGCTGTACGTCGGCGGCGCGCCGGTGCGCGACGGCGTCGCGAAGATCGACCTCGACGCGGACGAAGGCGCGGGCCCGCTGGTGATCCACGGCACGGTCACGGGGCTCGACGGCAAGCCGGTGGCCGGCGCGCTGGTCGAGTGCTGGCACGCGAACTCGCACGGCTTCTATTCGCACTTCGACCCGACCGGCGCGCAGAGCGACTTCAACCTGCGCGGCGCGGTGAAGACGGGCGCGGACGGCAAGTACGAATTCCGCACGCTGATGCCGGTCGGCTACGGCTGCCCGCCGCAGGGCGCGACGCAGCAGCTGCTCGACCGCCTCGGCCGTCACGGCAACCGCCCGGCGCACGTGCACTTCTTCGTGACCAGCGACGGCCACCGCAAGCTGACGACGCAGTTCAACATCGACGGCGACCCGCTGATCTGGGATGACTTCGCGTATGCGACGCGCGAGGAGCTGATTCCGCCCGTCACCGGCAAGACCGGCGGCGCCGCGCTCGGGCTGAAGGCCGACGCGTACCAGGACATCGAGTTCAACTTCGTCCTGACGCCGCGCGTCGAGGGCAAGGACAACCAGATCGTCGAACGCCTGCGCGCTTCCGCCACGGCATAACCACCCGACGGCACGGCGGCGCGCCTGCGCCGCCGCCGGCCGGGTCCCCGCAAGATTCAATCGATACCGATGCGAGCGTGCTTGCAGGACCCGGCACGCGCACAGGAGGAACCAACATGTCCGCCACGATCGACCCCACCACCGAACTGGACCACCTGCTCGCCACCGCGGTGCAGGACGACAAGGAGGCCGGCGTTTTCCGCTGCCGCCGCGACATCTTCACGAACGAGGCGCTGTACGAGCTCGAGATGAAGCACATCTTCGAGCGCAACTGGGTGTACCTCGCGCACGAGAGCCAGATCCCGAACAACAACGATTACTACACGACGTGGATCGGCCGCCAGCCGGTCGTCATCACGCGCGACAAGACCGGCGAGCTGCACGCGGTGATCAATGCCTGCGCGCACAAGGGCGCGATGCTGTGCCGCCGCAAGCACGGCAACAAGGGCAGCTTCACGTGCCCGTTCCACGGCTGGACCTTCTCGAACACCGGCAAGCTGCTGAAGGTGAAGGACGAGAAGACGACCGAGTATCCGGTGCAGTTCAACACGCACGGCTCGCACGACCTGAAGAAGGTCGCGCGCTTCCAGAACTATCGCGGCTTCCTGTTCGGCAGCCTCAGCGATGACGTGCTGCCGCTGGAGGACTACCTCGGCGAGGCGCGCGTGATCATCGACCAGATCGTCGACCAGGCGCCGGACGGGCTCGAAGTGCTGCGCGGCAACTCCTCCTACATCTATGAAGGCAACTGGAAGATGCAGATGGAGAACGGCTGCGACGGCTACCACGTGAGCACCGTGCACTGGAACTACGCGGCGACGATGGGCCGCCGCAAGGAAGACGGCACCAAGGCCGTCGACGCGAACAGCTGGAGCAAGTCGGTCGCGGGCGTGTACGGCTTCGACAACGGCCACATCCTGCTGTGGACCAAGACGATGAACCCGGAAGTGCGGCCCGTGTATCAGCACCGTGAAGAAATCAAGGCGCGCGTCGGCGAAGTGCAGGCCGACTTCATCGTGAACCAGACGCGCAACCTGTGCGTGTACCCGAACGTGTTCCTGATGGACCAGTTCAGCACGCAGATCCGCGTGGTGCGTCCGCTCGGCGTCGACAAGACCGAAGTCAGCATCTTCTGCTTCGCGCCGAAGGGCGAGAGCGAAGCCGACCGCACGACGCGGATTCGCCAGTACGAGGATTTCTTCAACGTGACCGGGATGGGCACGGCCGACGACCTCGAGGAATTCCGCGCATGCCAGGCCGGCTACGCGGGCATCACGGCGATGTGGAACGACCTGTCGCGCGGCGCGCCGCTGTGGATCGACGGGCCGGACGAGAACGCGAAAAGGATGGGGCTGAACCCGCGCATGTCGGGCGAGCGCAGCGAGGATGAAGGGCTGTTCGTGTGCCAGCACGAACACTGGGTGCACGTGATGCGCGATGCACTGAAGCAGGAACGCGGGGAGGTGGCGGCATGAACATCGATTACCGGACCATTTGCGCGGCGCTGTACCGCGAAGCGCGCCTGCTCGACGATCGCGAGTGGGACGCGTGGCTCACCTGCTACACGGAGGACGTCACGTACTGGATGCCCGCGTGGGACGACGACGACCGGCCGACCGACGATCCGCACAGCCAGATCTCGCTGATGTACTACGCGGATCGCGGCGGCCTCGAGGATCGCGTGTTCCGGATCAAGACCGAGCGCAGTGGCGCGTCGACGCCCGAGCCGCGCACCAGCCACAACGTGACGAACGTCGAGGTGCTGGCCGAGCGCGACGGCGAGGTGGACGTGCGCTACAACTTCCACACGCTGAACCACCGCTACCGCGTGACCGATCACTTCTTCGGCACGATGTTCGTCACGTTGCGCCGCTCGGGCGACGCGCTGCTGATCTCGAACAAGAAGATCGTGCTGAAGAACGACTACATCCGGCAGGTGCTCGACGTGTACCACGTCTGACGCCGATTGTTTCGACAGTAACAGAGGGAGACGAGGTCATGTCCACCTACAAGATTGCACTGAACTTCGAGGACGGGGTCACCCGCTTCATCGACTGCAAGGCCGGCGAGAAGGTGCTCGACGCCGCGTTTCGCGCCAAGATCAACCTGCCGATGGACTGCTCCGACGGCGTGTGCGGCACCTGCAAGTGCCGCGCGGAAAGCGGCAGCTACGACCTCGGCGACGACTACATCGACGACGCGCTCACCGAGGACGAGAAGGACGGCGGCCTCGTGCTGACCTGCCAGATGGTGCCGCAAAGCGATTGCGTGATCGCGGTGCCGACGTCGTCGGTTGCGTGCAAGACCGGGCACAGCGCGTTTGCCGCGACCGTGACGAAGGTCGAGCCACACAATGACGCGGCGATCGTGCTCGAGCTCGACGTCGACGCGGCCGCTCCGGTGTTCCTGCCGGGCCAGTACGTGAACATCGGCGTGCCGGGCAGCGGCCAGCACCGGTCGTACTCGTTCTCGTCCGCGCCCGGCGACGCGAAGGTCGGCTTCCTGATCAAGAAGATTCCGGGCGGCGTGATGAGCACGTGGCTCGAATCGGCCAAGCCCGGCGACACGCTCGAACTGAACGGGCCGCTCGGCAGCTTCTACCTGCGCGACGTGCAGCGGCCACTGCTGTTCCTCGCGGGCGGCACGGGCCTCGCGCCGTTCCTGGCGATGCTCGAGGTGCTCGCGCGCAGCGGCTCGCAGCAGAAGGTGCACCTGATCTATGGCGTCACGCGCGATCTCGACCTGGTGCTGGTCGACGCGATCGAAGCGTATGCGGCGAAGCTGCCGAACTTCAGCTTTGCGACGGTCGTCGCCGATGCGGCGTCGAGCCACGAACGCAGGGGCTGGGTCACGCAGCACATTCCGGCCGATGCACTGAACGACGGCGACGTGGACGTCTACCTGTGCGGACCGCCGCCGATGGTCGACGCGGTGCGCCAGTACTTCGACGATCAAGGCGTGAAGCCCAACAGCTTCCACTACGAGAAGTTCACCCCGAACGTGACGGCAAAGGCGGCATGACCATGCAACGATTCTCCGGAAAGGTGGTCGTCGTCACCGGCGCGGCGCAGGGCATCGGCCGCGGCGTCGCGCTGCGCGCGGCGGCCGAGGGCGGCAAGGTGCTGTTCGTCGATCGCGCGGACTTCGTGGCCGAGGTGGCCGCGGAGGCGCCGGGCGGTAATACGGCCGGGTTCGTCGCCGATCTCGAAACGTACGAAGGCGCGCATGCGGCGATCGCGTACGCGGTGCACACGTTCGGCGGCATCGACGTCCTGATCAACGGCGTGGGCGGCGCGATCCGGATGCGGCCGTTCGCCGAATTCGAACCGGCACAGATCGATGCCGAAATCCGCCGTTCGCTGATGCCGACGCTCTATACCTGTCATGCCGTGCTGCCGCATCTGATCGCGCGCGGCGGCGGCACGATCGTCAACGTGTCGTCGAACGCGACGCGCGGGATTCGCCGCGTGCCGTATTCGGCCGCGAAAGGCGGTGTGAATGCGCTGACGGCCGCGCTCGCGATGGAATACGCGGAGCACGACATCCGGGTCGTGGCCACCGCGCCGGGCGGCACGAGCGCGCCGCCGCGCCGCGTGCCGCGCAATGCGGCCGGCGACAACGAACAGGAACAGGCGTGGATGGCCGAGGCGGTGCGGCAGGTGACCGACTCGACGTTCTTGAAGCGCTATGGAACCCTCGACGAACAGATCGCGCCGATCCTGTTCCTCGCGTCGGACGAGGCGAGCTACATCACCGGCACGGTGCTGCCGGTCGCGGGTGGCGATACGGGTTGAACGGCTGGGTTGCGCGGCGGCGGCTTGCCGAACCTCGTGCCGCAGACGTGCGCGTGCACCTGCCGCGGCCGCGCGTGCACGCTTTCGAACAATCATATGACCGGCCGGCGCCGCGAGCCCGGCCACGGAGACACTCATGCCCAAGCGCGAAGCCATCATCCCCGCCGGAATGGAAGCCGTGTACGAAAAAATCGGCTATGCGCCGGCGGTCAAGGTCGGCGATACCCTGTACGTGTCCGGCCAGATCGGCCGCGACGCCGCGATGCAACTGGTGGAAGACCGCGAAGCGCAGATCGTGCAGGCGTTCGAGAACCTGAAGCGCGTGCTGGAAGCGGGCGGCGCGTCGCTCGACGACGTGGTCGACCTGACGACCTTCCATACCGACATGCGCGACCTGCCGCTGTTCATGGAGGTGCGCGACCGCTACCTCAGCGCGCATCCGAGGCCGGCGTGGACGGCGGTCGGCGCGCACATGCTGGGCGGTTCGCCCGGCTATATCGTCGAGATCAAGGCGGTGGCGGTGCTGCAGCGGTGATCGCGCATCGCGGTTAGCGATGCGCGGGGCCGGCGGCGCGCGTGCGTACCGCCGGTACGGCTGGGCGCGGAGCGAACCCGTCGACCGCATTCGTCGTGCGATTCATCCTGACGCCATCGACATGGCGCGGAGCGGGGCCGTGTCACGCGAGCCGGAATTTTTTCCGCAGGCTCGCATCGACCGGGCCGGCCGGCATGAAGCGTCGCAACTTGCGCAACAGCGACGCCTCGCCGTTCGGCGTATGCCGCATCCGCCACGCGCCGAGCGCCGCGTCGACGAGGGTGGCGGCCACGCCCTCGGGGTGCGGCGCGGTTTTCACGCCGTCGACGACCGCGCGCGACGCAAGCGTGCGCTCGCGGTCGTAAGCGGCGATCGGCGCGCTTGCCTGCGGCGCGTTGACGTCCAGGTTGGTCCGCGTAAACGACGGCTCGACCAGCGTCGCGCGAACGCCGAACTGGCGCAGCTCGTGATCGAGCGTTTCGGTCAGGCCTTCCACCGCATGTTTGGATGCCGAATAGAGTCCCATGTACGGCGCCGGCAGGAAGCCGAGCACCGAGCTGACATTGACGATCCGGCCGCGCCGTTGCGCCCGCATGTGCGGAAGCACCGCATGGGTCGTACGCAGGATGCTGAACACGTTGGTGTCGAACAGGGCCGTTGCTTCGTCCACCGACGTTTCCTCCACCGCGCCGATCAGGCTCATGCCCGCATTGTTGACGAGCACGTCGATACGCGCGGCGCGGTCGATGATCGTCTGGATTCCGGATCGAACGGACGCGTCGTCACGCACGTCCATCTCGATCAGCTCGACGCCGGCCAACGACTTCGTTTTTTCAATGCTGCGCACGGTGCCGAACACGCGGCAGCCGCGTTTGGCGAATCGTTCTGCGGCGACGCGCCCGATGCCCGACGACACGCCGGTCACGACGACAACGGTGGAGTTCGACATGGCTGTTTCCTTCGATACGGTGAATGGGGGGTAATCAATCGCGCGCGTCCAGCGCGGGCTGAAGTGCGGTCTCGCCGGGCGTCGCCGGTTCATGGCCGCCGTGGCGGGCGGCGGCGGAATGGCCGGGCCGGATCCTGAACCAGATCGCGTACATCGCCGGCAGGAACATCAGCGTGAGGATCGTCCCGGCGAACGTGCCGCCGATCAGCGTGTACGCGAGCGTGCCCCAGAACACCGAATGCGTGAGCGGAATGAACGCGAGCACCGCCGCCATGGCGGTCAGGATCACCGGGCGCGCCCGCTGCACGGTTGCTTCGACGACCGCGTGGAACGGATCGAGTCCCGCGTGTTCGTTCTGGTGAATCTGGCCGATCAGGATCAGCGTGTTGCGCATCAGGATCCCCGACAGCGCGATGAGGCCGACCAGCGCATTGATGCCGAACGGCTGCCCGAACAGGATCAGCGTCGGCACCACGCCGATCAAGCCGAGCGGGCTCGTCATGAACACCATCACCATCGCGGAGATCGAGCGCACCTGGAAGATGATGATCACGAGCGTGACCGCCAGCATGATCGGGAAGAGCGGCAGCATCGCCGTCGTGGCCTTGCCGGATTCCTCGATGGAGCCGGCCTCCTCGATTCGATAACCGCTCGGCAGCGCGGCGACGATCGGCTGAAGCTGCTTCGTGATCGCGGCCGACACGTCCGGCGGCTGCAGGCCGTCGGCGATGTCGCCGCGCACCGTGAGCGTCGGCACGCGATCGCGCCAGCGCATGATCGGCTCTTCCATCCGCACGTCGACCTTGCCGACCTGCGACAGCGGGATGCGCTGCCCGTTCGCGCCGGCGAGCGTGAAGTCGTCGAGCCGTGCCGGGTCGAGCCGTGCATCGCCGCCCGAGCGCGCGATGACCTGCACGGTCCGGATATCCTCGCGCACCGCGGTGACGGGCACCCCGGTCAGCAGGAACTGCAGCTGCTGCGCGACCGCGCTGGACGTCAACCCGACTGCCTGCAGGCGATCCTGCTGCAACGTGAAATGCAGCGTCGGCGCCCGCGTGCCCCAGTCCGCATTGACCGTGCGCATCATCGTGCTGCCGGTCATCGCGCGCTCGACGTCGGCCGCGATGCCGCGCAGCTTGTCCGGATCGGGGCCCGTGATCCGGTAGGCCACCGGGAACGGCGAATACGGACCGAACACGAGCTGCGTCACGCGTACGCGCGCTTCGGGCGCGAGGCCGTCGGCGATGGCCCGCCGCAGGCGCGCCTTCAACGCGTCGCGCTCGTCCTGGCTGTCGGTGCGCACCACGATCTTCGCGAACGACGGATCGGGCAGCTCCGGCCCCATCGCCAGATAGAAGCGCGGCGCGCCCTGGCCGACGTACGCGGTGACGATCCTCGCTTCCTTCTGCTTCGCGAGCCACCCTTCGACCTTCGACGTGGTGGCGCTGGTTTGCGAAATCGACGTGCCGTACGGCATCTGCACCTCGATCAGCACCTCGGGGCGGTCGGAGATGGGGAAAAACTGCTTCTTCACGATCGCCATGCCGAGAATCGCGAGCACGAACAGCGCGATGACCGAACCGGCGACGAGCCATTTGCGGGCGATCACGCGCGTCAGCAATTGCCGGAAGCGGTTGTAGCGGGGCGTGTCGTAGATCGCATCATGACCGCCTTCGAACTTCTTGAAGTCCGGCAGCATCTTCACGCCGAGGTACGGCGTGAAGGCCACTGCAACGACCCACGATGCGATCAGCGCGATCCCGACGATCCAGAACATGTTGCTGGTGTATTCGCCCGCGGTGGAGCGCGCGAAGCCGTTCGGCATGAAGCCGACCGCGGTGACCAGCGTGCCGGCCAGCATCGGCGCGGCCGTATGGCTCCACGCATACGCCGACGCGGCCACGCGGTCGTAGCCTTCCTCCATTTTCACGACCATCATCTCGATCGCGATGATGGCATCGTCGACCAGCAGCCCGAGCGCGAGGATCAGCGAGCCGAGCGTGATGCGGTCGAAGTTCTTGCCGGTGGCGGCCATCACGACGAATACCACGGCCAGCGTCAGCGGCACGGCCGCGGCGACGACGAGGCCCACGCGCCAGCCCATGCTGACGAAGCTCACCAGCATCACGACGAGCAGCGCGGCGAAGAACTTGACCATGAACTCGTCGACGGCCGAGCTGATGTTCACGGACTGGTCGGTGACCTTGGTCAGGCTCATGCCGAGCGGCAGCCCGGCATTGATCTCGCCGACTTCGTGATCCAGCGCACGGCCGAGGTCGAGCCCGTTCCAGCCGTCGCGCATCACGACCCCGAGCAGCAGCGCGGGTTCGCCGTTGTTGCGGATCATGAACGTCGACGGGTCTTCGTAGCCGCGCTCGACGGTGGCGATGTCCGACAGTTTCAGCGTGCGGCCCTGCGCGACGATCGGCGTGTCGCGAATCTTCTGCAGCTGGTCGAACGCGCCGTCCACGCGAATGAAGATCTCCGGCCCGCGCGTCTCGACGGAGCCGGCCGGCGTCAGCGCGTTCTGGCCGTTGAGCGCGGCGAACACGTCCTGCGGGCTCACGCCGAGCGTCGCGAGCCGGTCGTGCGACAGCTGCACGTAGATGCGCTCCGCCTGCTCGCCGATGATGTCCACCTTCTTCACGCCCGGCACATGCAGCAGCCGCTGGCGCTGCGCCTCGGCATCGCGCACCAGCAGGCGCTGCGGTTCGCCCCTGGCCTTCAGCGCGAACAGCGCGAACGTGACGTCCGCGTATTCGTCGTTGACCATCGGACCGATCACGCCGGCCGGCAGATCGTTCGCCACGTCGCCGATCTTCTTGCGCGCCTGATAGAACTGCTCCTGCACCTCGGACGGCGGCGTGCTGTCGAGCAACGTCAGCGTCGTGAACGCGAGGCCGGGGCGCGTGTAGGTTTCGGTGCGGTCGTACCAGCGCAGCTCCTGCATGCGCTTTTCGATCTTTTCGGCGACCTGGTCGTGCATTTCCTGCGCGGTCGCGCCCGGCCATGCGGTGACGATGGTCATCACCTTGACCGTGAATGCCGGGTCTTCCGCGCGGCCCAGCTTGAAGAACGACACGAGCCCCGCGAGCGAGATCAGGCAGATCAGGAACAGCGTGATCGCGCGCTCGCGCACCGCGAGCGCCGACAGGTTGAAGCGGCGTTCGCTCACGATCGTGCTCCTTCGCTCGCGACCTTGGCGGCCGGCGCCAGCACGCGAACCGATTCGCCGTCACGCAGCAGCTGCGCGCCAAGCGCGACGACCTGCTCGCCCGGCTTCAGCGCGCCGGATACGCGGGCGCTGTCGTCGTCCAGATGCTCGACCGTGACCGGCCGCCATCCCACCCTGGCCGGGCTGCCTGCGACCACCCATACGCCGGGCCCTTTGCCGGCGTCGAGCAGCGCGCCGATCGGCACCTGCAGGCCCGCTTGCGGCGCCGCGCGCGCATCGTCCGGTATGCGGATCGTGACGGTCGCGCCCAGCGGCGCGTCGGCGAGCGCACCCTGCAGCACGTAGCGCGCCTCGAACGTGCGCGTTCGCGCATCGGCAGTATCGGAGAGCTGGCGCAGCGTCGCGGGAACGGTCACGCCTTGTTTGCCGAACAGCTCGGCCTGCGCGACCGAGCCGGACGAAGGGCGCAGCGTTTCGGGCAACTGGATCACGGCTTCGCGGCTGCCGGCGTGCGCGAGCCGCACCACCGGCTGGCCGGCGCTGACGACCTGGCCGGGTTCCGCGAGCGTGTCCATCACGACGCCGTCGCCGTCCGCGACGAGTTCCGCATAGCCGGTCGCGTTGCGCGCGACGTCGGCGTCGGCCTCGGCGGCGCTCAGCTGGGCTTTCGCGGCATCGGCCGCTGCCTTGACCTGATCATAGGCCGATGCCGATATCGCGCCGGTGCCGCGCAGGTCGCGGTAGCGGGCTTCGTCCTCGGCGGTCTGCCGCGCGCGTGCCCGTGCGGCGGCCACGGCTTCTTCGCGTGCGCGCGCCGCGAGCTTCAGGTCGACGGGATCGATCCGCATCAGCGGCTGGCCGCGCCGGACGGTTTGTCCGGTATCGACGAGCCGCTCCAGCACCTTGCCGGACACCCGGAACCCGAGGTCGCTCTGCACGCGTGCGGCGACGGTTCCGGTAAACGAGCGGGACGCTGGCGCGGCTGCCTGCACGATGGCGGTTCGCACGAGCGGCGCCTCCGTGCGCGGATCGGAAGGCGCTTTTCCGCTGCAGGCGGCTAGCGCGAGGGGCAGTGCGGAAGCGACTGCGAGGAGAGCGAGGCGACGCCGGACCATGAAAGACCCACTGACGAAGTGATCGGGGCTTTCATTGTGTATCTAGTGACCAAAATAGTCAATGGTCACGAATGGTGTCGGTTCACGGGGCGAGGCTGCGGAGGACCAGGCTCGACAACTGCGCGGGCGCGGCGTCGGTCGTGTCGAGGTTGTACTGCAGCAGCAGCGGATTCAGGTACGGCCGCATCACGAGGTAGATCGCCGACGCGGTTTCGTCCAGCGGCGTCTTGCGCTCGAACTCGCCGCTTTGCCGGCCCGCCTGCAGCACCTCCTGCAGCAGCTTCTGCACGCGCGCCTCATAGGCCTGCACCGACTGCCAGTTGCCGGTCGCGGCCGATGCGGCAATGTCGTACAGCTTGCGGTCGCGGAAGAACAGCCGCAGGCTCGCTTCGGTAAAGACCTTGAACATGCGCCGCAGCTTTTCGGTGGGCAGTTCCGCCTCGGCGACGGCGGCGTTCACGTCGGCTTCGATTTCGCGCAGGCAGTTCGCGCAGATCATCTCGCCGATCGCCTGTTTCGACTCGAAGAACTTGTAGATATAGGCCTTCGAGAAACCGATGGCCTTGGCGAGATCGGACACGGTCGTCTTTTCATAGCCGTACCGGCTGAAGTGCTCGGTGGCGGCGGCGACGATCTGATCCCGCACGTCGTGGTCGGCCGGGCCGCGCGTGGGAGTCGGGGAGGGGGCGTTTTCTTTCATGAGTTGCGGCTGACAGGAGTGGACAACGAGTGACTATTTGGTATTATAGTCACTACCTGATCTTTGCTAAAGCCGTCATGCTACCGAAACCCATCGTTGCCGCGGTGCTTGCCGCGCTCCTGTCGACGGGATGCGCCGTCGGTCCCGACTACGTGCGGCCGGACGTCGCCATGCCGCAGCGCTTCCAGGGCCAGGGCGCCGTGGAGCAGCGGCGCGCGGCGGCCGACGCCGAACTCGCGACGTGGTGGGCAGGCTTCGGCGATCCGCAGTTGACCCGGTTCGTCACGCTCGCGCTCGCGCAGAACCTCGATCTCGCGCAGGCCGCGGCACGCGTCGCGCAAGCGCGTGCCGGGCTCGGTGCGGCCAATGCGGCGCTGCTGCCTTCGGGCAATGTGACCGGCCAGGCCGCGCGCGCGTACCAGTCGGTCGAAACGCCGTTGGGGCGCGTGCTGGGTTCGACGCCCGGTTTCGACCGTCACGGCAACGACTACGAGGCCGATTTCAACGCGAGCTGGGAGCTGGATGTGTTCGGCGGGTTGCGCCGCGGGCGGCAAGCCGCGCTCGCCGACTATCAGGCCTCCGAAGCGGCGGCGGTCGCCACGCGCCTGGCCGTCGCCGCGCAGACGGCGGACATCTACATCACGATT
Source organism: Burkholderia sp. Bp8998 (assembly GCF_003854235.1). Lineage (NCBI taxonomy): Bacteria > Pseudomonadati > Pseudomonadota > Betaproteobacteria > Burkholderiales > Burkholderiaceae > Burkholderia > Burkholderia sp. Bp8998. Next base: position 74,100 of record NZ_QTQF01000005.1, read on the forward strand.
CGCGGGTTGCAGGGCCGGCTGAAGGTGGCGCGGCATCAGGTGCAGACCGAGCAGGATCTGTTGTCGACCATCAACCTGCTATATGGAAAGGGGCTCGCGGCGGAGCTTCAGGTCAGGCAGGCCGAAGGCGCGCTCGCGCAGGTTCGCGCCACGGTGCCGGTGCTCGAAGCGGCGCTGGACACGGCGATGAATGCACTCGACGTGATGCTCGGCTCGCAGCCCGGCACGCATCGCGCGGAATTGCTCGACGGCGGCGACGTGCCGGTGGCCCCGCGGATCGCGGCGACGGGCACGCCCGGCGAACTGCTCAGGCGGCGACCCGACCTGATCGTCGCCGAGCGGCGCCTTGCGGCGTCGAACGCGCGCATCGGCGTGGCGATCGCCGAGTATTACCCGAAGTTCTCGCTGAGCGGATTGATCGGCAGCGCGACGACGATGGGCGCGGGCAACCTGTTTGCCGGCGGCGCAAACCAGGCGGCCGGCGTGCTCGGCTTGCGCTGGCGCCTGTTCGACTTCGGGCGGATCAATGCACAGATCGCCGAGGCCAAAGGGAAGGATGCCGAAATGCTGGCCGCGTATCGGCTCGCGGCGCTGCACGCGACCGAGGATGTCGAAAACGCGTTCTCCGCACTCGTCAAGCGCGACGAACAGGCGGCCGTGCTCGCCGACGGCGTGGATTCGCTCGGCCGCGCGCGGGCCGCGTCGTTCGCGGCGTACCAGAAAGGCGTCGTCAGCCTGATCGAAGTGTTGCAGGCCGACGAAAGCCTGCTGCATGCGTCCGACGAACGCGTGCAGGCGCAAACCGAATCCGCGCGCGCGGCGGTCGCGGCGTTCAAGGCGCTCGGTGGGGGATGGCAGGCGCCGGGGGCCGAGGCCGTTGCGAGCCGGTAGCGGTGTCGTCGGAATGTGGGCGGCCGGGCCGAGTGTGTGCCGAATGATCGACGTTTCTGGCGCTGCGACCTGAGTTCGGTCGCGGCGCCTGCGCATCGAACGAGCACCCCGGGGACGTAGCTATGATGTCCCTCATGGGTTACAATCGTCTCATGTTCAAAGTCCTGACCACCCCCCAATTCGACAAATGGCTTGACGGCCTTCGCGATCCGGTCGGCAGCGCCGCGATCGCATCGAGCGGGCGAAGCTCGGCAACCTTGGTCAGTGGCGCGCGATCGGCGACGGCGTCAACGAAATGAAGATCGATGTAGGGCCCGGGTACCGGGCCTACTTCGTGCGGCGCGGAAAAATCATCGTCGTGGTGTTGTGCGGCGGGGACAAGTCGACGCAGAACAAGGACATCAAGACGGCGAAGCAAATCGCCGCCGAACTGGAGGATTGAATATGAAAATCAGCGAACTGGCCGAATTCGATGGCTCCAAGTACCTGAAGGACGAGGACGCGATTCGTCACTACCTGGCGCAGGCGTTCGAAGAGGGGGATCCTCGACTGATCCAGGCTGCGCTCGGGAACGTCGCGAAAGCGCGTGGCATGACGGCGCTGGCGCGCGAGTCCGGTGTGAAGCGTGAAGCGCTCTACCGTGCGCTGTCGGAAGGGGGGAACGCGGAGTTTGCAACGATCATGAAGGTTGTCGGTGCCTTGGGATTGCACCTGACCGTTGCGCCGACGGTGCAGGCCGCTGAAGCGGCACCCGTGCCTGCGCCGACACCAAAGCGCGCGCGTTCGCGTGCACGCGCGGCGGCACACGCATAACGTTGTCCGCGCCCGGCTACGAATATCGTTCCGGCCTGCGTCGCTGGTGGAATGGCGTACGGGTCGAAGCTCGTCGGAATGCGACAGGTTCAACCGCCGACGGCATTGCGCAAGGAGCGGAACGCAGCACACCACTACCGATGTATCGCCCCGCGCAACCGCCGCACATCCTGCTCCGACACCGGCGCCGCGCGATTGCCCCACGCGCCGCGCACGTAGCTGACCACCGCCGCGATTTCTCCGCTCGTCAGCGCGCCGCGCATCGCCGGCATCCGCTGCACGGGGCCGTTCTCGCCCGGCGCCGGCCGCGCGCCTTCGACGACGATCCGGATCGTGCTCGTCGGATCGGCGGCCAGCACGATCGAATTGCCTGCTAGCGGGGGCCCGTGATCGCGCACGCCCGTGCCGTCCGCACCGTGGCAACGCGCGCAGAACCCCGCATACACGCCAGCCCCCGGCGCCTGCTGGCCGCCCTCCGGACGCGGGCCGGCCGCCGTCAGCCGCGGCACGCCGACACCGAGCGGATTCGTCGCGGCAGTCGGTTGCGCCGGCAACGACTTCAGGTACACGGCGATCGCACGACGATCGGCGTCCGTCAGCAGCGCGGTGCTTTCCCCGACGACGGGCGCCATCGCGCCGAACACCGCGCCGCGCACCGCATGGCCGCTCCGCAGGAACGCGACGATGTCGTCGGCCGACCAGCGGCCGAGGCCGTCCGCGTCCGCACCGGTCAGGTTCGGCGCGAACCAGTGATCGTTGATGCCGCCGGTCAGGAACGCGGGGCTGCGTTCGTCGTAGCCGCGCTCGTTGTACGCCGGCCCGCGCGGCGTATGGCACGCGCCGCAGTGACCGAGCCCCTGCACGAGATACGCGCCGCGATTCCATTCCGACGATTGCGACGGCTGCGGCACGAAGCGGTCGCGGTTCGCGAATGCCAGGCTCCACAGCCCGAGTGCCCAGCGCTGGTTGAACGGAAACGGCAGTTGCGTGCGCTTTGCCGCGTTCGCGGACGGCGCGACGCCGCGCATGAAATACGCATACAGCGCGCGCACGTCGTCGTCGGTCAGGTGTGCGAACGATGGGTAGGGCATCGCCGGATAGAGCCGGCTGCTGTCCGCGCGCACGCCGCGCCGCAATGCGTCGTCGAATTGTCGCAGCGTGTCGTTGCCGATCCCGTGCGTCGGGTCCGGCGTGATGTTCGGCGCATAGATAGGCCCGAACGGCGAATTCACCGGCTGGCCGCCCGCGTACGGCGTATGGTCGGCCGCGTCGTGGCACGCGGCGCAGTCGCCGGCGAGCGCGAGATAGCGGCCGCGCGCGATCGTCGCGGCATCGGCGCTCGCGGCGGCAGCGGCCACCACCGGACGCCGTGCCGCCGACGCGGAAGCCGCATCCGGCGGTGTAGCGGATACTAGCGACGATGCCGAGTTCGACGCCGTCGCATCGCGCGACCGTGACAGCCGCCGATCGCTTTCCACCCGGGCCGACATCGACGCGCCGGCATCGGCCGCCGGCGCGCGAATCTTCACGAAACGCCAGCCCGATGCGGGCTCGGCTGCTTCCGCCCCCGACGCGGCGTCGGCCGTCTCGCCGGCGGACATCGCATGTTCGTCCTGCCGCATGTCGCATGCGGCGAGCGCGGCGCACATGGCGCACACGGCCAGCGCGACACACGCGCGGCGCCCGGGAACGAGAAACGCCGGGAGCGAAGCGAACGAGATCAGCGCCATGGACTGCACGGCCCCACGAAAGCGGTCACGATCCCGGTGAACACGAGACCGATCACGAACCCGAGCGCGGCGAGCATCCCGCAGCGCGCGAGGAATCGCGTGCTGTCGTCGCGCGTCGCGGCCTGCACATCGGCGTCATGCCTGCGTTGCCACGTGCGCACGAGCCACGTGGCGAAGACGGCCGCCAGCGCGAACGCGCACGCGGCGATCAGCGCGAGCCACACGCCGACGTGCGCCCAGCGCGGCACGGCCTGCGCGACGCCGAGCGGATAGCACGCGGTCGACGCGAGCGTCTCGGACGCGAGCATCTGCGCGAACCACAGCGCGGGCGCGCCGACCAGGCCGGCCGCGATCGCGAGCAACGGGGTCCGCGAGCGTCGCACACCGTTCATCCCGACCTCCTGAGCCAGTACGGCGACACGTACAACGCGGTGAAGATGAACAGCCACACGATGTCGACGAAGTGCCAGTAGAGCCCGCCGACGGTCAGCGCGACGCGTCGCTCGCGGCCGAAGAAACCCGCGGCGGTCCACCCGGCGAGCAGCGCGAGAATCACGAGGCCGGCCACCACGTGCGCGAGGTGGAAGCCGGTGATGGTGAAGTACAGGCTGCCGTACAGATGCGCGGTCGGTCCATATGGATGCCCGTGCCACTCGTGCAGTTGAACGAGCGCGAACGCGATGCCGAGCCCCACCGCGACGGCGAGCGCGGCCACCGCGCGTAGCCGCCAGCCGGCCCGCACCGCGCGTTCGGCAAGCCAAACGAACACGCTGCTCGACAGCAGCACGACCGTGTTGCCGGCCGCGAGCCCGATCTTCGGCATCCCTTCGGGCGGCCACGGCGCGGTCGATTGCGACTGCAGGTAGAAGTAGCAGAACAGCAGGTAGCCGAACAGTCCGGCCTCGGTCACGATCAGCGTGATGACACCCCACCAGCCGCCCGCGCGTTCGCCGCAACTGCCGACCGGCAACGGCTCGACGCACGGGGCCGGTGCGCCGGGCGGCATCGTTGCCGACGGCGGCGCTTCCGGATCCAGCCCGGCGGCCGCCGACGGCGCCTGCGTGGCGTCGCGGGCCGGCAGGCGCGCGCGCTGCCCGAGCGTGCCGCGCGGCCACAGCCACACGGCGGTCCCGATCGCGCACCCGGCCACGGCCACGCAGACGAGTGTCGGCGAGCGCGCCAGCATCGCGGCGAACACGGCGGTCGCGAGGAGCGCGAGCACGAACGGCACGCAGCTGTCCTCGGGCATCTTCAGGATCGCGTTCGGCGTCGCCGCGAGCGGCGTGACCGCGAGCGCCTCGCGCCCGTCCGCGAGCCGGTAGCCGACCCGCGCGCTGGTGCGCTTCGCGTCGTCGCGCGCTTCCCACAGCGGGTGCCGCGATGCGACCAGCGGCAGCACCGCGAAGTTGTACACGGGCGTCGGCGACGCGACCGACCATTCGAGCCCGGCCGCGCCCCATGGATTCTCGCCGGCGCGCGCCCCGCGCCGCGCGCTAACGAGCGCGTTGACGACGAACATCACGATCCCGATGCCGAACACGAATGAGCCGAGCGTGGTCAGCAGGTTCGACGTGTCCCAGCCCATCCCGGACGGATAGGTATAGATGCGGCGCGGCATCCCGAGCAATCCGGAGACGTGCATCGGGAAGAAGCCGAGGTTGAAGCCGACCAGCACGACCCAGAAGGTCCAGCGGCCGAGTCTCTCGTTCATCATCCGCCCGGTGAATTTGGGGAACCAGTACGTGACGCCGCCGAGCACCGGGAACACGTTGATGCCGAGCAGCACGTAATGCAGGTGCGCGACGACGAAATACGTGTCGGTCAGCTGCCAGTCGAGCGGCACCGCGGCCGTCATCACGCCGGACACGCCGCCGATCACGAACATCAGCACGAAGCCCGCGAAATACAGGAACGGCGTGCGGAACACCGGGCGGCCGGTCCAGATCGTCGCGAGCCACGCGAACACCGCGACCGCGCTCGGGATCGAGATCAGCATGCTCGCGGCGCCGAAGAACGCGAGCGCGAGCGGCGCGATGCCGGTCGCGAACATGTGATGGACCCATACCTCGAAGCCGATCAGCATCGTCGCGACCGTCGATACCGCGACGGCCTCGTACGCGACGAGCGGCCGACGGCAGAAGGTCGGCAGCGCGTCCGACACGATCCCCATCGCGGGCAGCACGACCACGTACACCCACGGGTGCGCGAACATCCAGAACAGGTGCTGCCACAGCAGCGGCCGCCCGCCGTTCGCGACGTCGAAGAAATGCGTACCGGCATTGCGGTCGAGCCACAGCAGCAGGAACGCGAGGCTCACCGACGGCACCGCGACGAGGTTCGCGACCGATGCGGTCAGCGTGCCCCATACGATGATCGGCAGCCGGTCGATCGACATCCCGTGCGCGCGCATGCGCAGCAGCGTGACGACGAAGTTCGCGGCGCCGCCGGTCGTCGAGATGCCGAGCAGGATCATCCCGAGCGCATAGATGTCGATGTTCGCGCCGGCGCTGTAGTCGAGCGACGTGAGCGGCACATAGTTGAACCAGCCGCCGTCCGGCACCGCGCCGAGCGGGAAGCTCGCATACAGGAACACCCCGGCGAACAGGAACGCCCAGTACGAGAACGCGTTGAGCCGCGGGAACGCCATGTCGCGCGAGCCGAGCATCAGCGGCCACAGGTAGTTCGCGAAGCCCGACAGCACCGGCAGCGCGTACAGGAAGATCATCGTGACGCCGTGCATCGTGAACAGCGCGTCGTACTGCGCGGGCGAGAGCACCGTCGCGTTCGGCCGCGCGAGCTGGATCCGCATCACGAGCGCCTCGACACCGCCGAGCAGCAGGAACGCGAACGCGGTGACGATGTAGCGCAGCCCGATGCGCTTGTGGTCGACCGTACCGAGCCAGCCGTGCCAGCCGGGTTCGGATTCCCACAGCGCGGCCAACTCGCGCTCGTGCGCGGAGCCCGGCGGCGCGTCGCCGACGTCGGGCACGCGGCTGAGCGGGGTGGGCATGTCGCGCGCAACGGCCATCGTCATCCTCCGTTCAGTGCAGCGTCGCGAGATACGCGGCGAGATCGTCGGCGTCGCGCGGCGCGAGCGCGAACGACGGCATCAGCGTCTGCGGCTTGACCTGCTGCGCATGCGCGATCCAGCGCCGCAGGTTGTCGGGCGTGTTGTCGAGCATGCCGGCCGCGAGCAGCCGGCGCGACCCGAAATGCGACAGGTCGGGGCCGGCGTCGCCCGCCGCGTCGGTGCCGCGCACCGCATGGCAGCCCGCGCAGCGGGCGGAGAACACGTGCCGGCCGCGCTGCTCGGCGCCGGCCGCGGGAGCGGGCGCCGGCTGCCGCTGCGCGGCGAGCCACGCGCGAAACGCGTCGGGCGGCTCGGCGACGACCTCGAAGGCCATGTGCGCGTGCTGCGCGCCGCAGTATTGCGAGCACTGGCCGCGATAGACGCCGGGCCGGTCGGCCTGCAGCCACTGGTGATTCGTCTGGCCGGGGATCGTCTGCGTCTTGCCGGCCAGTTGCGGGACCCAGAACGCATGGATCACGTCCGCGCTTTTCAGTTCGATGGCGACCGGTTCGCCGACCGGGATGTGGATCTCGTTCGCGGTGACGAATGCGGCGCCGCCCGCGTCGTCCGGATAACGGACGGCCCACCACCAGTCGTGCGCGGTCACGACGATCGTGAGCGCGGGCGGACGCGGCGGCGATGCGACCGCGCCGAGCACGCGCAGCATGTATACGAGCGCGCCGAACAGCAGCACGATCGAGATCGCGGAGCCGGCCGTCACGATCGCCAGCCCGTTGTCGTGACCGCCAGTTGCCTGGGCGCGGCGGCGGAACATCGCGAGCAGCAGCAGCACCGCGATCGCGATGCATACGAACGTGCACAGCGCGAGCAGCGCCCAGCCGAGCACGAACACCGGCCGTGCGGCCGGGCCCGCCGCATGCGCGACGTAGGCAAGCGGCAGCGGCCCGGCGGGTCCGGCGGGCTCCGTGCCCGCGCGCGCGGCCGCCGGTGCGACGACGCACGCGGCGGCGATGCAGGCGACACGGTGCGCTTTCATGAACAGCGGGTCGAGCAACGCGACTCCTTGACGGATTCGACGGACGATGCAGCGGGCTGGCCACAGCCTTTCGCCGCGGAGCAATTCCCGTGCGTGCGCCGTGCGAACGCGCACGGCGCTGGCGTTGCGTACGTAACGTCCGGTGCGTTACAGCCAGCTTGTAAATTTGGCGACGGTTCACCCTGCGCGCCCGGATCGCATGGCCCCCGCGGTGCGCGGCACGTCGCTTGCTACGCCGATTGACGGCCAACCTGAAAAACGGGAGGGATCAACCGTGAAGACCGTCGCGATCACCGGCGCGAGCGCCGGCGTCGGCCGTGCGACCGCCCATGCGTTCGGCGCGGTGTTCGCGGTGCTTGCGGCGGGCTTCGTCGCCGCGCGCAAGCTGAACCGGTGAGCGCGATGCGAATCGAGGACTATGCATTGATCGGCGACGGCCGCAGCGCCGCGCTCGTCGCGCGCGACGGCAGCATCGACTGGCTGTGCTGGCCGGACTTCGACTCGCCGCCATGCTTCGCCGCGCTGGTCGGCACGCCCGACAACGGCCGTTTCCGCATCGCGCCGCACGAACCGGGCGCCCGCGCGACCCGCCGCTATCTGCCCGGGACCGCGGTGCTCGAAACGACGTTCGAGACGCCATCGGGCTGTGTCGTCATGATCGACTGGATGAGCTGGGCCGCACCCGATCCGTGCCTGATCCGCAGCGTGCGGGGCGAGCAGGGCACGGTGGACCTCGACGTCGATCTGGGCGTGCGTTTCGACTACGGCCATGCGCTGCCGTGGTGCCGCCGCCTGGGCCGGCGCTGGCGGATGATGACGGGCGGCGACGCGATGTGGCTCGACGCCGACATGCACCTCGACGTGCAGGACGACCGGCTCGTCGGCACGCAGCGCATCGCGGCGGGCGAGCGCGCGGATTTCTGCGTCAGCTATGCGCGTTCGTACGACCGGCCGCCGTGCGTGCCGGATCCGTACGCGTCGCTGCGCGACACGCAGGCGTTCTGGCGCGTCTGGTCGACGTGCAACGCGGCGCAAGGCCCGTATTGCGACGCGATCGAGCGTGCGCTGATCACGGTGAAGCTGCTGTCGAGCGTGCGCACCGGCGGCATCGTCGCGGCGCCGACCAGCTCGCTGCCCGAACGCTTCGGCGGCGCGCGCAACTGGGATTACCGGTTCTGCTGGCTGCGCGACGCGAGCTTCACGCTGCGCGCGCTGGTGCGCTGCGGCTACCGCGAGGAAGCCGCGCGCTGGCGCGACTGGCTGGTGCGCGCGATCGCCGATCACCCGGCGCAATTGCAGGTGCTGTACGCGGCCGACGGCGGCCGGCGAGCGGACGAATGGGAGGCCGCGCACCTGGCCGGCTACGAGGGCGCGCGGCCGGTGCGCTTCGGCAACGCGGCGGCCGAACAGCTGCAGCTCGACGTGTACGGCGAAGTGCTGGCCGCGCTGTATCAGGCCCGCCGGCACGGGCTGCCGCCCGACGACGACGCATGGATGCTCGAGCGGCGGCTGCTCGAGCATCTCGCGACGATCTGGCGTGAGCCGGACGAAGGGATCTGGGAAGTGCGCAGCGGCCGGCACCAGTTCACGTCGTCGAAGGTGATGGTGTGGGCGGCCGTCGAAAGCGCGTGCCGTTCCGCGCACGCGTTCGGCCATCATGCGCCGCTCGACGAATGGCGGCGCTGGGCCGACACCGTGCACGCGAACGTGCTCTCGCGCGGCTATCACGAGAAACTCGGCCGCTTCGTCGACCGCTACGATGGCGACGGGCTCGACGTGAGCCTGCTGCTGATTCCGCTGACGGGGATGCTCGATGCGTCGGACCCGCGCGTCGCGGCGACGGTCGCCGCGATCGAGCGCGAACTGGTCGTGGACGGCTTGCCGTTCCGTTATCACCCGCCGCGTTTCCGCGATGGTTGCGAGGGCACCGAGGGCGCATTCGTCGCGGCCGGGTTCTGGCTCGCCCAGGTGTACCGGATGCAGCGGCGCGACGATGATGCGCATGCGCTGTTCAAGCGGCTGCTGGACTTGCGCAACGACGTCGGGCTGCTGGCCGAGGAATACGACGTGAAGGCGCGGCGCATGTGCGGGAATTTTCCGTTCGCGCTCGCGCAGGTCGGGTTGATCAACGCGGCGCTCGCGCTGCAGGGCGACGGCGCCGACGACGTCGATGTCGGCTGACGCATCGCACGGCAACGCACCTCATCGCATCGCGCGAGACGGGCCGGCACCACGAACCTGCCGTGCCGTCCCGCCCGTCATCCGCTACGACTCGCGCTTGCCGCCCTTGCCGCCGTGTTCGCCGTTGCCCGGCAGCACGGCCGACAGCACCTGCCGCGCGGTTTCGATGATCACGTTCGCTTCGCGCGGGTCGCCCTTCACCAGCGTTTCGGCGAAGTGCTTCGCCTGCTGCAGCGTCACGTGCGGCGGCAGCGGCGGCACCTCCGGATCGCTCTTGACTTCCAGCACGGCCGGACGGTCGGACGCGAGCGCCTCGTCCCACGCGGCGCCGAGCTGTTCCGGATCGTCGACGTAGATGCCCTTCAGGCCGAGCAGCGTCGCGAAACGGTAGTACGGCACGTTCGGAATCTGCTGCGACGCGTCGAACTTCGGGTCGCCTTCCATCACGCGCTGCTCCCACGTGACCTGGTTCAGGTCCTCGTTGTTCAGCACCATGCAGATCCAGCGCGGATCGGGCCATTGGCGCCAGTACTTCGCGACTTCGCGGCCGCGCGTGCCGCCAGCGTGTCGCGCCAGTCGGCATTCCATCTCGCGATCCGGTCGCGCCAGCCGGTGTCGCTGCGTTCCTTCAGCAGCGGCAGCAGCGCGCGCAGCTGGCGGTTACGGTGCGGGGGCCGCGTCCGCGCAAGCGGCGCGGGCATTCCCGGCCGGCATTCCGGATGTCGGTGCGATCTTGAAATCGCAACTAACGGTCAATCGCGCTCCCGCCCGCGATACGGACACGCATGCGCGACGGTCACTCACGCCGCCCGACGCCAATGTATGAACCGGCTTGCAGGCGGCGAGCTGGATCCCGTACCGCGCTGTTCGCGTCGTGTCGGCGAGGCACGCGTCGGCTTTCACGCGCGGTGCCGTTCGTTGCCGACGGCGTGCGCCGCTCGCGGAATTTTCAAGCGCTTGTCATTTCGATCGCGCCGTTGCAGCGCGAGCAAGGCGCTCCGGATGCCGCACAGCCGGGCGCGTGGCGCTGTCGCCGCCGCATCCGCACGCGGCACGGCATGTGCTGCCCATGACGACGAAGCCCGGCGGTTCCGGGTATCGACTACGGTGCTCCCATGACTTCCAGAACACGTTCGAACAACCCGTTGTTGACCCTCGCGGTGGCCATTGCGTGCGGCGCGGCGGCGATGTACTTCCTCGATCCGGCATCAGGCCGGCGGCGGCGCGCATACGTGCGCGACAAGGCCGCCGCGGGCCGCCATGGCGTGGCCGACTACGCGCATACTCAGGCGAAGCGCGCGGCCGACCATGCGCGCGGCAAGATCGCGGGGCTGCGCGCCGACTGGTTCGCCGGCGACGCGGACGACGCGCTCGTTACCGAACGCGTGCGTGCGGCGCTGGGCCATCTGGTCGGGCGTCCGCGCGACGTCGACGTGACCGTCGAGCACGGGCACGTGCGCCTGAGCGGGCAGGTGGAAGAAGCGGAACGGCATGCCGTCGTCGACGGCGTGGCCGCGCTGCGCGGCGTGCAGACCGTCGAGGACACGATGGGCGCGCGCAGCGAATACAAGGCGCCGCCCGGCGGCCCGATGCAGTGACGCCGGCATCGGTCGCGCGCGGGCGGGCGCGGTGCACGAAGCACGACACGAATCCGGCGCACACGCGGCTGCCGCAGCGACGGCCGCGCGGCGCCCCATCCGGAGAACAGCTGATGACCGATCGCCCATCCCCCGACACGAAGCCTCCCGCACCGGAGCCCGATGCGCACCACGCGCTCGAAAGCCTGCTCGGCAGCCTGCATCGGCACGGCTTCCTGCGTTTCGCGAACGAGGTCGTCAGCGCGAATGCGCAGATGGCCGAGACGTTCATCGGCGCGTTCGACAAGCCCGGTATGCAAAGCGGCGCGCAGAACCTTGCGGCGCTGGTGATGGCGCTGTCGCGTATTCCGCCGGAGCAGTTCGGCAAGGCGGTATTCGCGGCCGCCGAGGCGCTGCATCACATCGGCGCGTGGAAGCCCGCCGAGCACGAACATGTCGCGCCCGGCGTGCGCGGCGCGTACCGGTTGCTGCACGACGAAGCGCTGTGGGATGCGCTGACGCCGCTGCTCGAAGGGTTGAAGGTGTTCGCGCAAGGTCTCGCGCGCGAATCGAACAAGCCGGCGAGCCCGTCGCTCGGCGAGCGGCCGACCGACGCGTGACGGCGGCGAGCGGCGGCAGGCCGGGCAGCCCGCACAGCGCCGCGAGCCGATGCACGATGCGCTGCGTCGGCGGGCTCGCGCGGCGCAATGTTCAGGTGAGCCGGTTACCCGTCGGAACAAACGCGGATGCGCCTGCACAGCGCATCAGACCAGCGCGTCAGACGCGCCGTCCGCGATTTTTCAACGCATTGTCGTTTGTGCCGCACGTCGGTGATGTCGATTCATCTGCCGACAGGGACGATCCGCGGCCTGGCGCGTGTCGTCGCGTCAGCGGGCCGGCGTACGGTGCGATTGCTCGTCGGGGCGAGGTGCCGACGCGCCGTCGTCGGAGGGTTCCGGCTTGCCTTCGGCAGGTTCGTGCGCGCTGCGTGGCGGCGGCGTGTCCGTGCCGTCGCGCTTGCCTTCGGGGCCGCGCGCGCTGTCGCCGTGGTCTCGCCCTTGCGGGTCGGTGTCGAGCGAGGTCGATCGCGTCATCGTGGCCTCCTGTCGCGATGATCGGATCGCGAATCGCGCGCATCGCGCGTGCGCGCCGCATCCGTCGTACGACACGCCGGCCGGGTGCGCCGTTTGCTCGCCTGCAGGCCTGAAGAAGTCGAGTGCAATACCGAACGCGACTGCCGCCTCGAGCGATATCTCATGCCTGCTGCGATCCTGTTTCCCTTGTCCGTTCGTGAGCGATCTCGCGTCGTGTTCCGCGGCGCGTTCACGCCGGGGCGGTCGGCAGGCTTCCCCGAGCCCTGCGCGGACGCTGCGTCGTTGCTGCACGGGCCATCGAGCGGGCTTGCACCCGTGACCGTCTACCGTGCCGGTGACGGCGGCAACGGCGGGCGCACCGGGGAAGGTTGGCACGACGCACTCGGCACGGACGCGCCGGGCGGCGGCGGAGGTGACGGCCATCCGCACGACGATCGCGGCGGCCGCACCGGCGGCGATGGCGACGGCGACGGCGGGAGAGGCAAGCGCGAACGCTGGTGGCCGGGCAGGAAACCGTTGATCATCCTCTGCGCGGTGGTGTTCTTGCTGGTGACCGCGGGACTCGCGTGGTGGCTCGCGACGCGCGACCAGGAAGGCGCCGGCTATGCGTCTACCGTCGGCAACGTGCTGGCCGTCTACCGCACCGACCCGACGCGCGGGCCTGCGCTCGATGACGTGGTGAAGGCCGAGCAGGGCGCGCTGGAACTCGCGCGCGATCGTCACCGGAAGGGGCTGTCGCCGTTTCCCGACGTGCCCGACGCCGGGCGGCAATGGTCCGAGGGGCGGCAGCAGGCGGTGCAGGGCGCGTTGCAGACGACGACCGATCCCGGCGCGCCGTACAAGGCGCTGGGCGGCGGATGGCAGGCAACCGGCTCGGCGATGGGGCGGGCTACGGTTGGTACGACGTCGCCGCAACAAGCCGATACGGCCCGCGCGCGATAGCCGCGCCGCAGCGACCGGCGTCCGGCATCGAGGTTACCTACCGGCGCGCCCGCGAAAACAGCAGCGAATCGGCGTCGTTGAAGCGGATCCGCACCGGATCGGCATACCCGGCCTTCTCGGCGACGCGGATCGACGCGATGTTGGTCGGCGCGATCAGGCATACGCTGCGTTCGAACCGGATCTGCGCATCGAGCCAGCCGAGCGCGTGCGACAGCGCCTCGGTCGCATAGCCCTTGCCGTGCGCCCAGCTCGCGAGCGCCCAGCCGGCTTCCGGCACGCCGCGAATCGACGGCTCGACCGCGCGATGGAAGTCGGCGAAGCCGAGATCGCCGACGTAGCGGCCCGATGCCTTCTCGCGAATCGCCCAGTAGCCGTAGCCGAGCAGCGGCCACAGCCCGCGATACGCGAGCAGCCGCATCCACGAGTCGCGCGGCGCCGACGGCTTGCCGTTGAAGATGTGTGCGACGACGGTCGGCTCGGCCCACATCGCGGCGAGCGCGTCGAAGTCGCCGAGCGGATGGCCTTCGAGGATCAGGCGGGGGGTGTCGAGCACCGGCGGGGACGTGACGGGCGGCAGGGCGCGGGATGTCATCGGGCGTTCCATGGGGAAAGGAAGGCGAAGGCGGCGTCGTGCGCCGCGTTCGTGCCCCGTACGATACCGCGGAAACTTCGGCGCGGCCGCAAATCCCCGCGTGCAGCGGGGAATGCGATCGCATCGCCCGGATGGCCGGCTGCGGATTGCTTCATGGAGGACGTCGACACGCCCACGTGCTTCCCATGAAGCGGCATCGCACCCGTGCCGGTGATGCCTACTTGCGGCTCTTCAGGAAGTTCCGCCCGTGCGCCGTGATCGATGCGCCGGAGCGGCCATTCGTGGCATGGCTGACGAAGCCCGCGCCGACGAGTTCCTGCGCGACCGACCAGCCGAGCGCCGGCGCATCGCGGCCATAGCGCACGTCGGCGAGGCGCTCGAGCGCCCAGAGCGCGGACGCGGACAGGTTGGGGGTGTTGGACGTGACGTTGTCGTTCATCGCTTCCTCGGAGAGTGGTGATTCAGGGTGAACGGCACGAGGCCGTGGGATCGGGCGACGCAGCGTCAACCCGCCTGCAGCAAGGGCAGCAGCGCCTGGAGCGCGGCGTCCTCGTCGGGGCCGGTGGCGAGCACCTGCGCGGACGTGCCGCCATGCATCTGCAGCGTCGCGATGGCCGTCGCATCTTTCGCGCTGCCGCTGAGCCCGTTGGCGAGCAGCAGGATGTCGCTTTCGAAGCGGTGTGCCGCCGCGACGATCGCGTCACGGGACGCGATCGCACGGCTGCGGTTCCATGCGGGGCCGATTTCAACGTAGACGACGGTTGCCACGGTGCGGATCAGCCTCGGGGAAAGTTGCCGGAACGGCGTGCAATGGCCGGCCGGCAGCACGGCGGGACCGCGCGGCGCGCGGCTTCCCGACGGGGCGCCGGGCGTTGTGCACCCGGTGCCGGGGCATCATTCATCTCGAACATGTCGACATCCTCAGCGAAACCGCCATCAAGTCCGGCGAATGATCGAAAGTGGAGGATTATAATACGGCAACCGGTTTATGTGTATTGCATTATAATGTTGTGTGCGTGATGCCCGGCCTGTCGGTCTGTCGACGGCTGCGCGACACGTGCAGCCGGGCCGTGTGCTTGCATGCCCGGCATTTTTTATCGATTGACCCGAACTCCCACTGAATGGAAGCTGCAATGAACGCCGCCCCCGCCTGCCCGCAATGCGCGATGGAAAACACCTACCCGGACGGCACGCTGTACGTGTGCGCGGACTGCGGTCATGAATGGTCGGCCGGCGCCGGCGCCGAAGCGGGCGACGAACCGGCGGGCGACGTCGTCAAGGACGCGAACGGCAACGTGCTGTCGGACGGCGATTCGGTCGTGCTGATCAAGGACTTGCGCGTGAAGGGTTCGTCGATCACGCTGAAGATGGGCACCAAGGTCAAGAGCATCCGTCTCGTCGGCGGCGATCACGAAGTCGATTGCAAGACCGACATGGGCGGCTTCATGCTGAAGGCCTGCTATCTGAAGAAGGTATGACCGCACACCGTACGAGCGACGCTCCGATCAACCGGGCCTGCCGAGCATGAGCGAGGATCGAATTTCCTATGACGCGTTCCTGCGGTTCCTGGCGATGCCGTTGAACGACGGCCGTCCGTTCGTGCTCGAGACGAAACATGCGGTGTCGCTGCACTTCGACCACTTCGGCACGCAGAGCTTCATGTCGCTGAAGGATCCGGTCAGGCTCGAACTTGGCTATACGCGCGTGATGATGGGTTTCCTGCTGCTGCAGCCGGTGCCTGCGCGCATCTGCATGATCGGGCTTGGCGGCGGATCGCTCGCAAAATACTGCTATCGGCACCTGCCCGACACGGCGATCGACGCGGTCGAGATCAACCCGGAAGTGATCGCGCTGCGCGACGTGTTCAGGATTCCGCAAGACGACGCGCGCTTCGCGGTGGTCTGCGCGGACGGCGCCGACTACGTGGCAAGGCCGGAGGTCCAGGCGGACGTGATCCTGCACGACGCGTTCGTCGCCGACGGCATGCCGGGCCGCTGCACGGGCACCGCCTTTTTCGATACGTGCCGTGCACGCTTGAGCGAAACGGGCGTGCTCGCGATCAATTTCATGGACGACGATCCGGCGTTGCCGCGACATCTCGCGCAACTGCGCGCGGTGTTCGACGATTCGTACGCCCTGGTGCCGTGCGGCGACGACAACAACTTCATCGCGTTCGCATGGAAGAACGGCAACCCGCTGCCGTCGCTGCGGATCCTGCTCGAGCGCGCGCTGGCGTTCGGATCGGCCGGCGAGCTCAAGCTGTCGTCCACCGCCCGGCGCATGAAGGCAGGGGAATGCATCGATCCCGAGCGGCTCGTCTGGCGCGCGCGTGAACATGCACGATGGGAAATCTGCGCCTGACGGCGCGGTGGGTTCGACCGTGCTTACTTCACCCGCTTGCCGAGCGCGCTCTTGGTCTTGTACGTGACGCCGTGTTTGTCGAGATACTCGCGGATCAACTGACGCACGACTTGCGACGGCGTCAGATCCTGCTCCGCGCAGAGCATGTCGAACGCTTCTTTCTTGGCGGGGTCGATCAGGACGGTCAGGCGGGCGGTTTTCGTTTCCATCGTGAGGCAGGAGTGGTCGATATGTTAATCAAATTATAATCCATCCGCTTTCGGTGTCGTGTCCGAATGCGCCATGGGCGTGCGCGCGGGTTCAACACCGGCGTTCGTGGCGCGCGAACAGGTCGTCGATCACGGGCATGGCCGCGAGCGTCACGCCGCGCGGTCCGCCCGCCCAAGGCGCCGGTTGCTCGCCTCATCTGCACAATGTGATAACGAGATTATCATGCTCTGTTAGTCGCTTTAAGTACAATATCGGCCGGCACTCCCGGCCCCGGCTTGTCCGGGCGGCGCCGTCGTCCGCGCGACCGGTTGTCCTGCTTCCGGTTCCGCACGGGCCGCGTGCGCAGCCACTTCGCTGCTACTTCGCCGCTACTTCGATATCCGCCTCATGACCCCGATCAAGTTCGTTCTTCGCTACACGGCGATTCCCTTCGCAGCCATCGTGGCCGTCGTGGTGTGGGCCGTCGTGCCGTCGTCGAAAGAGATCGACGCGCGGCAATATGCGGCGCTGTCGCGCGGATACGCGAGCTTTCCGCTACCGTTCAGGCATGAGATATCGGAAGCGATGGAGCAGGGCCGGATCAGCGACCGGCGTTACCAGACGCTCGTGCGCGATTCGCTGGGGAATGGCGTGGCGCTGGACTGGCCGGCGTCGGGCGTCGCCGACGTCGCTGCCGAGCGGCAACGACTGGACGAACTGCTGAAGGCCGATTCGGGTCTGGAGGAACACAAACAATGAAGATTGCGCTGGTTTCGGCGGCTTTCGTGATGATTATCGGAAGCCTGGTTTTCGCGTTGTATTTCATGAATCACGACCGCGGCGGAAGCAAGCGGATGGCATGGTCGCTGGCGGCGCGCGTCGGGTTGTCGATCACGCTGTTCCTGTCGCTGCTGATCGCGTACCGGCTCGGGTGGATCGAACCGACGGGGCTGCCGATCGGGCGGTGATGCGGGACATTCCCGCGAGCGTCGTCAACCCACGACCCAATGAACGACTAACAACAGCAGCGCAATGAATGCGCCAAGCGCGACGAACGCGGCAATGACGACAGCGAAGGGGTTGAGCTGCGCGGCATCCGCTTCGAGATTTTTTCGTTTGTTGACGCCGAGAAATGCCAGGAAGACGGCGCGGAACGCACGAACGATCTGGTCTTTACCTTTTTCAGCCATACAGTTTCCTTCGTCTCAATAAAAGTTTCAGGGATATCGTGCGGCGCGAAGCGCGTGGGCATCCTGTTTCCGTTCGCGCGCGGTTCGTTCTGTCGCTTTGCGCCGGGATCGGCGTGCGTTCGAACGAAACGACGTCATGGCTGCGGAGATCCGGACCGCATCGCCCGACTGAAGGATTGCCACGGGCATCCGCTTCAAACTTCGCGTGATCGGCAGGCGGTCAAAATGCCGCGCAGCAGATCGATCGGAGGGGGCGGGCATCCGGGGATGGTCACATCGACCGGCAGGACCGACGAAACCGGACCGCACACCGCATAGCTGTCGGCAAAGATGCCGCCCGTGCACGCGCACTCGCCGGCTGCGACGACGAGTTTCGGCGCCGGCGTCGCGTCGTACGCGGCGAGCACGGCGGCCTTCATGTTCAGCGTGACGGGGCCGGTCACGAGCAGCAGGTCCGCATGGCGCGGGCTGGCGACGAATTTGATCCCGAGCCCTTCGATGTTGTAGTACGGGTTGTTCAGCGCGTGGATCTCCAGTTCGCAACCGTTGCACGAACCCGCGTCGATCTGCCGGATGCACATCGCGCGGCCGAGGAGGTCGAGAATGTCCTGACGAATCTGCTGCGCCTCGTGTCGCCAGGCGGCTTCGATGGCCGGCACGGGTTCGTCGGGAAAATCAGTGCGCGCGAATTGACGGATGAGTTGCCACATCAGAGATCGTGCCCCGCGTAGTTCAGGTTGAACGATTTGTTGATCAGCGGGAAATCGGGAACGATGTTGCCGATGATCGCGTGCTCGAGTGCCGGCCAGTTCTGCCACGACGGATCGTGGCAATGGCAGCGCGCGATGGCATCGCCCGCGGCGGTTTCGAGCGCGACGAATACATCGCCACGCCAGCCCTCGACCCAGCCGACTCCGATGGATGGCGCCGCCGCGGGCGCGACGCCGGCGGCGATCGGCCCTTCCGGAAGATTCGCCAGCAGCTCGGCGATCAGGCGCAGCGATTCGTCGATTTCGGCGAATCGCACGGCGACCCGCGCGGCGACGTCACCGCGCGCATCGCTTGCCGCCTTGACGGCCAGGTCGTGGTAAGGGGCCGGCCGCAGGTTCGCGCGCACGTCGAATGTCTGGCCGCTGGCGCGGGCGGCCAGGCCGCGCACGCCGAAATGCGCGACCACGTCGGCATTCAATCGGCCGGTGCCGAGAAACCGGTCCTGCAGCCCGGACTGGTCCTCGTAGATCTTCCGCATCACGTGCACGTCGCGCGCGATGCGTTCGCACTGTTCGGTGAGGACCGCCGCGTCCTCCGGATCCATGTCGACGGCCAGCCCGCCCGGCACGATCCGGTCCATCAGGTAGCGATGCCCGAAGACGCCGCCGTTGGTCCGTATCCAGTTCTCCTTGAGCCGCGAGAACTGCGCGAGACCGAACGCGAATCCGGCATCGTTGCCGAGCGCGCCGAGGTCGCCGAGGTGATTGGCGATGCGCTCGCGCTCGAGCAGGAGCGCGCGCAGCACCAGCGCGCGCGCGGGCACGGACGTGCCGCATGCCTGCTCGAGCGCCATGCAATAGGCCCACGAGAACGCAACGGTCGAGTCGCCGGCGATCCGGCCCGCCACGCGATGGCCGTTCGAGGCGGCCGTCCGTTCGAACAGCCGCTCCACGCCGCGATGCACATAGCCGAGCCGTTCCTCGAGCCGCAGCACCTTCTCGCCGACGACGGAGAACCGGAAATGGCCCGGCTCGATGGTGCCGGCGTGAATCGGCCCGACCGCGATTTCGTGCACGCCGTCGCCGGCAACCTGCACGAACGGATAATCCGCTTCGCTCGATTCGAATCGCTCGATTCCGGTTGCCTGCTTCCGCAGCGGAAAGTAGTCGCGGGGCCAGTTGCCGTGATTGAGCCACGGGCGCGTGTCGCGCGCATCGCGCTCGCGCAGGCCGGTCAGGTCGAAAATGGCGCGCTGCATGCGCGCTGCGGCGGGAAACACGCCCGCGAGATCGGGATAGTCGCCGTCGGCGCGCGGTTCCTGCCCGGTCGCGAGACGGACCCACAGGACGCCGTCGTCGCATTCGTACGCCGCGTTGACCGAACATGCGCACCCGGGCGTCTCGCCGCCCCACATCGCCACGAGCCGGCTTCCCTCCATCCGGGCCGCATGCGCGATGTCGAGCCAGCGCGGTTCGTCGACATCAACCACCGTAGCCGGAACCTGGCCTGCCTCGTGCCGGAGGCGAGTCGCGCCGTTCGCCTGAATCGAGTCGAGTCGCATCGTTTATCCTGCCAGCATCGTTGCAGCCTGGCGATACCAGATTGCCAGATAGGGCGGCACGTACAGACCCAGCATCAGGCCGAGTCCCAGGTGCACGAACACCGGCAGCAGCGCCGGCCGGTGCTCGAGCACCGTCGCCGTCGTCGTTTCGCCGAACACCATCCGCTGCACGCGCGCGAAGATCGCCGCGAACGCGACGGCGAGCCCGAGCAGCAGCAACGGCGCGGTCCACGGGAGCGTGTTCATGGCCGTCGTCAGGATCAGGAATTCGCTCGCGAACACGCCGAACGGCGGCAGGCCGAGAATCGCCAGCGCGCCGAGCATCATTGCCCAGCCGACCGTCGGGCTGACCTGCAGCAGCCCGCGGATGCCGTCGATCGCCTGCGTGCCGGCCTTCTGCGCAGCATGGCCGACCGCGAAGAAGATCGCCGACTTGACGAGGGAATGGACCGTCATGTGCAGCAGCCCGGCGAACGTCGCGATCGGGCCGCCGAGCCCGAACGCGAACGTCATCAAGCCCATATGCTCGATCGACGAGTACGAGAACAGGCGCTTCACGTCCTTCTGCCGGAACAGCGAGAACGACGCGACCAGGACCGACACGAGCCCGAACCCGATCAGCAACCGTCCCGGCAGGCCATTGCCGAGCGCGCCGTCGGCCAGCACCTTGCAGCGCAGCACCGCATACAGCGCGACGTTCAGCAGCAGGCCGGACAGCACCGCCGAAATCGGCGTCGGACCTTCGGCATGCGCGTCCGGCAGCCAGCTATGCATCGGCACGAGCCCGACCTTGGTCCCATAGCCGACCAGCAGGAACACGAAGGCGATCGACACGATCGTCGGGTCGAGCTGCGTCCTGACCGCGGCCAGGCTCGTCCACAGCAACGCGTCGCCGTCGGTCAGTTGCCGGCTCGCGGCGAGGTACAACAGGATCGTGCCGAACAGCGCCTGGGCGATGCCCACGCCGCACAGGATGAAGTACTTCCATGCGGCTTCGAGGCTCGCGGCGGTACGGTACACGCTGACGAGCAACACGGTGGCGAGCGTGGCGGCTTCCATGGCAACCCAGAGCACGCCGACGTTGTCGGTCAGCAGCGCGAGCAGCATCGCGAACATGAAGAGTTGATACATGCTGTGATAGAGCCGCATCCGCGCGGCCGTCATCCGGCCGCGCGCCTCCTCGATCTGCATGTAGGGCCGGGAAAACAGCGATGTCGTCCAGCCGACGAACGCCGTGAGCGCAACGAGATAGACATTGAGCGGATCGACGAAGAACGCGCGTCCGAATGCGAACGACGGGCCCTGCTCGACGGTGCGCGCGGCCAGCACGCATGTTGCCGCGAACGTCAGGAAGCTGAAGCCGACGTTCAGATGGCGCGCGACCCGGCTCGATCGCACGCAGGCGAGGCATGCAGCGCCCGCGAGCGGCAGGCCGAGCACGGCGAGCACGACGTGGGCGTCATTCATCTTTGAGTTTCTCGAGGTGATGAATGTCCAGGCTGTCGAACTGCTCGCGAATCTGGAACATGAAGACGCCCAGAATCAGGATGCCGATCAGCACGTCGAGCCCGATGCCGAGCTCGACGATCATCGGCATGCCGTTGGTCGCGGCCGCCGCCGCGAAGAACAACCCGTTTTCCATCGACAGGAAGCCGATCACCTGCGGAATGGCCTTTGCGCGCGTGATCATCGCCATGAACGACAGCAGCACGCACGCGAGCGCGATGCCGAGCGTTCCGCGTGCGACCGATGTCGCGAGCTGGCTGATCGGCGCGGCGACATTGAACGCGACGATCACGAGGACGATGCCGATCAGCAGCGTGGTCGGAATATTGATGAGCGGCTCGACGTCGGTCTTGACGTCGAGCCGGCGAACGAGCCGATACAGGAACCACGGGATCACGCCGACCTTCAGCACGAGCGTCAGCCCGGCGGACACATACAGGTGCACGTCGTTCGTGACGAAGCCGAGGATCAGGTTCGCCGACACGAGCGCGACGCCCTGCAGCGTATACAGATGGATCAGCGACAGGATCCGGCGCTGGCTCAGCATCGCGAACGACAGCATCAGCAGCACGGCCGCGAGGAAATTGATCAGTTGGGTCGCGTAGGCGTGCATTCATGCCCCCAGCAGCAGGTGGACGAGCATGCCGATCACCGCCAGCAGGAAGGCGGTCGCCAGGAATTCCGGTACCCGGAAGATGCGCATCTTCGCGTTGGCCGTCTCGACCACGGCGAGCGCGACACCGCCTGCCGTCAGTTTGATGAAGAGTACCGGCACCGCCAGCAGCAGCGCAACCGGATCGCCCGCATTCGCGATGCCCCAGGGTACGAACAACGCGAGGCCGATGCACGAATACGCGAACAGCTTGAGGCTCGCCGCCCACTCCATCAACGCAAGGTGCCGCCCCGAGTATTCGAGGATCAGCGCCTCGTGGATCATCGTGAGCTCGAGGTGAGTGGTCGGATTGTCGACAGGCAGCCGGGCGTTTTCGGCGAGCGCGACCAGCGTGAATGCGATGCCGGCGAATGCCAGGCTCGGATAGATCGTGAGCTCGCCGCGGCCGAGCGTCGCGACGATGCTCGTGAGCAGCGTCGACTGCGTGATCAGCGACGCCGACAGGAGCACCATCAGCAGTGCCGGCTCCGCGAGGAAGCCGATCAGCATTTCGCGGCGGGCGCCGAGCGTGCCGAACGCCGTGCCGACGTCCATTGCCGCGAGCGACAGCGTGACGCGCGCGAGCGCAAACAGGCCGACGAGCGCGATCGCATCGGCGGCGGGCGACAGCGGCAACTCGGTCGACAGTGTCGGCACGATCGCGCACGCGAGCGTCATGGCGGCCCAGACGACATAGGGCGCGCCGCGGAACACGGGGCTCGCGCCGTACGCGATGACCGATTCCTTGTTGAACAGCTTGTGGAGCATCCGGTAGGGCTGCCAGATGGACGGCGCGCGCCGATTCTGCAGCCACGCGCGGCATTGGTTGACCCAGCCCGTGAGCAATGGCGCGGCCGCGATCGCTATCACGATTTCGAGAGTCTGCGAGATGACGCCGGACAGGGTTACCATCGTCTCACCAACATCAGAAGCACGATCAGCACGACGAAACTGTATGTGAGGTATACCGCGATCTTGCCCGTCTGCAGGCGACCCGCCCAGTCGGCGGCGCGTTGCGTGAGCGCCGCGATGCGCGCGTAGAGTGCGGACCAGGTGCGATCGGTCACCGACACCCGGTAGGCCGGTTGTGCGTCGAATGGCGACGGCAAGTGCCGTTCGATGCGCAGCAGCGGCGCGAAGATTTCGCGGATCGGCTGCCCGAATCCTTCCGCCGTATCCTGCATGCGCGCGGTCGTGAACGGGAAGCCGCACCCCCACGGCGCCGCGCGTCGCAGCCGGCCGTGATAGAAACGCCGCACCAGCACCCATGCGAGCCCGCAGCATGCAATGAAGAACAGCATGAACGCCGCCGGCATGTAGCTCGCGCGAGCGGCCGACACGGGCGCGAACAGCAGCCAGCCATGATTGTCCGCGCCGACGCCGGCGCCGACCAGCGCGTGCGTGACGCGATCCAGCAATTTGACGAACTGCGCGGGCATCAGCCCGAGCAGCACGCTGGCGGCCGCGAACCAGCAGAACGCGAGCCGTTCCCACGTGTTCGCGTCGCGGGCGCGGTTCAGCTTCGCTTCTCTCGGCTGCCCGAGGAACACGATCCCGAAGAACTTGACCATCGTATAGCCGGCCAGCGCCGCCGACATGGCGATCAGCGCGGCGGCGATCGGCACCGTCATGGCGAGCACCGAATCCGGCAACTGCGGGGCGAACAGAAAGCCCTGCAGCAGCAGCCACTCGGCCACGAAACCGCTGAGCGGCGGCAGGCCCGCGCTGGCCGCGACGCCCGCGAGCACGGCCCACGCGGTCCACGGCATGAAGCGAATCAGTCCGCCGAGCCTGCCGAGATTGCGCTCGCCGGTGGCGTGGAGCACGGCGCCCGTGCCCAGGAACAGCAAGCTCTTGAATGCCGCATGCGCGACGACCTGGTAGAGCATCGCGGTCAGCGCGAGCGCGGACAGGCTCGTCATCCCGTACGCGCGAAACAGCACCGCGAGACCCAGCGCGACGATCATCAGGCCGACGTTGTCGATCGACGAATAGGCGAGCAGGCGCTTCATGTCGACCTGGATGGTGCTGAACACGACGCCGAGCAACGCGGTGCCGACGCCGATCATGATCAGCAGCACGCCCCACCACGCGATCTGCACGTGCAACAGGTCGAACAGGACGCGCAGCAGGCCGTACAGGCCGACTTTCAGCACGAATCCGCTGAGGAGCGCCGAGACCGGCGACGGCGCCGCGGGGTGGGCCTCCGGCAGCCACACATGCAGCGGGAAGATCCCGGCCTTCGCACCGAACCCGACGAGCGCGAACAGGAAGGCGAACGACGCGGGGAGGGTATCCAGCGACTGCGCGCGCAGGTTGGCGAAGGTGTAGTCGCCGGTGCGCGCCTGCAGAATGCCGAAGCAGAGCAGCAGCGCGAGCGCGCCGACGTGCGAGATCAGGAAATACAGATAACCGGCCCGGCGGATCTCGCCGATCCGGTGGTTGGTCATGACGAGAAACGTCGCGGACAGCGTCAGCGTCTCCCAGGCGACCATGAACACGTAGGCGTCGTCCGCGATCAACACCAGTGCGATGCTTGCGAGGCAGGTGTGGTATTCGAAGCAGATCAGCCCCGGCGGGGATCCTTCACCCTTGCGGAAGTAGCCGGCTGAAAAGGCGCCGATCCCCGTGCTGACGAGGCCGAGCACGAACAGGAAATAGCCGGACAAGCGGTCGAGACGAAGATGAAAGGGCAAACCGGGAAGTCCGATCGGCAGCACCGCGGCCGACGGCTCGGCAAAGATGCCGGCGAGGCCCGCCGCGCCGACGAGCAGTCCGACCAGCGCACCGAGCGGGAAAAGGGCATGGGCCACCAGTCGCGTGCGACGCAGCGCCCCGAACCCCAGCGTGCCGACCACGAGCCACGCGGCCACGGCCAGCAGGACGAAATGGACGACCGGCACGGGTGCCATCCGGAATGTCTCCAGTACGCTCGGGTTGGACGAGGTGGTTGGAATGGCCGCATGTCCCGCGACGTATCCCTGCTCGCATTATGACACCGAAAGACGAACCAGGATAACAAGGTATGATAATGTGGTTATCATGAAAGTCTCATGGCTCCCCGGGTGGAACGGGTGACCGTGGCGGTTTGTCGCGGCGCTCCGGGCTCCGCTCGGCGCGTCGTTGCCCCCGAGCCGGGCGAATAAGGGAAGATCCTATGCCAGCGCAGTACTTCCGAAGCCTGACGGGAAAACACCGCAGCGCGGCCGCGAACCGCCAGCTCGGGTTTTCGCTTGCCTTTGTCGCCGGCGCAACCAATGCCGGTGGTTTCCTCGCGGTCAAGCAGTACACGTCCCACATGAGCGGGATCGTGTCGGCGATTGCGGATCAGACGGCGCTGGGCGACATCCGGCTCGTGCTGGCCGGTGTGGGTTCGCTCGCGTCGTTCCTGGTGGGCGCCGGCTGCTCGGCGGTGCTCGTCAACTGGGGGCGGCGCCGCGGCCTGCAGAGTCAGTATGTGTTGCCGCTGCTGGTCGAAGCCGCGCTGCTGCTCCTGTTCGGGCTGCTCGGCAGCCATCTCGCGCTGTGGGAGGCGTTCTTCATGCCGGTCACGGTCATCCTGCTGTGCTTCATCATGGGGCTGCAAAACGCGATGATCACCAAGCTGTCGGGGGCGGAAATCCGCACGACGCACATGACGGGCATCGTGACGGACCTCGGCATCGAACTCGGCAAGCTCTTTTACTGGAATCGCTCGAATGCGGACGTGCACGCGCATGCGGTGATCGCAAACCGCACGAAGCTCGGGATTCACGGAACGATGCTGGCGTCGTTCTTCGTCGGGGGGCTGGCCGGCGCAATCGGCTTCAAGCATGTCGGCTACGTGTCGACCGTGCCGCTTGCCGCGGCGCTCGTCACGCTGGCGATCGTGCCCGTTGTCGACGACGTGCTCGACTATCTCTATCGGCCTGACCGCGGGGCATGAGCCCGCATCAGGTGGAGCGAAATACCTGCGGCAGTTGATTCGCGAGTATCTCGAGCAACACGGCGTGCGCTACAAGACGAAAAGCGCGCTCGGCAAGCGGATGAAGCGTCGCGCGGGCTGAGTTCGCAAGACGTCCGGACGTCGATTTCCCGGTGTGCGTGTCCTTGCGCGTGCTGGATCAGCCGCTTTGGGCCGCGGTGCTCTCCCTCCTTCATGCGCCGGGCGGTCGGCTCGAACCGGGCACATTTTCCGCAGGAATCCTGAACACGTCGCGCAGTGCGATCACTTCCGGATCGATTTCGACCGCGTCGATCGTCACGCCGGGCCGCTGCCGTTCGCGTCCCTGGCCGCCAGCGTGGCCGATTCGGACGGGCCAAGCATCAAGGACTGATGCGCATATCATTATAATGAAATACACATTTGGTTAACGCTGTCTTATAATATCTTCTTGCCGCCGATCGCCGGAATTGAGGGCGGATTCGCGGAGGTAGTCGACATGTTCGATCTGGATGGGATGCTATTGCTGCCTGATCGGCGGCCCGTATCCTTGCCGGAGGTCGCGGGAAACCGGGGGCTGATCGTCGTCGGTGTCGGGCGTGGCGGCGAGCGCGGTTTCCAGATGGTCCACCGCTTCCATGATGCGGGCGAACGGCTGGCGGCAGCCGGTATCCATCTGGCCTTCGTGTATCCGCGGGAATCGGCCAGGCATGTGATGGATCCGATCTCGGTGGCCAGTGTGCGGTTCCGACACCACCCGCGCCTGCTTCTCGATGCAGATGGCTGCTGTTTCGCGCAGGGCGTGCCGCCTCGATTGCTCAGCGCCGTGTATCTGAGTGTTGAAATGAAACGTCTCGCCGGTTTCGAAATCGACGTGCGCGACGCGGCATGGGAAATCGAGTTCCAGGCGTTTCTGATGGCCTGCCGGATCGCGCCATCCCACTGAACGAGCGTGCATCGGCGCAGGATGCGTGCACCATCCGACGAACGGTCGCGTTGATCCGGACGTCCATGCGGGGTCGTTCATGTCGTGAGCGATCGCGTCTGATAGGGGAACCGTCAACGCGGAAGCGTGCGGCTGCGGATCGCAGTCGCTCGCGAACATGAGGGCGCGTACCGCTGCGGACGTGACAAAAGGCTGAGCGTGCTTTCCTATCTGCGGTCTCTGTTTGCGCGACGCAAATTTCGCCGGCTTCCCATGATTCGCTTTCAATCCAGGCCGATCGATCCGGGCATCGACGGGGCCCTGCATTCGGGCTGGGAAGTCGCGATCCTGGCGGCGTCCGGCGGCACCGTTGGCGCGGCAACATACAGCCTGGCGCCTCGAACCGATCGGGTATACGTCCACCGACTGGAGATTCGCCCGTCGATGCGGCGCCGCGGCTATGGTTTCGCCTTCCTTTCGCATCTGCATCGAACGTACCAGTTGCCGATTACCGCCATCGGCGACGTACCGGATGTCCGACCGTTCTGGCACGCTGCGAGAACCTTTCAATCCGGAGCATTGCGGGTGACGTCCGTGCAATCATCCGATGAGTTCCGCGACGAACTGGTTCAATGGCAGCATCGGCAGGCGGTCATGCTCGGCTTGAGCCCCCCGTCGGCGAAATCATCGGATTCCTAGGCAGCCTGCATGTCACTCCTCGCGCAAGCGGACTTGCTCGCGGGTCATGTGCGACGTAGATTTGGTTCATCGAGGTCCGATTCTCTGGAGGGGCCATGGAACTGCTCGTCGAACGCGTTGATGTCTGGGCGGCCACCATCGAGGACAAGCCGGGCGGTCTTGCGCGCGTGTTGAACGCGTTGCGGGCGGCCGGCGCAGATCTGCAATTCGTCGTCGCCCGGCGCACACCGGAAACCCCTGGCAAAGGGGTCGTATTTGTCGCGCCGCTGCAGGGAGACAAGGAGATCCGTGCAGCCACCCAGGCGGGATTCAATACGACCGCAAGCCTGCACTCCATCCGTGTGATGGGACTGGACCAGCTAGGGATCATCGCGGAGCTGACCCAGAAACTGTCGGACGGCGGCATTAATCTGCGCGGCGTATCCGCTGCCGTGCTCGGCTCGCAGTTCATTGCTTATCTCGCGCTCGATTCGCTGGCCGACGCCGAGCAGGCGACAGACCTTTTGCAAAGGGCCTGAATCGCCGCGTCTTTGCGCGCCTTCGCGTTTCGTCACGCCGTATGCGGCAAGCACGGGGTAGCGGGCGAGGGATCGGGTTGCTCGGCACATTTGCTCGCGGTCGAGTTTCGTGTGAAAACAGTGGCATTGTGATAAGAATACTTATCTTGTCGTGATTGATGCGTGGCAGTCTCATCGCGATTTTTCAGGGCGCGGATCGTCTGGCGCTGCTCGAATCGGGCCTCGTTGGCCCAAGCGTCGATGTTCGGGACGTCAACAGCGCAGCGAGGCAAGGTTCGTGATCATCGCGCCTCGGGCGGCAACATCCGCGACGAAGTTATCGGCAACGTCAGCACGAATGTGCAGCCTTTACCCGGACGAGTGTGCAACTTGATGCTGCCGCCATACCGCTTGGCAATCGTCTTCACAAAAGCCAGCCCGAGGCCCGTGCCGGGCGGGCAACGAGAAGGCTCCGCCTGAAAGCGTTGAAAAGGTTCGAACAGGCGTTGCTGCGCTTCAGCGGAAATGCCGGGACCGTGGTCGGAAACCGTAATGGCATAGCCGTGTTCGACACAGGACAGGCTGACCGTTACCGTGGTGTTGCTCGGACTGAATTTGATCGCATTGCTGACGAGATTGACGACCGCGCGTACCAGCAGGAAGGGCTCCACGTGTGCGACGCAGACGTCGTCCCCGATGTTCACGTCGAGCCGGATGCTTCGCGCTTGAGCCAGTGCCCACAATTCGTCTATCGCATCGAGCACGACGCTGCCGATATCCGTTTCCATCAGGGACCAGGTCGGCGCCTCGGCGCGGGCCAGCAGAACGAAGTCGTCGGCCAGCGCCAGCGTCCGGTGCGCATACGACGCGATTCGATCGAGCAGGCTCTGTGTGGCGGTGTGTTGTGCGCCGGTTCGATGAAGATCGATCAACGCCAGAATCGACGATTGCGGCGAGCGCATGTCGTGGGAAATGAAGTGCAGCCACGCCTCGCGGCGACGCTCCGCCAAACGCATCTCCGTCACGTCGAGCACGAAGCCGATCGTTCGTGTGGTGATTCCGCTTTCATTCTGCGGATAGACCGTGGACTGAACCCACCGGATTTCACCATTGGGCCGAACCACGCGATACTCGAACCGATAATCCCTGCCGGACGAAATGAACGCTTTCGCGGTCTGCGTGACTTGAATGACCTTGTCGACGTCGTCCACGTGAATAAACGGGCGAAACTGGTCAATCGAGGTGATCGGATTGCCCGGAGCACGACCCATGATTCGATACCAGTTCTCGTCGCATTGCAGTGTGTCCGATGCGATGTCGTAGTCCCAGATGCCCAGTCCTCCGACACGCGTCGCGATCGCGAGCCTTTCCTCGTTACGCCGAAGCAGATCGAGCGCGAGGCGCTCGCGCGTGACGTCTCTCGAAACACATAGAATCGCAGTCGTCTTTCCGTCGGCATCCAATATCGGCGTCAGCATATTGTCCCAATATTGAATATCGCGTCCCGGGAGTTCGCTGCGCCCGTCAAATCTGCCGAATACACCGCGCCTCGCGCAATCCAGTGCGCTATTGCCCGCGGGCCAGACGTCTTCGGGTAACAACGGCAGCCAGGGCATGCCGAAGCCGGAGTCTTCATCGACGCCTAATGCCAGGCATCCGGAGCGATTCATGTGCAGCAAATTGCCTGCTGGCGAAATCAGCTTGATGCAATCGATGCTGACGTTGAGCATGTCCGATTGTATCGATGCGCGCTGCTTCAGCTCGCCTTCCTTGACCTTCAGGTCATGGATGTTCGTACACGTGCAAAGCCACCCGGCGCCAACGCGATGAAGATTGACGATGAACCATTGGTCGGTGCCGCGGGAACCTACCAGTCGGCACTCCAGCGATGCATGGTCCGAGTCGGGGTGTGCAGCGCGAAGTGTGGATAGCGCCGTGTATCGGTGCTGTGCATGGATCAACTCGATCCATTGGACTCGATGCGTGGTTCCGACCGGGCGATCCGCGTAGGCAAGCCATGCGTCGTTGATGCCGATGATTTCCCCGTTCCCGTCGAAATGGCATGCCGGCGTCTGAAGAACATCGATCAGGCGGATGATCTCGAGCGCGTCCGCGCTCGCGGGGCGAGTCTTGTCTGACGAAACAACCGAAGCTCCTGTGTTCGAACGCCTGGGAGCCGCAAGATCCGGGTCGACTGTATTGCATGCGGGGTTCGTTTCATTTTCAACACCAAATTCGTTCATTTCAATTACATCCCATGCGCCGCCGACACGTTTCGAGCATGTCAGATATTAAAAAATGCATCAATGGCTAGAAGGCACTATGGACTGCATAGTAATAGCGAATATTGTATTTTGAGTGTCGGTGCCGGGTGAGGGGTGATTAAGTTGTAAAGCTAAACTAATAGCGATTGATATATCGACATTAACTTCGATTGATATTCAATCGCTTGACTGCGATCGATCAGGATGCGGTACGGCCGCGCGTGCGCCGCAGCGCGCGCCCCATCTCCGCGATCGGCATCGCGACGATTGAATTGAGCAACCGCATTTCCCCGGCGTCCGGGCGCGCGATGACCTGCACTTCATCGAGCGTCTGCGCGACGTGGCGATCGAGCGGTTCGAGAAAGCGCTGCAGTTCGCTCGCGGCGGCCTTCTCCCTGAGCCCGAGCGCCTGTCCGAACGCGATCAGCGCGTCCGCATCGATATCGACAAACCGCGTCGCGTTGCCAAGCGGCATCGTCAGCTCGCAGTGCGGCCAATGATCGCCGCGATGGTCGGGCCGGTGCGTCGGCGTGTGATACACGACCGTGCTGACGATGTCGTAGAACGGCGCGAGCCGGTAGCCGCGTGCGTCGACGAAGAACGACAGGTTCTTCAGGTGCGCGTCGGCATTGCCGACCACCACGTTGAACACGGTCCAGCGGAACACCGACAGGCGCGCCAGCGCGCGCGTGCTGGTGCGGTCGATTGCGCGGGCGAGCTCCTGCGCATTCGCGCGCTGGTACTTGAAGCCGCGGTCGTAGTTGAGCAGCTGCATCGCGTCGATCATATGCACGCGCCCGGCCGGCGCCGACGCGACGTCGCGGTCGAACCGGTCGATCACGTAGCACGCGGACGGCGCGCGCAGGAAGTGCACGTCGGGCACGTCGAGCCCCATCTTCCTCGCGAGCTTCATGCTGAAGAATTCGTTGATCGCCGAGTGCGGATAGCCGGCCGCGCGCATGTCCGGCTTGAGCAGATGCATCGACGGCTCGCTGCCGACCGGCTCGTACAGCGCGTAGTCGGGCGCGTCGCCGCGCAGCACCAGCAGCAGCTTCTGCTGCGCGCCGGCCGCGGACATGCGCTTGGGCGCCGTGGCCGTCAGCGCGCGCTCGGGCATCGCCTGGATCCGGCGCTCGAGCTCGTCGAGCGGCAGCGGCTGCAGGCTGCCGGGCGCTTCCTGTTCGCCTTCGGCCAGCAGCGTCAGCGCGCCGGCCGATTCGCGCCCGAAGTACGCGAGCAGGCCCCACGCGTCGGCGGCGTCGACCTTCGCCTCGCGTGCGAGCGACGTGCGCATGCCCTCCTCGGGCAGCAGGTTGTCGAAGAACCACTGGACCGGGCGATCGGTCGACGTGTCGGTGAAGGTGCCGGCGCGCAGCGCGAACGCCGGCGACAGCGGATAGGCCGTCGGGGACGCGAGCCATTGCGGGTCGTATGCGAACGACCAGATGCCCTTGTCGTCGGTCAGCGTGCCCATGCGCACGCCGTTGGCGGAGGCGATCAGCGTTCTAGCCGCCATGGCTGCTCCTGCGGCGTTGCGCGGCCTTCAGCGCGGTGGCTTCCGAAATCTCGACCGACGACGCGGCGTACAGGCGCACGCCCAGTTCGCCGAGCAGCAGCATGACCTTGCCGATCTGCGCGGTCGGCTTCCCGGCTTCCACCTGGCTGATGAATTTCGGCGACAGCCCGGTCGCGTTCGCGAGTTCGTCGCGCGTGAACCCCTGCTGGAGCCGCGCCGCGCGGATGAGGTGGGCGAGCGCGCCGATCGTGTCGACGGACTGGGATTCCGACATGACGTTCTCCGTGCTTCGTATCTGATCGGGAACAGTATTGCACAGCTCGCCGATCCGGGCATCATTTCGTATCCGTTCGGAAACGGAGTGGTGATCGTCGGGATGGATGCGTCGCTCCGTACCCGATCGGGAACCGGGAGTCGCGAAATCGTGGCACAGGTTGTTTTCGTATTCGCTCGGATACGGGGAAGAAGGCTATCCGGCGCCGCGCACCGCACGCGCGAACCGGGCCCGGACCTTGCGTCCCACCAGCGTCGTCCGCGGTCGTGCCGCGGCGTATCACGCTCGACGATTTGCAGGGGAGGCGCGCATGGAGCCGATGCCGCTCGTACTTCAGTGGAATGCGGTCCTCGTCAGGATCGCGCTCGCGCTGGTCGCGGGCGGACTGATCGGCCTCGATCGCAGCGAATCCGGCAAGACGGCCGGGCTGCGCACGACGATCCTCGTCTGTCTGGCCGCGTGCCTGTCGATGCTGCAGGTCAATGCACTGCTGCTGCAGGCCGGCAAGCCGGAAGGCGCGTTCTCGGTGCTCGACCCGATGCGGCTGCCGCTCGGCATCCTGACCGGGATGGGCTTCATCGGCGGCGGCGCGATCCTGCATCGTGACGGACTCGTATCCGGCGTGACCACGGCCGCGACGCTGTGGTTCGTCACGGTCGTCGGACTGTGCATCGGCGGCGGCCAGCTGTCGCTCGGCGCGCTCGGGCTCGTGCTCGGGCTCCTGGTGGTGTGGCCGCTGCGCTTGGTCGAGCAACGTGTGCGGAGCGTCAGGACGGCACTGATCACCGTCGAGTACGAACCCGGCTCGACGGCGCGGGACCGCCTGACGACCGCGCTGCACGCCGCGGGCTTCGCGTGCCGCACACGCGGCGTTCGCGAAACGGCCGCGCGTGCGCTGCGCGAGGAAGAACTGTTCGTGCAGTGGCGCGAACCGGTCAACGCCGATGGGATGCTGCTTCAACTGATCCGGATCGTCGAATCGGCCGGCCTGACGTCGGTCCGCTGTTCGGCGGAGAACTGAGTCGAAGGCGGCCGCTCGATCGTCGACGGGTTGCGTGCCCCGTACCGTGCTGCACACTCCGTACCGCGTTCAGCGTTCAGCGTTCAGCGTTCAGCGTTCAGCGTTCAGCGTTCAGCGTTCAGCGTCCGGCTTCCGCGCCGGCGCCGTCGTGCGCATCGCCGTTCGTCCCCGGCCGGCTCATCGCGAGATGCAGCGCGGCCGGGTCGACCGGTTTCACGAAATGCTGCAGGAACCCGGTCGCGAGACAGCGTTCGCGATCCGCGTTGCGGCCATAACCGGTCAGCGCGAGGAAGATGCACGGCGTGACTTCGTTGATCGCCTTCAGCCGTCGCAGCAGCTCGTAGCCGTCCATCACCGGCAGCCCGATATCGAGGATCGCGACGTCGGGGCGGTACGCGCGGTACGCGGCCAGCGCGGACACAGGGTCGTGCACGACGGCGACCTCGTGGCCGGCCTCGCGCAGCCATTGCGCGAGCGTCGACGCGGCATCCTCGTTGTCGTCGACCAGCATCACGCGCCGGCCGATGCTGCCCGGCGCCATGTCGCGGATGCCCGGCGGCGGCTGCGGCGCGACCACCGCAACCGCGACCGCTTTCGGCCGGGACTCGGGCAGCGCGATCGTGAATGCGCTGCCGCAGCCGGGTCCGGCGCTGTCCGCGCGCACCGTGCCGCCGTGCAGGGTCACGAGGCTTCGCACCAGCGCGAGGCCGATGCCGAGGCCGCCGTGCGCCTGCTTCGTCTCGCCGCCGAGCCGGTAGAACGGCTCGAAGATGCTGTCGAGGCGGTCGGGCGGAATGCCGGCGCCGTTGTCGCAGACCTCGATGGTCGCGGTACCGTCCGCGCCGTGCACCGCGCGCACGGTGATGTCGCCGCCCGTCGGCGTGTATTTCGCCGCGTTGGTCAGCAGGTTCGCGACGGCCTGCGACAGCCGCACCGGGTCGCCGTGGCAGCACGCGTCCGGATCGGCGTCGACATGCAGGCGGTGACGGCGCTGCTCGAGCAGCGGGCTCGCGATCTCGACCGCGCGGTCGACGATATCCGCGAGCCGCACGGTTTCCTTTTTCAGCGTGATCTTGCCCCGCGTGATGCGCGACACGTCGAGCAGGTCGTCGATCAGCCGGACCATGTGATCGAGCTGCCGCTGGATGATCGCGATCTCGTTCGGCGTCGCTTGGCCGTCGCGGTTGCGGATCAGCTCCAGCGCGAGCGAGATCGGCGTCAGCGGATTGCGCAGCTCATGGCCGAGCACCGCGAGAAACTGGTCTTTCGCCTGATTCGCATCGCGCAGCTCGCCCAGCAGCCGGTCGCGCTCGGTGTTCGCGGCGACGAGCTTCTCGCGCGCGGCGACGTGCTCGGTCACCTCGACCGCGCTGACGATCACGCCGAGCCCGTCCGCGAGCGGCTGCGGATTGAAATGCAGCCGGTACACGCGCGCGCCGTCCTCCGGTTCGGGCCGGTCGCGGTGTTCGCCGATCGTCGTCGAACGGCCCTGCGCGCGGGCGGCTTCGAGCGCCCGCACGATCGCGGGCGTATCGCCGCCGGGCAGCACCGCCGTCAGCGGTTGCTCGACGATGTCGGTCCGGCCGCACAGCGCCGAGAAGCGGTGATTCGCGAGCGCGATCCGGTGCTCGGGGCCCGACAGCAGCGCGATCGGCAACGGCGCGTGCATCAGGACGCCGTTGCGTTGCTGTTCGGCGTCCTCGCGGCGGCGGATCTCGTCGCTCAGCGCGCGCGAGCGCTGCTGCGACAGCGCCAGCGTGAGGTGCAGCTCGTTGGCGTCGTTGCGCAGCGACGCGGCCGGCAGGATGCGGCGGTGCAGCGCACACACGTGGCGGAACATCTCCGACTGCTCGGCGCTCGGAAACGCATCGTGCGGGTAGCCGCAGTAAAGCGAGAAGTGGTATCGCTCGATCAGCTCGTTCCACAGCGCTTCCAGCCGCAGCGCCCCGGCGTACCGGTTCTGCGCGCACAGCAGCGCGACCATTTCGCCGAACGCGTGCACGGGCCGGCCGGCGCGGACCGCCGCTTCGACGATCATGCCGATCGAGCGGTGAAAGCGCGCGGGGTCGGGCAAGTCGCCGTCCATGAAGCTGTCGAGCAATGCCTGCGCGCCGGACATGAAGATCCGGTCGCGAACCGCGTCGCCGATCGACGCGCCGAGCGTGTCCAGGCGTTCGTGCACCGCGGCGAGCCGGTCGGGCCGCGCGATCACGATCGCGCTGCCGCCGTCGCGCAGCGCATCGGCCGCGAACGATGCGACTTCCGACACGAGTTGCGTGTCGTTCTCGTAGAACTGGACGAAGTGATCGGCCCGCATTGGCGCCGATTCCAGCAGGGGAGAGGCAGTTTTCATAGCTCACGACCACGCAATACCGACGGCGGTCGTCGATTCCGTGGCGCCGCCATATCCTGGCGGGCGTGAGCAAGCTGCGTGCCGCGCGCGTGACGAGGCCGGGCGGCCTTGCGGCACGGCCGCGGTCCGTGCGGGCGGTGCCGGGTGAGGCCGGGTTTGTAAATTCTGCAGATACGAGGCGCGCAGGAGCGTGCCGGACGATCCGGGGCGGACCGGGGTGTGCGATCCGGCCGGCAGGCCCGCCGCCCGAGCAGCGATCTTTATCGCCACAGCAGATAAACGTATCCGAATCGCTTCGTTGACGCAGTTCGGCACGCGCTCGTAGATTCGCATTTTTACCGAATCAAGAGCTGTATCGTGACGACACCCGCCATCCGCACCGCATCGACGTCCGCCGGCCATCGGCCTGCCTTGCCGCCGGAGGCCGGCGCGCAGCGATTCGACATCGTCCCGTTCGATGCGCCGCTCGGCGCCGAAGTCGTCGGCATCGACCTGTCGCAACCGCTCGGCGCCGCCGATTTCGCGCGGATTCATCGCGCGCATCTCGACCATCACGTGCTGGTGTTTCGCGACCAGCGCATCACGCCCGACGAACACATCGCGTTCAGCCGCCGCTTCGGCCCGCTGCAGATCCACGTGCTGCATCAGTTCGCGCTGGCCGGGCATCCGGAAGTGCTGATCGTGTCGAACATCGTCGAGAACGGCAAGCCGATCGGGCTCGGCGATGCCGGCCATTTCTGGCACTCCGACCTGTCGTACAAGGAAAGGCCGAGCCTCGGCTCGCTGCTGCATGCTCAGGAACTGCCGGCGGAGGGCGGCGACACGCTGTTCGCGAACATGCATCTCGCGTGGGACACGCTGCCCGCGCACCTGCGCCGCGCGATCGAGGGTCGGCGCGCCGAGCATACGTATCTCGCCCGTTATGCGGAACTGCAGGCGCGCAGCCCGTGGCGGCCGAACCTGTCGGCCGAGCAGATCGCGCAGGTCGAGGCGGTGGTGCATCCGGTCGTGCGCACGCATCCGGAAACGGGCCGCAACGCATTGTTCGTCAGCGAGCATTTCACGACGCGGATCGTCGATTTACCCGAAGACGAAAGCCGCGCGCTGCTGGACGAACTGTTCGTGCACAGCGTGCGTGCCGAGCATCTGTATCGTCACCACTGGCGCGAGCACGACCTCGTGTTCTGGGACAACCGCTCGCTGATGCATCTCGCGGCCGGCACGCCCGACCATCTGCGCCGCAAGCTGTATCGCACGACGATCGAAGGCGACGCGCCGTTCTGAGCGTCACGTCCTTGTTCCGCCGCCTCATTCTCATCGGAGTTCCGATGTCGTTTCCGCTTTCGCCGGCCCTGCGCCGCACGACCCTGTCCGCGCGCCGCGCATTGGCCGCCACGCTCACCGCCGCGCTCGCGTTCGCCGCCGCCGGCACGCCGCAAGCCGCGCACGCGGAAGGCCGCATCCGCATCGCCGAGCAGTTCGGCGTCGTCTACCTGATGCTGAACGTCGCGCGCGACCAGCAACTGATCGAGAAGGAAGGGCGCAAGGCCGGCCTCGACATCAAGGTCGACTGGGTGCGCTTGTCGGGCGGCGCGGCCGTGAACGACGCGCTGCTGTCGGGCGCGGTCGACATCGCCGGCGCGGGCGTCGGGCCGCTTCTGACCGTGTGGGATCGCACCCGCGGCCGGCAGAACGTGAAGGGCGTCGCGTCGCTCGGCAATTTTCCGTACTACCTCGTCAGCAGCAACCCGAACGTGAAGACGATTGCCGACCTGGGCGCGAAGGACCGCATCGCGGTGCCGGCCGTCGGCGTGTCGGTGCAGTCGCGCGTGCTGCAGTACGCGGCCGCGAAGCAGTGGGGCGACAAGCAGTTCGACAAGCTCGATCCGCTGACGCAGGCGATCCCGCATCCCGACGCGACGGCCGCGATTCTCGCGAACAGCAACGTGATTACCGGCCACTTCGGCAATCCGCCGTTCCAGGAGCAGGAACTCGCGGGCAATCCGAATGCGCACATCGTGCTGAATTCCTACGACGTGCTTGGCGGCCCGAGCTCCGCGACGGTGCTGTACGCGACCGGGAAATTCCGCGACGACAACCCGAAGACGTACCGCGCGTTCGTCGCCGCGCTCGCCGACGCCGCGCGCCAGATCGCGGCCGATCCCGAGCGCGCGGCCGACACCTATATCCGCGTGAACGGGTCGAAGATCGATCGCGCGTTGCTGCTGAAGATCCTGCGCAATCCGCAGGTGCAGTTCAAGACGGCCCCGGAGAACACCCTGAAGCTCGCGCAGTTCATGTATCGCACCGGCGCGATCCGCAACGAGCCGAAGTCGTGGCGCGACTACTTCTTCGACGATCCGGCGACGGCCGGCGGTAGTTGAGCGGCGGTGGCGCTGCGGCATCGCGATCGACGCTTATGCGTCGACGCGGTTTCGATATGCGCAATCGTTGGTTGGGTCGCGCACCGCGCCGCCGTATGTTGATGCTTTACCCGCAAGAGTTTCGATCGTGAACGCCACTTACGCCACTTCTCCCCGAATCGGGTTGCCGCCGTATGCGGCGCGCGGTGCCGCCGCGCCGGCCGCCCAACCCGGCACCGACGCACGCGCCGCGAGCGGGCCCGCGCCCGCACCGCAGCTTGCACCGGCCGGTGCGCAGAGCGAGCGCCTGCTGGCGATCGATCGCGTGAGCCTCGAATACCGGAGCGGCGCGCGAATCGTCCGCGCGACCCATCAGGTCAGCTTCGACGTATACGGCAGCGACCGCTTCGTGCTGCTCGGCCCGTCGGGGTGCGGCAAGTCCACGTTGCTGAAGGCGATCGCCGGCTTCATCGAGCCCGTATCGGGTTCGATCGCGCTCGACGGTCGGCCCGTTCAGGGGCCGGGCCCCGATCGGATCGTCGTGTTCCAGGAATTCGACCAGTTGCCGCCGTGGAAGACGGTCGTCGAGAACGTCGCGTTTCCGTTGCGGGCGGCCGCGAAGCTGTCGCGCGCGGAAGCACGCGAGCGCGCGCTGCACTATCTCGACAAGGTCGGCCTCGGCGCGTTCGCCGATGCGTATCCGCATACGCTGTCCGGCGGCATGAAGCAGCGCGTCGCGATCGCGCGTGCGCTGGCGATGCAGCCGCGCGTGCTGCTGATGGACGAACCGTTCGCCGCGCTCGACGCGCTCACGCGCCGCAAGATGCAGGAGGAACTGCTGCGCCTGTGGGACGAGTTCCGCTTCACGCTGCTGTTCGTCACGCATTCGATCGAGGAGGCGCTCGTCGTCGGCAACCGGATCCTGCTGCTGTCGCCGCATCCGGGCCGCGTGCGCGCGGAGCTCAACAGTCACGACCATTCGCTCGACAGTGTCGGCACCGGTGACTTCCGCGACAGCGTCGCGCGCATTCATCATCTGCTGTTCGATACCGACGCGACGCACGAAACGAACGCCGCGCCGGCCACGGAGGCAACCGCATCATGAGCACCATCGATCCGGCCCTGCCGCCGCTGCCGCCGGTGCGCGCCGAATACGTGCGCACGCTCGACACGCTCCCCGACGCCGACCGTGCGGCACCCGCGCCGCTGTGGCGCCGCATCGCCGGTGCGAGCGGGTTTCGCCGCGCCGTCATCGCGCTCGTGCTGATCGCCGCATGGGAAATCGTCGCGCGCATCGTCGCGAACGACCTGCTCGTGCCGACCTTCGGCGCGACGCTGGCCGCGTTCGTGCAGGGCATCGCGTCGGGCGAACTGCTGGTGAAGACGGGCATCTCGATGTCGGTGCTGCTGCGCGGCTATGCGCTCGGCGTGCTGTTCGCGTTCGTGCTGACGTCGCTCGCGGTGTCGACGCGCATCGGCCGCGACGTGCTGACGATGCTCACGTCGATGTTCAATCCGCTGCCGTCGATCGCGTTGCTGCCGATCGCGCTGCTGTGGTTCGGGCTCGGCACCGGCAGCCTGCTGTTCGTGCTCGTGCACGCGGTGCTGTGGCCGCTCGCGCTCAGCATGTACACCGGTTTCGCCGGCGTGCCGGCCACGCTGAAGATGGCCGGGCGCAACTACGGCCTCACCGGTCTGGGCCAGATCGCGCTGATCCTCGTGCCGGCCGCGCTGCCGTCGATCCTGTCGGGGCTGCGCGTCGGCTGGGCATTCGCGTGGCGCACGCTGATCGCGGCGGAACTCGTGTTCGGCGCGAGCGCGGGGCAGGGCGGGCTCGGCTGGTACATCTTCCAGAACCGCAACGAGCTGTATACCGACCGCGTGTTCGCGGGCCTCGCGGCCGTCATCGTGATCGGCCTGCTGGTCGAGCATCTCGTGTTCGATACGCTCGAACGCGTGACGGTGCGCCGCTGGGGCATCCAGCACTGACACGCGCCGATCCGGGCGAGCACGCGGGCGCCAACGCTCGCATCGGAGCGGGAACCGGAAGGTTCCCGGCTGCGCCGCCCGTTGTGGCATTTCGCGACTTTCCAACTGCCGACATGTCTTCCCACTTGATTCCCGACGGCGCGGCCGACAGCATCACGCGCCGGCTGGCCGCCGCGATTGCGTGCGCCGAGCCCGCGCGTGATCCGTCCGCCATCGCTGCCGCGCGGCGTGGCCTGCTCGACTTCCT
The DNA here is from genome assembly GCF_003854235.1 of Burkholderia sp. Bp8998. Lineage (NCBI taxonomy): Bacteria > Pseudomonadati > Pseudomonadota > Betaproteobacteria > Burkholderiales > Burkholderiaceae > Burkholderia > Burkholderia sp. Bp8998. The sequence continues at coordinate 114,227 of NZ_QTQF01000005.1, forward strand.
TGCCGCCGCGTTCGCCGGCGCTCGCGACAACGGTTACCGCAAGCTGCTGGCGGTATGCGGTCGCGATTCGACCGGCGCGGCAGCGGTGATCGGCAGTGCGACACCGGCGTCGCCGCAATATGCCGCGCTGCTCAACGGCTATGCAGGCCACGCGCTCGACTACGACGACGTGCACAGCAGCGTGCGCGGCCACCCCGGCACCGTGCTGCTGCCGGCGTTGCTCGCGCTCGCGCAGGTGCGCGCACGCAGCGCGCTCGAACTGCTCGACGCATACGTCGTCGGCGTCGAGACGATGGCGCGGGTCGGTCTCGCGCTCGGCAGCCGCCACTATGAACTCGGCTTCCACAACACCGCGACGCTCGGCACGCTCGGCGCGGCCGCCGCCGCGGCGCGTCTGCTCGGGCTCGATGCGGCGGCCACCGAAAACGCACTCGGCATCGCCGCGACGCAATCGGCCGGGCTGCGGCTGCAGTTCGGCAGCGAGGTCAAGCCGTTGCACGCGGGCCTTGCGGCGCGCGCGGGGCTGTTCTCCGTGGAGCTCGCCGAGGCCGGACTTGCCGGCGCGCCGGGCGCACTCGACGGCCCGGAAGGATTCTTCGCCGTGTTCGGCGGCGGCGCGGCGCAGCCGACGCGCGTGCTGGCCGACTGGGGCGCGCCGTGGCAGATCGTGTCGCCCGGCCTGTACTTCAAGCCGTGGCCGTGCTGCACGGCAACCCATTACGCGGTGCAGGCCGCGCTCGATCTGCGCGCTCGCCACCGCATCGCGCCGGCGGACATCGATGGCATCACGGTCACCTTCCCGCCGGGCGGCGACACGCCGCTGTCGAACCGACTGCCGGCAACCGGGCTCGAAGCGCGCTTCAGCGTGGAATACGCGGTGGCCGCCGCACTGACGGACGGCCCGCCGGGCGTCGCGACGTTCGCCGACGTGCCCGTGCGCGATGACCTGATCGCACTTGCCGCACGCGTGACACGGCGCCACGATGCCGCCGCGCCACGCGCGTCGACCGATCCCGCGACGCGCTTCTCGATCGTCGAGCTCGTGCTGCGCGGCGGCGACACGCTGCGGCAGCGCACCGAACGCCTCGTCGGCGCAGACGACCTCGCCGCGAAGTTCGCGGACGCGACCGCGCATGATCCCGCGCTCGCGTTCGTGCCGGAGCTGATCGACACGATGCGCGGCACGGCCGATCTCGCACGCCTTTTTCACACCTTCACTTCGCTTCGACCATGAGCATCGATCACAGCACACCTTCCCGCCGGCAGATGCGCCTCGGGCTGTTCCTCCAGGGTGCCGGACACCACGTCGCCGGCTGGCGCCACCCCGACGCCGAATCCGGCAGCGAGAACTTCGACCTGCTGCGTCGCGTCGTACAGACTGCCGAGCGCGCGAAGTTCGACATGGTCTTCCTTGCCGACGGCCTGACGAGTGGCCCCGACGCGCACCCGTCGATGGCGATGCGCTTCGAGCCACTGAGCCTGCTGTCGGCGCTCGCGATGCACACGCGGCACATCGGCCTCGCGGCGACCGCATCGACGACATACAGCGAGCCCTATCACATCGCGCGCGTATTCGCGTCGCTCGACCACCTGAGCGGCGGACGCGCCGCGTGGAACGTCGTGACGACCTCGTACGACCGCACCGCCGCGAACTTCACGCGCGGCAACCATCCCGATCACGCGCAGCGCTACGAGATGGCCGGCGAATTCGTCGATGTCGTGAAGGGGCTGTGGGACAGCTGGGACGACGACGCGATCGTCAGGGACAAGGCGCGTGGCATCTATTTCGATCCGGCGAAGGTGCATGCGCTCGATCACGCCGGGCGCTTCTTCAACGTGAAGGGGCCGCTCAACGCGTCGCGCCCGCCGCAGGGCCACCCGGTCGTGATTCAGGCCGGCTCGTCGGGCCCCGGCCAGGATCTCGCCGCGCGCACCGCGGAAGTCGTGTTCACCGCGCAGCAGACGCTCGACGAAGCGCAGGCCTTCTATCGCGACCTGAAGGGGCGGCTCGCGGCGTACGGTCGTGCGGGCGACGCGCTTGCCGTGATGCCGGGTGTATTCCCGGTGATCGGTCGCACCGAGCAGGAGGCGAAGGACAAATATGCGCAGCTCCAGCAATGGACCGATACGTCGGGCGCGCTGACGCTGCTGTCCGACCGTCTCGGCCACGACGTGTCGAAGTATCCGCTCGACGGCCCGCTGCCCGACCTGCCCGAATCCGATCAGTTGAAGAGCCGTGCGAGGCTGCTGACCGATCTCGCGCGCCGCGAGAACCTCACGCTGCGCGAACTCTACTATCTCGTCGCCGGCGCGCGCGGGCACCGGATCGTATGGGGCACGCCCACGCAGGTCGCGGACGCGCTGGAGGAATGGTTCACCGGCGGCGGCGCCGACGGCTTCAACATCATGCCGCCTTATTTCCCGGGCGGGCTCGACGATTTCGTCGAGCATGTCGTGCCGGAGCTGCAGCGTCGCGGCCTGTTCCGTACCGAATACGAAGGCACGACGCTGCGCGAACATCTCGGGCTCGCGCGCCCGGCGAGCCGCTACGTGGCACGCTGAGTCAGACCGCGAAGCGCGTCAGGTCGAGTGCGACCGGTGCGCTGTCGCGGCTCGCGAGCGCAGTGCCGGCCGGGCCGAGCGCATGCGCGAGGAATGCGCGCGTGCGCGGGCTTTGCGGCGCACGGAACAGTTGCGCGGCCGGCCCGTGCTCGACGATCACGCCCGCCTCGGTGAAGTAGACGACATCGCTGATCTCCTCGGCGAACCGCATCTCGTGGGTGACGAGTACGCAGGTCATGCCGTCGCGCACGAGATCGCGAATTACCGACAGCACGTCGCCGACGGTTTCCGGATCGAGTGCGGACGTCACCTCGTCGAACAGGATCAGGTCGGGCTGCATCGCGAGCGCGCGCGCGATCGCGACGCGCTGCTGCTGGCCGCCCGACAGCTCGCCGGGGTAGGCGTGCGCCTTGTCGGCGAGGCGCACGCGTTCGAGCAGCGCGTGCGCGGTGCGCACGGCTTCGGCGCGGTCGCGGCCGAGAATCCTGACCGGTGCGACGACGAGATTGTCGAGCACGCTCAGGTGCGGAAACAGGTTGTATTGCTGGAACACGAAGCCGACGCGCTTGCGCAGCGCGATTTCGTCGCGCTCCGATGCGAGCCGGTCGACGCGCGTGCCGTCAACGTCGATCAGGCCGCGCTGGGGTCGCAACAGCCCCGTGATGCAACGCAGGATCGTCGATTTGCCGGAGCCGGACGGACCGATGATGGACACGGCCTGGCCACGGTGCACGTCGAGATCGATGCCGCGCAGCACGGGCGTCGTGCCGTAGGACAGATGCACGTCGCGCAGGCGGACGAGCGGCTCGTCCGCGCCGCGCGGAGTTTCAGTGGAATGCATGACGTCGTTCGAGAAGGCGGGTGAAACGGGCGATCGGGTAGCAGTACGCGAAAAACAGGCCGAGTACCGTGAAATACACGACGACGGTGAAGTCGGCGCGCGCGACGGTGTTGCTCGCGACCTGCGCGGTGTCGAGCAGGTCGTGCACGCCGACAAGCGACGCGAGCGCGGTGGCCATCGTGATGCTCGCGTACAGGTTCATCCACGGCGGCAGCATGCGGCGCACGCATTGAGGCAGAATGATCCAGCGGAACACCTGCACGCGGCTGAACGCGAGCGAGCGTGCGGCGTCCCACTGCGCGTGCGGAATCGATTGAATCGCGCCGCGGAAGATTTCCGCGAAGTTCGCGCTCGCGGGCAGCGCGAGACCGAGCGTCACCTTGAACCAGTCCGGAAACGGCAGCGACGCGTGGCCGAGCCGGATTTCGAACGGGAATACGTAGGTCGAGAAATAGATCAGCACGAGAAGCGGCGCGTTGCGGAACACCTGCACGTACGCGCGCGCCGCAACGCGTGCGATGCCGAGCCGCGACAGCGTCAGCGGGCCGAGCGCGAGGCCGGCGAGCGTGCCGAGTGCGATCGCCAGCGCGCTGATGCCGATGTTGACGAGCATCGCCTTGCCGAGCGCGGGCAGCCACGTGGCGAGCGCGACGAGGGTCGGATGGCGCCGACCGGCAACAGCCAGCGCGATGACGGCCAGCGCGGCCAGTATTGCCGCGACCGCGGGCCAGCGCACGAGGCGCGCGGGCGAAGCGAGCGAGTCAATGGCCATAGCCGGGTATCCTCAAGCGGTTTTCGAGCCAGCGTCCCGCGAGGTTGACCGTGAACGTGAGCGCGCCGAAGAAGAGCAGGATCAGGATCATCAACTCGAGCACGTTGTCGCGCTGCGTCCAGATCATGATCGACGCATAGGTGACGTCGCCGACGGCGATCGCCGACGCGACCGTCGTCATCTTCACGAGGTCGACCAGGTTGTTGACGAGCGCGGGCAGCGCGAAGCGCACCGCGAGCGGCAGCTGCACGTGCCAGAGCCGCTGGCGCCGGCTGTAGCCGAGCGACTGCGCTGCTTCGAGCGTTGCGCGTGGCACCGCTTCGAGGCCGGCGCGCAGCGCTTCCGCGTGGAACGCGCCCTTGTGCAGCGAGATCACGATGACGCTCCAGATGAACGGCGTGAGCGGATTGCCGCCCAAATCGCGCAGTGCGGCGCTGATCAGCATGTTGACGACGAGGAATGCACAGAACAATTGCACGAGCGTCGGTGTGTTGCGGGTGAGCTCGACGAACGCGCGTGCAGGGCGCGCGAGCGCCGCGCTCGGCGACACCAGCAACGCGGCGAGCACGACGCCGCAGGCGAGGCTGCCGAGCACGGTCGCGACCGACAATTCGAGCGTCACGCCCATCCCGTGCACGAACGACGCGCGCTCGTCCGCGGCAAGCACGAAGCCGTAGTCGAGGCCGAGCTTGCGGAGCGCATCGACGGCGTCGGCCGCCGTCATGTGCGCTGCGCCTTGAGCTTCGCGTGCAGGTCGAGCACGGCTTGCGACGGCGTCATGCCGTTCTTGCGCTCGACGTCGAGCAGCCAGCCGCTGCGATGCCAGTCCTGGACGATCCGGTCGAGCGCGGCCTGCGTATCGGTCTCGCCCTTGCGAACCCAGATCACCGCCGGCGACGGAATCAGGTCGGCGGGCAGCGGCGTCGCATAGTCCTTCCAGTCCGGGTTGCGCTCGACCAGCATGCGCAGCGTCGGCGCGACGTGCACGGCGGCCACGCAGTTGTTGCCGCGCAGCGCGAGCAGCGATTCGGGCTGGCCGCGGAACGCCTTCACCTGCGCGCCGTATTCCGTCGCGAGCGGCTTCGTGTAGTTGCTGCCTTGCGATACGCAGACCGGCTTGCCGCGCAAGTCGGCCCAGGACTTGATGCCGCTGTCCTTGCGCGTGATCAGCGCACCGCCGATGGATTCGAACGGCGTCGGCGCATACGACAGTATCTCCGCGCGCTCCGTCGTCAGCTCCATGTTGGCGATCAGCGCGTCGACCTTGCCCTGCTGCAGGAATTGCACGCGGTTCGACGGCTGCACAGGTGTCAGCTCGGCGTCGACACCGAGCCGTTTCGCGACGTCGTTCGCCAGATCGACGTTGAAGCCGACCGGTTTTTGCGTCGCGGGATCGAGCGAGCCGAACGGCGGGCCCGACAGGATCACGCCGATCGTGATCTTGTGACGTTGATGAATACGATCGAGCGTGCTGTCCGCGCGAGCGACACCGGACAAAGCCGAAAGGAGGGCGGCGAGGAATAGCGCGTGGCCTGACGTAGTGCGAAACGATCTGCTGAACATGGGAAAAATGGACGTTGTGTGAGCGAAGCGGGGCAGCGCATCGCGCACCCGGTTGTCGGAACCCTGAATTTTCGGGATGTGGAACGCATCCAGGAACCAAGAAATTCTCATACCGTTATCTGGTCCTTAGATTTACGCAGAGGAACACGACGCTCGCGCAGCCGGAGTGGCGATATGACGGAGGAATCTGCCGTCACGATGCACGCTGCTGCTGCACCTGTTCTACCGTTAAACCGGTGCGTGCCCGCGTCGGCCGGCGTGATGAGAAAGGCGGGCTGCCGCGCAGGCTTTCGATCGCGTCGCCTGGATGCCCGTAGTGGACGTTCAGCAGCCGCCCGGTCTGCTCGGGATCAGTCATGCTGCGCCGCCGGCGCATCCAGCACTGCCACGCACCGAGCCGGGCGAGCACGCGCGCACATTCCCGGCGCGCGCATAACCAAAGCTGAAATCGGTTTTTCACGCGCGACGGATGCGTCCCTATACTTTTCCGTGCCGCCCGCGGGCTGCGGCGACGGCCGACGCAATCGTGCGGCGGGCCGTCGTTTTTCCTGGAAGAGGGACTGCCGAATGAACGCCCGTCATGGCGCCGAACCGCGCGACGCGCTGCGTGCCGCGCTCGCTGCACTGCCTGAACTCGCGACCGAGATCGGGCGCGACGCCGCGCAACGCGAGGCGCGGCGCGAATTGCCGTTCGAAGGCTTCGCGCTGTTTCGCCGCTCGTCGCTCGGCGTGCTGCGGATTCCGGTCGAACGCGGCGGCCTCGGCGGCACGCTGGTCGACCTGTTCGACACGATCGCGACGCTCGCGGCCGCCGATTCGAATCTCGCGCACGCGCTGCGCATTCACTACGACCTGACCGAGACGCTGCGGCTGTCGCCGCGCACGCCATTCTACGACGTGCAGCTCGAGCGCGCGCTGGCCGGCGCGATCTTCGGCGGCGCATCGACCGAGCGCGGCACGTCGCGGCCGGGCGAGAACACGACCGTGCTGCGCCGGGACGGCGAACACCATCGTGTGACGGGGCGCAAATACTATTCGACGGGCACCGCGTTCGCCGATTTCGCGCGCATCAACGTGGAGAACGAGCAGGGCGACGCGCTCGCCGTGATCATCCCGGTCGCGCGCGACGGCGTGCAGGTGCTCGACGACTGGGACGGCATGGGCCAGCGCATGACCGCGAGCGGCAGCCTGTTGCTGCACGACGTGCAGGTGTTCGCGGACGAAGTGGCGGCTCGCGACGGCTCGACGCTCGTCGGCCGCCATTGCGGCGCGCTGCGGCAGCTTCATCTCGTCGCGACGGGGGCGGGCATCGTGCGCAACGTGGTGGCCGACGCGCGCCGCTACGTGCTCGCGCACGGCCGGCCGGTGCTGCACAGCCCGGCGGCGAGTGCGCGCGACGATCATTTCATCCAGCAGATCGTCGGCGAGCTGTCCGCGCACAGCCACGCGATCGATGCGCTCGTGCGCGACAACGCGCGGGCGCTCGACCGCTCGGCCGACGCGATCGAGGCCGGCGATGCCGATGCGCACGAACGGGTGCTCGACAGCGCGCTCGCGACCGCGCGCACGCAGCTGATCGTCGGCAAGCTCGCGCTGTATGCGGCCGAACGGCTGTTCGAAGTGGGCGGCGCGTCGGCGACCGCGCGCGTGCACAACCTCGATCGGCACTGGCGCAACCTGCGCACGATCTTCAGCCACAACCCGCTGCTGCACAAGGCGCGGGTGATCGGCGACTACGACCTGAACGGCGTGACCACGCACCTGACCGAAGGACGCGTGTTCTGATTCTGCTGCATCCGCAGCCCACTTTCCGGAATCCTCACGATGACGACCCGCACCGGCCATCTGCACCTCGGCGCGTTCCTGTATCCGACCGGCCATCACATCGCCGCGTGGCGCCACCCCGGTTCGCAGGCGGACGCCGGCGTCGATTTTCGTCACTACGTGCGGCTTGCGCAGGCGGCCGAGGCCGCGAAGTTCGATCTCGTGTTCCTCGCGGACGGCGTCGGCACGCGCGGCGACGACGTCGAATTCCTGAGCCGCACTGCGCACAGCTACGTCGCGCAGTTCGAGCCGTTGACACTGCTGTCGGCGCTCGCAGCCGTCACCGAACGCATCGGCCTCGTCGGCACCGCGTCGACGAGCTTCAACGAGCCGTTCCACATCGCGCGGAAGTTCGCGTCGCTCGACCACATCAGCGGCGGCCGCGCCGGGTGGAACCTCGTCACGTCGTCGAGCGCGCACGAAGCGCGCAACTTCAACCGCGATGCGCATTTCGATCACGGCGAACGCTATGCGCGCGCGGAGGAATTCGCCGACGTCGTGCGCGGACTCTGGGACAGCTGGGACGACGACGCGTTCGTGCGCGACCGCGCAAGCGGCCGCTTCTTCGACCCGGACAAGCGCCATGTGCTCGATCATCGCGGTCGTTTCTTCCAGGTGCATGGGCCGCTGAACGTCCCGCGTGCGCCGCAGGGGCATCCGGTCGTCGTGCAGGCCGGCTCGTCGACGGCCGGCACGCGGCTGGCCGCCCGCACGGCCGAGGTGATCTTCACCGCGCAGCAGACGCTCGACGACGCGATCGCGTTCTACGCGGACGTGAAGGGGCAGCTCGCCACGTTCGGCCGCGACCCCGACACGCTGAAGATCATGCCCGGCGTCTTTCCGGTGGTCGGCCGCACCGAAAGCGAGGCGAAGGAGAAATTCGACGCGCTGCAGGCGCTGATCGACCCGAAGGTCGGGCTCGCGCTCGTGTCGGGCCTGACCGGCGGCGTCGATCTGTCCGCGTATCCGCTCGACGGCCCGATCCCGCCGCTGCCGGAAACCAATGCGAGCAAGAGCCGGCAGACGCTGACGCTCGAGCTCGCGCGCCGCGAGAACCTGACGATCCGCGAACTGTACCTGCGCATTGCAGGTGCGCGCGGTCACTGGCAGCTCGTCGGCACGCCGGAGCAGATCGTCGATGCGCTCGAGGAACGGTTCGTCCATTACGGCGCGGACGGCTACAACGTGATGGCGCCGACCTTGCCAGGCGGCCTCGACGATTTCATCGCGCTCGTGCTGCCCGAACTGCGTCGCCGCGGGCTGTTTCGCAGCGACTACGCCGGTCGCACGCTGCGCGATCATCTCGGGCTGCGGCGACCCGCGCGGCGTCCGCCCGCTGCACCCGCTGCGTCGGCGACGCCGGCGACGCGGGCGGCCTCCGCCGCCTGAACTCAGCGCCGCAGGCCGGCGTCGCGCAGCAGCGGCAGCACGCGTGCGCCGAAGAAGTCGAGATCGGGCTTGAAGTCATAGAAGCTCAACTGTATGCCGTCGATGCCGGCCCGGTGCAGCCGCACGATGGTGTCGGCGACTTCCTCGGGCGAGCCCGTGATCGAGATGTTGCCGCCGATCGCGCGCGCGGCCGCCTGCGAGCGCTGCGCGAAGCCGCCCCGCCACGCGTGGGCGTCGCTGTCGAAACGGTGGAAGCTGCCTTCGTCCGCATGCGCGACGATCGCGTCGCGGTACGCGCGCGCTTCGGCCGCCGTCTCGCGGCAGATCACGAGCGGATTGAGCAACGTGCGGATCGTCCTGCCGTGCGCGGCGGCGGCCGCCTTCACGCGCGCCGTATGCGCGGGGAGCGCGTCCAGCGCGAGATCGACATCCGGGCCGGCCGGGCTCGTGACGAACACGATGTCCGAATAGCGGGCCGCGAACGCGATGCCCGCGTCGGAGCCCGTCGCATTGACCAGCAGCGGGCGGCCGTAGCGCGGCTTCGGCGTGACGAACGCGCCGGAGAGCCGCCAGCTCGACAGCGCGGGCGAGTAGCTGAAGTTGTCCGGTTGGGCCCACAACTGGCTGACCGCGTCGACGAATTCGGCGGCCATCTCGTAGCGCCGGTCGTGCTCGATCCGGTTCCAGCCGAACATCTCGTGTTCGATCGCGCGGTGGCCGGTCACGACGTTGATGCCCCAGCGGCCGCGCGAGATGTGATCGAGCGTCGCCGTGAACTTCGCGAAATGCAGCGGATGCCACGGCCCGTAGAGCACGTGGCTCGTCGCGACGAGGATGATCCGTTCGGTGCGTGCGGTGAGCGCCGCCAGCGTCATGAACGAGTCGAGCGCCTGGCCATCGAACACGCCACCGTAGCCGCCTTTCGGCAGCCACTGCGACAGCGCGAACACGAGATCGAAGCCGAGTGCCTCGGCCCGCGCGACCAGGTCGGCGTTGTAGTCGAACGTCCAGTCGGTCGAGCGCGGCAGCGTCGATGCGCTCCAGCCGCCCGCCTGGATCGGCAGGAACAGCCCGAGCATCAGCGGCTGCGCGAGCACGCGCGACGCGGGGCTGTCGGGGAAGTCGGCCGGGGAACGGACGTCGACGAACGGCGACGGCGTGAGCGGGGTGACGGCTTGGGCCGCGGCGGATGGGTCGGTCAAGGTTGGCTCCCTGCGCGGCGCGCTCGCGCCGAATGAAAAAATCCGGCACGCCAGGCCGGCAGTCGAGGCAGGCCGATCTCCGTTCTGCCGGCCAGCGGATCGCGTCGCGTCACAGTCGTCCCGGCCGCGGGTCGGGCACGAAGCCGTCGCGGTTCGGCATCCTGATGCGCGGCAGCGAGCGCGCATCGAGCGTCGTGTTGTCCGGCACGATGCCGTTCAGGTGCAGCACGAACGCGGTGACCGCATAGACGTCGTCCGCGCTCAGCGATTGCGGTGCGTTGTACGGCATCGCGCGGCGGATGTAGTCGAACAGCGTCGTCGTATACGGCCAGTAACTGCCGACCGTCTTTTTCGGTGTCGCGCCGGCGAGCGAACCAACGCCGCCGACGAGCGGATCGCCGACGCCGCCCTGGCCGCCGGCACCGTGACACATCGCGCACTTGTCGGCAAAGACGTGCGCGCCGCGCGCGACCGTGCCCGCGCCGGGCGGCAGGCCGCTGCCGTCGGGCGCGACGTCGATGTCCCATGCGGCGATCGCCGCGCGGTCGACCGGCTGACCGAGACCGAAGCCCGCGCCGAACGCGGGCGGCGCGAGCAACGCCAGCGCGCCGATCGTGCCCGACGCAACCGCGAACGACACGAGCGGACGCACGATCGTGTTACGCATTGCGCACCTCGCCGTCCGCGCCGACGCGCCAGTTCTGGATGCCGTTGTAGTGGTATTGCGAATTGACGCCGCGCGCGGCGACGAGCGCGTCGCGGGTCGGCTGCACGTAGCCCGTTTCGTCGGTTGCGCGGCTTTGCAGGTCCGCGGGCTCGCCGTTCCAGACCCAGTCGGCTTCGAAGCGCGTCAGCGCGCGATCGCGCACGTCGCCCGCAAGCCGTGCGGCGCGCCAGGTGCGCCCGCCGTCGGTCGAGACGTCGACCGCGCGAACCCGGCCGCGCCCCGACCACGCATAGCCGCTGATCGGGTAGTAGCCGTGCGATGCGAGCCGGTGGCCGGCCGACGGGCGCGTGATCACCGATTTTGCGTCCATCTCGAACACGAACTGGCGGGCGCAGCCGTTCGGCAGCAGGCTCGTGTATTTCGACGTTTCCTCGCGCGTCATCTCCGGTGCACGCACCAGCTTCAGCCGCCGCAGCCACTTGATGTTCGTGTTGCCTTCGAAGCCCGGCACGATCAGCCGCACCGGATAGCCGTTCTCGGGGCGCAGCCGCTCGCCGTTCTGCGCATAGACGACGAGCGCGCGCTCGAGAATCCGCTCGAGCGGCAGGCTGCGCGTCATCGCCGCGCCGTCCGCGCCTTCCGCGAGCAGCCATTGCGCGGCCGGATCGATGCCCGTTTCGTCGAGCAGCGTCGACAGCCGCACGCCCGTCCATTCGCAGCACGACAGCAGCCCGTGCGTGAACTGGACGGGCAGGCCGCTCGGGCCGCTCCATTCGCTGCCGGTATTGCCCGAGCATTCGAGGAAGTGGATCCGCGATTCGGACGGAAAGCGCAGCAGGTCGTCGAGCGTGAAGCTGCGCGGCTCGCGCACGAGGCCGTGCACGACGACGCGGTGGCGTTGCGCATCGATATCGGGCACGCCCGCATGATGGCGCTCGTAGACGAGACCGTTCGGCGTGATGTCGCCGAACAGGTCGGCGAGCGGCGTCATCGACGAGCCGGCTCCGGGCAGCGCCGGCGTGCGCGCGCTGCGACGGATGACGTCACGTTCGTGCGCGCCCGGCACGCCATACGGCGGCGACAGCAGCGGCGCGCCCGGCGTGCGCGTCCACGGCGGCACGTCCAGCGGCGCAAGCAGGGTGAGCGGCTGGCCCGCGAGCGCGCCGCCGGCCGGCAGCATCGCGGCGGCCCAGCCGCCGGCGAGCTGGCGCAGCGCCGCGCGTCGACCGGCGCGGCGTGGGCGGGAAAGGGAGTCGGTCATGATCGAAGCCGTGCCGCGCGGGCGCGGCAGCATCCGGAAAAACGGACATTCTCGGCAACCGGGTGCGACGCGGCAAACAACGATTCCCGCTTTGCTTATCGCGCCGCGCCCGCTGCGCGAACACTCAGAACTTCACGCGCAGCCCGCTGACGAACGCGAGCTGGCGATTCGTCGACGATGCGCTGCCGATGTTCGAGATCGCCGCGATCCTCCGATAGCCGCCCGACGTCGCGGTGCTCGGATCACCGGCCGCGAGCTGGTAGATGCCGGACAGGTAGATGTCAGTGCGCTTCGACAACGCATAGTCGAACCCGAGCGTGAACTGGTGCCAGCGCGGCTTCAGCGTCTGGCCGCCGGTGCCCGGCAAGCCGTTCGCGCGCCCGTCGGTGAACGTGTAGACGCCGATCAGCGTCGCCGCCGGCGTGATCTGGTAGCGCCCGTTCACGTCGTAGTTGTTGAACTTGCGCGACGAGCCGTCGACATAGTCGAGCTGCGTGTGGCTCCACGCGAAACCGAGCGTGGTGCGGCCGAGCGCGTAGTTGGCGCCGGCGACGCCGATCTGCTGCTTGCGCACGCCGCCGTTCAACCCGTAGAAGAACGCGCCGCTGTAGTCGTTGCCGGTCGTCGTGGTCGCGCCGCCCACCGCGCCGCTCGTGTTCGACGTCGCGTTCGGGTGGTTGAGCCGCACGTAGCCGGCGCCCGCCGACAGCGGGCCGTTCACGTAATTCGCCGACACGCCCCACGCATTGTTGTTCGAGAAGCCGGTGCCCGCGCCGCCGTTTGCCTGGTTGCTGAACGCGTACAGCACGTCGGCCGTGAAGCCGGCGATCGTCGCGCTGCGGAACTTCACCGCGTTGTTGATCCGGAAGCTCTGGTTCAGGTTGTCGTTGTCGCCGACATGGGTCGCCGGCGACCAGAAGCCGGACCCCGCGTACTGCGCGACGAGGTCGGTGATCGGCTCGTACTGGCGGCCGAACGTCAGCGTGCCGATGTCGGCCTTGCTCAGGCCGACGTACGCGGAGCGGCCGAACAGGCGGCCACCCTGGCCGAGGCCGCCGTCGCTCGGCCGGAAGCCGCTTTCGAGCGTGAACACGGCCGCCAGGCCGCCGCCGAGATCCTCGCTGCCTTTCAGGCCCCAGCGGCTGCCGCTCAGCTTGCCGCTCGTCTGCTGGATGTTGCTCGCGCCGCCCTGGTTGTTCGTATAGGCGAAGCCGGCGTCGACGAGGCCGTACAGCGTGACGGAACTCTGCGCATGCGCACCGATGGAACCGATCGAAACCAAACCCAGAACTACCGATTTCTTGATCATGAATAACCTCTGTTTTTTATGGGTACCGCTACGAGGATCACGATGCTATTGACTTCGGTTTGGTCGACGAACGTCCGATCCGTGGTTTGCAATTCGCTGCGCGACCGAATTGCAATGCGTGCCGATGCACGCACGGCGCGCGCGCAGCGATCGCGTCCGGCAAGCATGCTGCGGCGCACGCATTGGCGTCGATGGCAGACATCGTGCGGCGACGATGCGCGGTCGTGGACATATCGATCGATGAAATCGTTGGATATCGCAACGAAGACCGTTCGGATGCCGATGCTTTTATGCAACACGGCTCTGTGAGACGCACGGCCGATGCGGTAGGCATGCCCGCATATCGATTCCGCAAAACGTTGGTAGGGCCGCGCGATGCAAGGCTGTAGAGTCGGGCATCCGGCCGTGGGCCGGCCAGCGCCGGGCGCGGTGCACGCTGCGTGCGCGTAACCCGGTGGAACCACGAATATGGGAGCGGTGTGAAATGAGTCGGGATGTGCTGTTTCTGCTGGAACCGGGCTTTGCCGATCCGAAGTATCCGGGCCAACACTTCGTCTGTCCGCACGGACTGGCGATCGAAGGGCTGCTGGCGAGCGCGCCCGATCGGGCCGGCCGCCTCGACGTGCGCCGGGTTGGTTTCGAACGGCCGCGGCACGCGGTGATCGACGTGCTCGACGACGCGCATCAGGGCTTGCCGGTGCTCGTGCTCGGTAGCACTCAACCGGCGCCGGACGATGCGCAGACGCTCGGGGCGGTGCGCTTCGTCACCGACCCGCGCCGCATCCTCGACCTGCTGGCCGAGCGCCACGGTTTCCCGACGCTGCACTGACGCGCGTCGACCGTCGAGCACGGCGGCGTCCTTTTTCCTCACTGTTCAATCGACAGGAGTATCCGATGGTGTCAACTTCGGCGGCACGCCGCCGCCTGCTGCTCGCCGGCGCCGCGATCGCTGCGACCCCCGTGTTCGCGCGAATCGGCGTGCTGGATGGACCGGCGAATGTCGCGCCGTTCTGGGATACGTCGTTCAATGCGGTGGTGGCGTCGGCGTGACGCGCGCACCGGATCAGGAGAACGTCGTCGCGACCATGATGCCGAACACCTGGCCGAGCGCGATGCCGGTCAGCCGGCCGTAGATCGACGCGCGCACGTTGTCGTCCAGCTCGAACGGCGAGCGCTTGTGCTTCCATACCGTGCTGAATGCCAGTACAGGGGACCTGCCGGCGCACTGCTATTTCAGACGTCCCTGATCACGCCGGAGATCCTTGCGCGAGGGATCGAGCAATGGTGGTACTGCGTGCCGCGCAACGGGCATATTTCGTTTTACACGAGCCAGGCGCTGACGCTGCTGGCGACGCGGCACGGGCTCGAATTCGGATCGTTCAGCCCGGAGTTGCACGTGGTTTTCGATCGTGCGGCGGCGCCGGCGTGGCTTTCGAGTTCCTTGCGTGACAGCGTGCCCGTGCCGCGGCGTCGATCGGCATCTCCTTCAACCAGGTGTCCGCACGGCCGTCAGTCGAGCGGGACCGTGAGCCGTTCGATCACGGCGGCTGTCTCCGGCCGCACGCCGCGCCACCACGCGAACGCTTCCGCTGCCTGCTCGACCAGCATGCCGACGCCGTCCGCGATGCTGCGCACGCCGGCATTGCGCGCAAGCCGCAGAAAGGGCGTCAGCCGCTTGCCGTAAGCGAGCTCGTACGCGGCGCCTGCCGGGTGGAACACGCTCGGCGGGACGGGCGGGAGATCGCCGGCGAGGCTCGCCGACGTGGCGTTGACCACCAGATCGAAACGTCCCATCGCGGCGAGATCGGTGTAGCCGCACGCCAGCAGCGGCCCGCGTCCGGCGGCCGGCCCTGACAGTGCGCGCGCCTTGTCGACGTCGCGATTCGCGATCACCAGCTCGGCCGGCCCGGCCGCGAGGAAGGGCAGCAGCGCGCCGCGCGCCGCGCCGCCCGCGCCGAGCATCAACACGCGCTTGCCGGCCATCGGCCGGCCGAGATTGATCTCGATGTCGCGGACGAGCCCGATCCCGTCGAAGTTGTCGGCCAGGATGCGTCCGCCGTCGAACTTGAGCGCATTGGCCGCGCCGGCGAGCGATGCGCGCTCGCTGCGTTCGTCCGACATCGCGAATGCCTCGAGCTTGAATGGCGCGGTAACGTTGATGCCCTTGCCGCCGCTCGCGGCGAATGCGCGCACCACGTCGGCGAAGGCGCCTGGCGGCTCGACCGGCCCCTCGATGGCCGAGTAGCGCAGATCCTGCCGCGTCGCTTGCGCGAAGATGCCGTGGATCAGCGGAGATTTCGTGTGTCCGATCGGATTGCCGATCACCGCGTACTGGTCAGTCATCGTTGGCTCGCGTTTGAGTAGAGAACACCATCGGCCTGCATGGCATCGATTTCGGCGGGATCGAACCCGAGCGAACGGGCGACCTCGGCGTTGTGCTGTCCGAGATCGGGCGCGACGTCGCGGATCGTCGTATCGCAATCCGAGAACCGGAACGGCAGGTTCGGCAGGCGCAGCGTGCCGTAGCGCGGGTGCTGCTGCTCGACCACCATGCCCCGGGCCTGGATCTGCGGATCGGCCAGTACCTCGTCGATGCGCTGTACCTTCGCGCAGGGCACGTCGATGCGGTCGAGCAGTTCGAGTACCGACGCGACGGAACGGGCGGCCACCCACGGCTCGACGACCGACAGGATTTCCACGCGGTGCGCGTTGCGCCCGACGCTGTCGTGAAATCGCGGGTCGGCGCCGAAGCCCGCCGGCCCGCCGTGCGCCTCGATCAAGGCGGCGAAGCGTTTCCACGCGTCGTCGACCTGCGCGGCGATCACGAGATCGCCGTCCGCCGCGCGGAAGACGCCGTAGAGCGTCGAAGTCGGCATGTCGTGCCCGGTCTGCTCGGGCAGCACGCCTTGCAGCGTGTAGCACTGGACCGCGTATTCGTGCATCGAGACGAGCGTGTCGTACAGCGCCATGTCGATGTGCTGTCCGCGGCCGCTCTTCACGCGTCCCAGCAGCGCGGCGTTGATGGCCGCGACCGCGTGAATGCCGGTGTACATGTCGCCAAGCGAGATGCGCAGCAGCGGCGGCCGCTCGCCCGGCGTGCCGACCATCTGCATGATGCCGCTCTTGGCCTCGGCAATCAGCCCGAAACCCGCGCGATGCGCGTCGGGGCCGGTGTGCCCGTATGCCGAAATCGAGCAATAGACGAGTGCCGGATTGCGTGCCGACAACTCGGCATAGCCGAGCCCCAGCTTGTCCAGCGCACCCGGCCGGTAGTTCTCGATGAACACGTCCGCGGAGTCGCACAGCCGCTGCATGAATGCCTTGCCGCGCGCGTCCTTCATGTTCACGCTGACGCCGCGCTTGCCCATGTTGAGCTGCAGGAAATAGCCGCTTTGCTGGTCGTCGAGTACCGTCGCGTGCTGGCGGCCGGCGTCGCCGGTACCGGGGCGCTCGACCTTGATCACTTCGGCGCCGAGCGCCGCGAGGCAGCGCCCGACATAGGGGCCGGCCAGGAAATGGCTGTAGTCGACGACGCGAATACCTTCGAGAGGGCGGGCCTGCATCAGAACGCTCCCGGCCGGCGCGGCACCATCAGCCGATGTTCGCCGCGCTGGACGACCTGGCCGTCCTGGTTGATCAGCTCCGACGGCAGCACGACGATGCCCCAGCCCGGGCGGCTCTTGCTCGCCCGCATCGCGCCGACGCGGAACGTCACGTGCAGCACGTCGTTCACCTTGATCGGCAGCAGGAAGTCCCAGGTCCAGCCGAGCGACATGCCCGGCACGAAGCGGTAGTCGCTCTGCGTCTTGAGGCCGTCGGCGATCGACAGCCCGAACAGGCCGTGCGCGACGAGGCAGCCGAAGTGGCTCGCGTTCGCGTATGCCTCGTCGACGTGCACCGGCGTGTGGTCGCCGGTGAGGTCGGCATAAGCGAGGATGCGCGCCTGGGTCACCGTGTAGCCCGGACTCGTGCATGCGTCGCCCTCGCGGGCATCGTCCCAGTATTTTTCGATGATCGTCATGGTCATGCCTCCGTTCGCGGATTGATCGCCAGCGCCTGCGCGACACAGGAGGCGGGCGTTGCCTGAATGAGTTCGACGGCCAGGCCGTCGGGCAGGCGCAGCCAGTTGCGCCCCTGCGGCATTTCAGTGACGCCGTACGCTTGCGCCGCGGCCAGCGCGGCCTCCAGGTCCTCGCACATCACGCCCAGATGGCCGAGCCGGCCCTCGGGGCCGTCCCACCCAGGGGCATGGATGAACTGCAGGCCGCCGAGCGTCCAGTACTGCCGTGGCGCGTCGACGGTGCCGTCCACCTCGCGCATCGTCATGCCGAGCACGTCCTCGAAGAACCGGATATGCCAATGGATGTCCTTCACCCAGATGGCGACGTGCTCCAGATAGGCTTTCGTGGCGCTCATGCGGCAGCCTCCTGCGCCTGGCGATCGGCCATCGCGCGCTCGATCCCCTTGATGCACGCGACCAGCGTCGTGTTGACCGGCGTGGGCACGCCGTACCGCTGCCCCCAGCGCACGACCGATCCGTTGATGAAGTCGATCTCGGTCATCGCGCCTCGCTCCAGGCTCTGCAGCATCGACGTCTTGAACGCGGCGGGCAGGCCTTCCGAGGCCAGTGTCCACGCCTGCTCGGGGTCCGTCATCGACAGCCTGACGCCGGCCGCTTGCGCGGTCGCGATCGCCTCGGCGACGGCCGCGAGCGACGTCGCCTTCAGCAGCGGTTCGTCGTACAGCTGCCCGTAGGTCAGGCCGGTGACGCCGGTGAGCGCGCCCGTGGCGACGTTGACCAGCAGCTTGTCCCACATCGTGCCGACGATGTTGTCGCTGACCGTCGTCGCGAGGCCCGCGGCGTTGAATGCGTCGGCGATCGCCTGTATGCGGGGCGTGATGCGGCCGTCGAGCTCGCCGATGGAGGTGCGCTTGCCGGCCACGCCGGATTCGATGTGTCCGTCGCCGCGCAGCACGCCGCCGACGTAGGTCTTGCCGGCGAGCACGCGCTCGCGGCCGACGACGTCGGCGAGGATGTCCTCGTGCCCGAGGCCGTTCTGCAGCGACAGCACGAGCGTGTCGGGCCCGATCAGCCCTTGCGCGCCGCGCATGGCCGCGTCAGTACTGAACGACTTGACCAGCACGATCACGAGATCCGCGACGCCGACGTCGGCCGCCTGCGTCGTCGCGCGGACGCGCACGCGGCGGGATCCGCTCGTATCGTCGACCTGGAGGCCGTCGCGGCACATCGCGCCGACGTGCGACGGCGAGCGGGCGATCAGCCAGGTCTCGTGGCCGCCTTCGGTCAGGGCGGCGCCAATCGCGCAGCCCAGCGCGCCGGCGCCCAGCATTGCAATCTTCATGGGGTGTCTCCGATGTCATGCAGTGTTGATGTATCGCTGCACGATAGAAGTCGCCCGTCATGCTGGCAATGCAATGACTACAATGACGTCATTGCGATGGACAATAATGCGACGATTCCATGATGCCGACCGATCTTCCCGACCTGAAGCTGCTCCAGCTGTTCGATCTGCTGTACGACGCGCGCAGCGTCACCCGCGTGGCCGAGCAACTCGGGCAGAGTCAGCCGACGGTCAGCATCTGGCTCGGACGCTTGCGGGAACACCTGCACGATCCGCTGTTCATTCGAACGCCCGGCGGCATGGCGCCGACGCCGCAGGCCGACGCGCTCATCGGCCCGTGCCGGGAAATCCTCGAATCGTTGCGGCGTTTCGCGGCCTGGGAAATCGCGTTCGACCCGGCGACAGCCCAGCGCCGGTTTCGCATCTGCATGACCGATGCGAGCCATGTCACGCTGTTGCCGCGGCTTTTGGCGCACGTTCGCGCGCAGGCGCCGGGCGTCCGGCTGGAGGCGGCGAGGATCGACGGCAACACGGAACGGGCGCTCGAGTCGGGCGAAGCCGATCTCGCGATCGGCTATGTGCCGTGGCTGGGCGGCGGGATATATCAGCAGAAACTGTACGACCAGGACTGGGTGTGCCTGGCCAATCGCCATCATCCGAGGATTCGCGCGCGCCTCGGCGTGAAACAGTATCGGTCCGAGGGCCATGTGGTCATTACCGCCGGAACGGGCGCGCAGCTGCTCGACCAGGCGCTGATGCGCGAGCGCATCGAGCGTCAGGTCGTGCTGGCGCTGCCCGGATTTCTGGGGTTGGGCGCGATCGTCCAGAGCACGGACCTGATCACGACGCTACCTCGCCATATCGGCGAGACGCTGGCCCAGACCAACGATCTGACGGTGCATGTTTGTCCGATCGAGGTCGAGGGGTTCGCGGTTCGACAGCACTGGCACTCGCGATATCACCATGAAGCCGGCAATCGCTGGCTGCGCGGGGTGGTGGGGCAGTTGTTCGCGAACGCGCGGTGATGAGGGGCGGCCAGGATTGGTGAAATTGTTGCCAGAAGAGGCGGAACCCATGGCAAGTGCACTCACTGAGCGCGCAGCGGATGGAGGTTGAAGCGTTACCTGACACGCTCGCCAAATACCTGATCGAACTGCCTTGCCCGTTTAACCTGGTCGCCTCCCCGGCAGCGCGTTTCAATCCTGCGCTCGCGCAATCGACTCCCGGACAACGAGTTCGACGGAGGTGACCTGGTGCCAGGACGTGCTGGGTGCCGATGGATTGACGATCTGATCCACGAGTATTTCGCCAAGGAGTTCGCCGGAACGTCGGATTGCGACTTCGGTTGCCGTCAATTGAGGCGTAAACGACGAAGCTTGAATTCCCCGAAGCTTGTCATCGTGCGCGATCACCGAGAGATCGCGACCAATTTTGAGTCCTCGGTCGTGTGCCGCCCGATAAACACCTTGAGCAAGAAACACCGATCCGCACAGGAATGCCGTAGGGGTTGGATGCGCGGCGAGCATCTCGCTGGCGACGGCATACCCGGATTCTTCTGTCATCGCAACACCGAATTGATATGCGGGATCAGGCTGTAACCCTTGTTCTTCATAGGCTCGCAAAAAGCCTCGCGAACGCGCCGCAGCATAACTGAATTCGGGCAGCCCGTTTAGCATCACGATTCGTCGATGCCCAAGGCTCAGCAGCAACGACGCAGGCTTGAAGAAGACTGCCTCGTTGTCGATGTCAACGAATGCGTAGTTCTCACATGTGGACGTGCGACCGTGAACGACAAAAGGCATGCCCAGCGACTTGAGTAGCGGAACTCGTGGATCGTCGACCCTGGCCCGGGTGATGATGATTCCGTCGATCGAACGCGCCGCAGCAAGACGGCGAATGACTGCTTCCTCGCCTTCTTCACCAAATGGCGCAAGGACCAGATCAAAGTGCTGGTGATTGAGCGATTCCGTAATACCGGCCAGTACGTCGACAAAGTTCGTCTGAGCCAGCAAAAGCCGTTCCAGCGGGAATACCAATCCCGCCGCATTCGTCCGCCCGGTGGCCAACCGGCGAGCGGCCTCATTGGGCCGATAACCGAGTGCTTCAGCCGCTTCAGCCACTCGCTGGCGAGTCTTTGCACTGATTTGCGTATGGCCGGCCAGAGCTCGGCTCACTGTCGCCTGAGACACCCCCAAATGGTTCGCAAGTGTCTTGAGATCGACTCTCCCTTTGCTCATGAGTACCGCACTCCGTTCGTCCGATTGCCAATTGTAACCGCTTTAAATTCATTGAAATGGCCGAGTCGCCAGGTGCGCTCCTCGCGTGACCGTGTAAGCGTCTCGGTGACGGCCATCCTGTTCGAGGCATCCGACCATCCGACCTCGATCCGAACGCGCCAGACATCCATAAATGGGCCAGACATATGCGTGCCGCCGGCCGGCGGCGATGCATGGCGAGCTTGTTCCCAAAGGGCCGCGTCACACCAACCGTGCAACCGCCAATCAGCCAAGATGTAGAATTATATGCGGTGAAAATAATAATTTTTCGAATAAAAAGCTAACGGTGTCACGTGTGGCGCCGACCGAGCAGGTAAGCGCTTTAATTCCTTCTATGCTCGCGATGAGTGAGACCGCAAACATGTTGGCGTAAACACCTACATTTACGGCAAATTTTCGCCGTTGACAGCGAAATCCCTTCGGAACAGTATACGCAAGCGCTTTAAATTATCGTCGCGCGGCTGATACCAGATCCCTCCAGAGGAGAGGCGAGGGTGCAAATTGGCGCCAAACCGCACGCGTGGTCGAGGTCAGCTTAGTACTGCCAATTGAGCAAGCCGCGTAGCGACGTCGATTTGTTGCGCTGGGCTCGACGCCAACGAGCAACGGGCCGAACGAATCACATACGGAGACATCTCGATGCATTTCCTCAAATCGACTGTGGCAGCGGCGAGCGTCCTCGCTGTATTGCCCGTGTATGCGCAAAGCAGCGTTACCCTTTACGGTGTCGTAGACACGGGCATCGTGTACCAGAACAATCAAAGTTCACTCGGCACAACGTCCGGTGGCCGCTCGGCAATCAAATTCGCGTCAGGCATCTGGAACGGCAACCGCTTCGGCCTGCTGGGTTCCGAGGATCTGGGCGGAGGCACGAAGGTCATTTTCAAGCTCGAGTCCGGCTTCAATCTCAATACCGGTGCCCAGCAATATGCGAACGCCCTGTTCGGGCGGCAATCCTATGTGGGCATAACGAATGCGCGTTTCGGCACGCTGACTGCTGGACGCCAGTACACGTCGTACTACACGATGCTTTCCCCCTATAGTCCGACTACCTGGCTGACCGGCTATTTCGGCGCACACCCCGGCGATCTGGATTCGCTTGATACGAACTATCGCGCTAACAACTCCCTGGTCTATACGTCGCCGAAGCTTCATGGATTCACTTTCAGCGGCTCGTATTCGGTGGGCGGCGTCCCGGGCAGTTTGAATAGCGGCTCCACCTGGAGCGTCGGTGCGCAGTATCAGGCTGGTCCGATGGGGATCGCCGCCGCCGTTCAGCGCGTGAACAATTCGACGCCGGGCGGTGGGGCATG
Organism: Burkholderia sp. Bp8998; assembly: GCF_003854235.1. Lineage (NCBI taxonomy): Bacteria > Pseudomonadati > Pseudomonadota > Betaproteobacteria > Burkholderiales > Burkholderiaceae > Burkholderia > Burkholderia sp. Bp8998. The sequence continues at coordinate 136,569 of NZ_QTQF01000005.1, forward strand.
GGGAGCAGATTCGACCACGACGTCGGGCGGACAGATCGGCGTTTCATCGGTGACGAACGGTTATCTGACCGCCGCCGCGCAGCAGCGCATTGCCGTGACGGCCGGCTACGCGTTCTCGCCGCGTTGGGACGTATCGGCATCGTATTCGAATGTTCAGTACATTCCGGGCGTTCACTCCAGTTTCGCGAACACGGCGACGTTCAACACGGCCGGGGCGGTCCTTCATTTCAAGCCGATGTTGACCTGGGACCTGGCCGCCGGATACAGCTTCACCCGGGCCACGAAGGCAAACGGTGTGGCTCATGCAGCGCAATATCAGCAGTTCAGCCTCGCCGAGTATTACAGTTTGTCGAAGCGCACCGCCATCTATGCCCTCCAGGCGTTCCAGACCGCGAACGGTCAGACGCTCGGCACAGCTGGAGCCGGACATGTCATCGATGCGACGGCGACCGTCGGCGACGGCACTCAGAGCACGCCTTCGTCCGGCAGTCGCGTGTTTGCGGCTGGCGTAGGCATCGTTCACCGCTTCTGACAGGGGAGAGTGGCAAACATGAACTCGACCAACTCCCAATCCCGTCGCACGGGATCACTCGAAACGGCACAGATTGCCGCTCCCTTGGCCGGAAACGTCGCGAGCACTCAAGTGCTGCAGACGAATCGGGGCGGCGCCTATGCGTGGTTCGTTCTCGCGCTCCTCTCGGTCGTGTCGTTTCTCAACTACGCCGATCGGACCGTCGTCACGGCGATCATGCCGACCCTGCAGCACACCTTCAATCTGACCGACCTTCAACTCGGCTGGCTCAATGTCGCATTCAAGATGTTGTACGGCGTCGGATGTATCTCGACAGGCTATATTGCGGACCGGCTCGGGCGCGGCTATACGATCCTGTTCGGACTGGTGTTCTGGAGCATCTGCATTCTCGTGAGTCCGATCCAGGCATCGTTCATCGGATTCCTGACGATGCGGGCGCTGACGGGATTCGGCGAAGGGTCCTACTTCCCATCCGGGACGGCATTGATCAGCGGCATCCACAACGATCGCTCACGGTCGACTGCCTTGTCGATTCACCAGGCCGCAACTTTCATCGGCGGCCTCGTGGGCGCCGTGTCGGTCGCCTATCTCGCTGAACACTACACGTGGCACCTGGCGTTCTACGGTTACGGCACATTCGGGATCATCTGGGCAGCCGTTCTCTATTTTGCCATCCGGCGCTACATGACAAACGGCAAGGCGATACCGGCACGCGCCACAACGAACGGCGAGGTGCAGGCAAATACGTATCGCGTCGTTCTCGGGATCCCGTCGGCTGTCTTGCTGATCATCGTGTTCTTCTGTGGGAACTTCGTGGCGGACGCGTTGTGGACTTGGGCGCCCACCTATTTCTATCGTCAGTTCAATACGTCGCTGACTGTATCCGCATTCTTCGGGAGCATCCAGAACCTCTCGGCCCTCGCGGCGGTGCTCGCTGGAGGCGTGACGGGCGACCTGATATCCCGACGGTTCGTGCAAGGCCGCTTCATTGTTCTCGGCGCAAGCCTCCTGATTGCAACCGGCTTCGTCCTCGGCGCGGGGCTATCCGGCAATGTCACAGTCGCCGTCTTGTGCCTCGTTGGTGCCGGGTTCTTCAAAGGCGCGTACGACGCGAACATCTACGCTGCGTTGCACGACGTCATTCCGTCATTCGCACGAGCGACAGCGACTGGCACGATGCTCGCGATTGGGGTTGTCGGCGCAAGTGTGTCGTCGATCACGTTCGGCGCGCTCGCAAAACCGTTCGGCCTCGGCAACTGCTTTGCGATCTTCTCGAGCCTATTTTTCATCGGTGGCGTGCTGATCCTGACGCGACTCCGCACGATCCGACAGGACATCGAACGGGTGCGCAGCATCGCATCCTGAGTTTCTCGCGCGATCCGATTCGATTCCTATATCGGGATTCCGGAACCGGGCGACGAATGCCACGCTCGTCTCCAACCCTTTCATCCAATAGAGCGGGCTGCGGGCCGCAGCTCCAAAGAGGTACCATCATGAAAACTCAAGACTCAAGTCGCTTTCCCGCACCGGTCTATACCAAGACCGTTCTTTCGCCGCTATTCGAAGGCGCCAAGCAGCACCACCGGAACTTTCAACGCGTCGACCGCGCGCATCTGGTCATGCTGATGGAGACGGGTGTCGTCGACCGTGACACCGCATCGTCCATCGGCCGCGCGCTCCAGGATATCGAGCGCGAACTCGATATCGATGCCTTGAAATACACCGGAGAAGTCGAGGATTTCTTTTTCCTTATTGAAGGTGAGTTGAAGAAGCGCCTCGGCGTCGATATCGCGGGGCGGCTACATACCGCTCGCTCGCGCAATGACATGGATCACACATTGTTCAAGCTCGCCATGAAGCCGCGGATTGACGAGCTGCTGGCCAAGGCGCGCTCGCTCGTGCGATCCTTGCTGGCGACGGCTCGGCGAGAGAAAGCGACCTTGATCGTCGCCTATACGCATGGCCAACCGGCCCAACCGACGACGTTCGGCCATTACCTGGGGGCAGCAATCGAGGTGCTGTTGCGCGACATCGATCGCTTGCAGGGTGTGAGGGAGCTCGTGGACTTGTGTCCGATGGGCGCCGCGGCGATTACAACGACGGGATTTCCGATCGACCGACATCGTGTAGCAGAGCTTCTCGGCTTCTCTGCGCCGCTGAGAAACTCATACAGCTGTATCGCAGCCGCCGACTACGTGACATCGACGTACTCTGCAATTGAGCTGATGATGCTTCATCTCGGCCGATTGGTTCAGGACTTCCAGTTCTGGTCGAGCTTCGAAGTCGGTCAGCTCTACGTACCGAACGCATTCGTACAAATCAGCTCGATCATGCCGCAGAAGCGCAACCCGGTACCGATCGAACATCTGCGCCTGCTGGCATCACACGCGATGACGCGTTCGCACGCGATGCTTACCGTCATGCACAACACTCCGTTTACCGACATGAACGACAGCGAGGGCGAAACGCACACTCAAGGTCACACCGCGTTCGATCTCGCCGGCCGCGTGCTGGATCTGCTTGCGGGATTCGTGCAGGTATTGACGGTCAACGAGGATAAGGTCCGAGCGAATATCGGGAAGAGCTGCATCACGGTGACGGAGCTGGCCGATACACTCGTGCGCGTCGAAGGGCTGTCGTTCAGGCAGGCTCACGAGATTGCCGCTCACACGGCAAAGGCCGTGGTATCGATCGAAAGCGGTCTCGCCGAACGAGGTTACCTGTTCTTTCAGGATGTGTTCGCGCGGACGTGTGGCCGCGTGCCCGGAATCGATGAACAGGCGTTCCGGGAAATCGTGTCTCCCGAGCATTTCATCGCGGTTCGCGACCGATTCGGCGGCCCTGCCGCCACCTCCCTTGACGCAGCTTTCGATGCATATGCGGACAGGCTGACGGAATTCGACGACATCGCCGCGGCAACGGCCGAGCGCGAGCGCAATGCCATTGCCAAGCTGCGATCGTCCTTTGCGAATCTCGTCGAAGGCTGAAACCCGATACATCATTTCGGTGCGCTGCGCGCATTTCACTCGTAGCCTACGTTGCGCTGAGGGCCGAGATTGATGGACGCATACGAAAGGTTGCTGCTCGACGCAGTCGAGGGGCGACTCTCGCTCCTCGTGCGACGTGACGAACAGGAGCAAGCGTGGCATTGGGTACAACCGCTCCTCGACAAACCTGCCCGTGATCAGCGACCAAGACCCTACGCGGCGGGCACGTGGGGCCCGGCGGCGGCGAGCTCCCTGCTTGCCGTCGGCGCCTGTCATGTTGTCGGTGCCCAAGCGCGTGCAATTCATTACCGAGGCGCGTGCGCTGGATATGCGCGAGATGGCGAACATGCGTCGCCGGCGTGAACGGGGCCGGATGGTCGGACGACCGCACCGTACCGTACCGGGTTGAAGACGGCGTCACGCCGCGCACGAGCGTGCCCGGCCGTCTTCGGCGCGGGCGAACGTCGCCTGCAGCACCGGATGCACGTCGATGCGCCAGTGATCGCCGGTAAAGAGCCCGTAGTGGTCGCAATCGTCGACGTCGACGCGTTGCCGCGCATCCGCTGCGAGGCCGCTGCACATGGCCAGCGCCGCATGGGTCTGGCCGGCACCGGTGACGGCATCGCACCTGCCTTCGACGGTGAGCATCACGATCGCGCGCAGCGCGGCGGGGTCGACCCGCCGGCCGAGAACGTCCCACGTCCGGTTTGCCAGGCACGCGCGCTGGAAAACGATGTCGACCGTATCGATGAAGTACTCGGCGGGCATGTCGAGGAGCGTCAGGTATTCGCGCAGTTCCCGGCGCGCGCGTGAGAGCGCGTCGGCATCGCCGCTCGACACCGCGCGCCGATAGCGCTCGACCAGCGTCATGTAGCGCTGCGGGTACACGACCGCGATCTCGGCACGCTGCAGATAGGCCGGAAAGACCTGCCGCCCGTATCCGGCGAAGCCTCGCGGCACCGTGTCGATCAGCGTGGCGCGACACCAGTCGAGCGAATGCGACCGGGCCGCGGTCCCGAGCGCACTCGGATTGATGCGGGCATCGAGCGGGCCTCCGATCAACGTCAGGCTCGCCGGCAGCGCGGCCCCGCGTTGTGCGCGCAGCGCGACGGCGCCGAGCGACGGAAACGTGGCCTGGCAGATGGCGACGACGTGCAGCGGCCGGGCGTCGTCCAGCAGCGCATCGATGAAGCGGTCGAGCATCGACACGTATTCGTCGAGGCCGAATCGACCCGCGTCGCGCGGCACGTCGCGCGCATCGGTCCAGTCGGTGACGCAGACGTCGCCGTCGGCCAGCAGGGTCTCGACCGTCTCCCGCATCATCACGGCCGCATGGCCGGCGAGCGGCGCGCAGAGCAGGATCACGCGTTGCGCACCCGCGCGCGCGAAGCGGCGCAGCGCGCAAATCGGTGGGTGCGCGACGATCGTCTCGTCGACGTCGACGCGATGGCCGCCCAGGTCGACCGAATCAATGTTGAACCGTGGCGCGTCGGACTGCAGGTCGAGCAGGGGTTCGAACAGGTCGGCGTAGCACGACGACGCGGCATCGGGCCACAGACCGCGCGTGAACCGCACCGCCGCGTCCCACGTCCGCAACCATTGCCGTTGCCGTTCGATCAGGTCGTACCACATGGCGCATGTGCCGGAAATCGCCGGGAATTCGGACACGTCTACTGTCGCCCGATCGCGCGGCGACGGGTTGACCTGAATCAGCGTCGTCCCGATCGCCGGCCTGCCGATCGCGCGCGACGCGAATGCGGTTTCGGCGACATTGCGTCGGACGAATCGGCGACTGTTTCGATCGCCCGGGCCCGCCGCATGACGCGCGTCAATATCGATTGGCCGGCAGGCGCGAAGATCGACGTTCCCGCGTGTCGATCGCAGATCGGGACCGACATGTTCCGTGCCGACCGCGTTGTCATGTTCATGATACGGTCGCAACGTCGACTTCACGACCGCGTGTCGCACGGTCATGGCGGCGACATCGATCGGCGCGTCGCGCTGACCTGCATCAATTCCGTGCGGCGAAGTCGCACCTACCGTTGTCTTTATCGGATGCGGACACGAGCCGATGGCCATGAAAGGCGACCGCGAGCCGAGGAAGGGTGTCGAGCAGGCGCTCGAGAGGGAACCGCGGATCGATGCGGTGCGCATCGGCGCGGACGTTTCCGTTGCGTGATGGTTCGGGCGGCGACGGACGTCGATCGACGTTCCGCTACGCCCCGGCCGGGAGAATGAACATGAATGCCGCGATGCTCTGCACCCGCGATGTCGCCATGTGTTCCACGCGGACAACCGTCGTCGAGGCGGCTGAAATGATGCGCAACGCGCACACCGGCGATCTGGTCGTCGTACGTGAACAGGACGGACGACGTGCGCCGGTCGGCATGGTGACCGATCGAGACATCGTGCTCACCGTGGTCGGCGCCGACGCGGAGGCCCGCTCGCTGTTCGTCGGCGACATCATGTCGACGCCCGTGTCGATCGCGAACGTCGACGACGACATCTGGTTGCTCGCGAAGCGGATGCGCCAGCACGGTGTCCGCCGGCTGCCGGTCGTCGATGGCGACGGTGACCTGGTCGGTGTCGTCTCGCTCGACGATCTGCTGCGCGCGGCAGCGACGCTGCTCGACGAGTTGCGCCTCGTGTCGGCCCGCCAGACGTATTTCGAGGAGAAGCAGCGCGGCTGATCCGGTGCGGTCCGGCTTGCGCCGCGCCGTGCACGACATGGCGGCGGGCGCGACACCGGCGCGGTGCGCCGCCCGTGCGCGCGCGACGCCATGACACGCGGCCGCAGCCCACTCCCGGCCGGCTTCCACCGGCACGCGCGTAGTACTACTACTGCAAACGACTCGCGCGGATACTATCCCTATGTCGCGTCGTGCAATGGCGTCTGGACCGCGGTTCCGTCGAGCCCGGGCCCGGCGCCGCAATGATCGAAGCGACGCTTGTCCGCACCGGAGCGGCCGGGTACCGGCCGCACGATGGCACGCAGGCGACGCGGGAGGCACATGATGAACGGATCCTCGCCGGATGCTGACGTCGACGACGTACTGCTGACGGATTTGTATGAGCTGACGATGATGCAGGCCGCGTTCGATGCCGGCATGAACGAAGCGGCCAGCTTCGAGTTCTTCGTCCGGGCGCTGCCGGAGCATCGCGCATTCCTGATGGCGGCGGGACTGGAACCGGTGCTCGACTATCTGGAGGGCCTGCGCTTCACGGCCGCCGCGCTGGAACGACTGGCCGCAACCGGGCGCTTTCGCGCGGATTTCCTTGCATCGCTCGCCGGCTTCCGCTTTACGGGCACCGTCGACGCGATGCCGGAAGGCACGGTGTTCTTCGCCGACGAACCGATCCTGCGGATCACGGCGCCGTTTCGCGAGGCGCAGTTCGTCGAGAGCCGGGTGATGAACCTGCTCCACTACGCAACGCTGGTCGCAAGCAAGGCCGCGCGCATCACGCTCGTCGCGCACGGCAGGTTGCTGGTCGATTTCGGCCTGCGGCGCGCCCATGGCGCGGAGGCGGCGATGCTGTCCGCGCGTGCCAGTTACCTGGCCGGATTCTCCGGTACGGCGACCCTGCTCGCAGGCTTGCGCTATGGCATTCCCGTGTACGGCACGCTGGCGCATTCATACGTTCAGGCACACGACGACGAAGCGCTCGCGTTCGAGCACTTCGCGCGCTCGCAGCCGGATAACGCGTTGCTGCTGATCGACACGTACGATACCGAGCACGCGGCGGACAAGGTCGTCGAGCTTGCGCGGCGGCTCGCGCCCGACAACGTGCGCATCAAGGGCGTGCGGATCGACAGCGGCGATCTGGCGGCGCACGCGCGCAACGTTCGCGCGATTCTCGATCAGGGCGGCCTGACCGATGCGACGATCTTCGCGAGCGGCAATCTCGACGAAATCCGGCTGCAGGCGCTCGTCCGCGAGCACGCGCCCATCGACGGTTTCGGGATCGGCACGCAGATGAGTACGTCGGCGGACGCACCGTGCCTCGACTGCGCGTACAAGCTCGTCGAATATGCGGGCCGGGCGCGCTGCAAACGCTCGGAGGGCAAGGCGACGCTGCCCGGCCGCAAGCAGGTGTTCCGGCAATACGGCCCGGACGGGCGAATCAGCGCCGACTGCGTCGGTCTCGACGGCGAGTGCATCGACGGAGCGCCACTGTTGCGGCCCGCCATGGCCGCAGGGACGCGGCTTCCGGCCCCCACGCTCGGCGAGAGCCGCATTCACGCATTGCGCGAACTGTCCACGCTGCCCGATCCCATGCATGCGCTGATGCCCGTCATGCCGCTGCAGCCGCTGATTTCCCCGGCGCTGGCGGCACTCGCCGCGCAGTGGGGCGGGCACGCGGGGCAGCAAGCGGCATGAACGATGCCCGTATCGCGGACGGCCGCGCGATCGCGCCGAACGACGGCGCGGCCGCGTGGTGCTTGTCACGCTCGCCGAACGCACGACACGCGGCGAACGCCGCCAGGTTGAAAGGAGGACGTTCCATGGCCTCACCGCCGCGATTCATGCGGCCATCGGGTGTCGCGCATCATGGCCCGCTTTGACGTGTTCAACGGCGATGCGGACGGCATCTGCGCGCTCCAGCAGCTGCGGCTCGCGATGCCGGCCGAGTCGGTGCTCGTGACGGGGCCCAAGCGCGACATCGCATTGCTCGCGCGCGTGCCGGCCGCCCGTGGCGACACCGTCACCGTCCTGGACGTTTCGCTCGACGCGAACCGCGCGGCCCTCGAGGCATTGCTGGCGCGCGGGGTCGACGTCGACTATTTCGATCACCACATGCCCGGTGCCGTGCCCGCTCATCCGCATCTTCGCGCGCATATCGATACGGCGCCGGACACCTGCACGAGCGTCATCGTCGACCGGTACCTGGCGGGCCGGCAGCGGCGCTGGGCGGTGGTCGGCGCATATGGTGACAATCTCGTCGGCGTGGCCGCCAGGCTCGCCGCCGCTTGCGGCCTGACGGATGCCGATGCCTGCCGGCTGCAGGTGCTCGGTGAATCCGTCAACTACAACGGATACGGCGATTTCCCCGCCGATCTCTTCATGGCGCCGCTGGCCGTGTATGCGGTGCTGCGGCACTATGCGAACCCGCTCGATTTCGCGGAGTCGCCGCTCGCGCGGCGGCTCGACACCAACCGGCGGCGCGATATCGCGCGTGCGGAGCGACAGCGCGCGAACATCGCGTTGCCCGGGGCGGACGTCTATCTCCTGCCCGACGCGCGCTGGGCACGCCGCGTGCGCGGCGTGTTCGCGAACCGGCTCGCGTGCAGGGAGCCGGTGCGTGCCCATGCGGTGCTGACGTGGTCGGCAGCGGGCGGTTACACCGTCAGCGTTCGCGCGCCGGTCGCCGCGCCGTACGGCGCCGATCGTCTGTGCCGCGCGTTTCCGGAAGGCGGCGGCCGGGAAGGGGCGGCCGGCATCAATCGGCTCGCGCCGGATCGCCTCGACGCATTCGTCGACGCACTCTCGAACGCGTATCCCGCCGCGTGAGCCTGCGCAGGCGTGCCCGCCGGCGCGATCCGGCGTGGCCGGAACGGGTGTCATCGAGAGGCGCCTGAGCTGGGGCATTGCCCGGCGGTACGCGCTGCAATCGTGGCGCCGCCCGTTGCAGGGCGGTTGACTCAGGTCAAGGCCGCCGGCCTGCCGCCCCGGGAAGATGAACCGCCGTCATCGCCGGGAGAGGCGTCGTGGAGCACCATGCGGAGGTTTTGCGCGGCGGGCGCTGGACGCTGCCCGTGCCGGGCTGGCGGGATCTCGCCGCGACGCTGATCGTCGTCGGTTTCCTGCTGCTGGCCGGTATCTGGGCGCACCAGATGGCCGGCCCGCTGGCGGTGGCGCATCCCCCTGCCATTTCGACGTCGCCCGCGGCGCTGCCCGGCTACACGCTGCGCACCGTCGCGCGCATGTTCGCGGCACTGCTCGCGTCGATCGTCTTCACGTTCGTCTACGCGACCGCGGCGGCGCGCAGCCGCCGCGCCGAGCGCGTGCTGATCCCGCTGCTCGACGTGCTGCAGTCGGTGCCGATCCTCGGCTACCTGTCGTTTACCGTGCTGTTCTTCCTGTCGCTGTTCCCGGGGCGGATCCTCGGTGCCGAGTGCGCGGCGATTTTCGCGATCTTCACGAGCCAGGCGTGGAACATGACGTTCAGCTTCTACCAGGCGCTGCGCACGGTGCCGCTCGATCTCGACGAGACCAGCCGCAGCTTCCGGCTGTCCGCGTGGCAGCGCTTCTGGCGCCTCGACGTGCCGTTCGCGATGCCCGGCCTCGTCTGGAACGCGATGATGTCGATGTCGGGCGGCTGGTTCTTCGTGGTCGCATCCGAGGCGATCGCGGTCGGCAACCTGCACGTCGAGCTGCCGGGCGTGGGCGCCTACGTCGCGCAGGCGATCGCGAACCGCGACCTGGCTGCGGTGGGCTGGGCGATCGTCGCGATGAGCGTCGCGATCGTCCTGTACGACCAGTTGCTGTTCAGGCCGCTGGTCGCGTGGTCGGAGCGGTTCCGGTACGGCGACGCGGCGCCCACGGTCGCGTCGCGCAGCTGGATGCTCGACCTGTTCCACCGCTCGCGATGGGTCGCCCGCGCGAGCGGCCCGATCCGCGCGCTGCTGCGTCGTGCGGCGCGCGCGCGGCTGCGCGGGTTGGCGCTGCCGTGGCGCGACCGGATCGCGCTGCCGCGACACACGGGCGATGTGCTCTGGTTCGCACTGTGCGGCACGGGATGCGCGTATGCGGCGTACGAGCTGTTCCGGCTCGGACGCGCGACGCTCACCTGGACGGACCTGCGCGTCGTCGCAAGCGAAGGCGGGCTCACGTTCGTCCGCGTGACCGTGCTGGTCACGCTCGCGTCGGCGATCTGGGTGCCGATCGGTATCGCGATCGGCCTGCGGCCCGGTGTTGCCGCCCGTATCCAGCCGGTCACGCAGTTCCTCGCCGCGTTTCCGGCCAACCTGCTGTTTCCGGTCGCGGTATTCGCGATCGTGCGCTTGCGGCTCGAGCCCGACATCTGGCTGTGCCCGCTGATGATATTGGGTGCGCAATGGTACGTGCTGTTCAACGTGATCGCCGGCGCGAGCGCGTTCCCGGCCGACCTGCGCGAAGCGGCCGCCTGCTTCCGGGTGCGGCCGGCGGCCTGGTGGCGTCAGGTCATGCTGCCGGGCGTCCTGCCGTACTTCGTGACGGGCGCGATTACCGCGTCGGGCGGCGCATGGAACGCGAGCATCGTCGCCGAAGCCGTGAGCTGGGGCAGCACGCGCCTGAATGCCGGTGGACTCGGCGCCTATATCGCACGGATGACCGACGCCGGCGACTATCCGCGGATCGCGCTCGGCGTCGCCGTGATGTCGCTGCTCGTGATCGCGACCAATCGGCTCGTGTGGCGTCCGATGTACGCGTTCGCGGAGCGCCGCACGCGGCTCGATTGAGCCCGCGCCTGATCACTTGCTCACGGGAGACCCGCTTGCCGAACCTCAGCGAATACACGGAAGGGAACGTCGCGAGCGCGGCTGCGCCACCTTCGGACAACGCGGCCGTCGTGCTGGAGATGCGGGCCGTATGCAAATCGTTCACGAAGCCGTCCGGCGAACCGCTGCACGTGCTGGCCGATATCGATCTCGCCCTGCACGAAGGCGAGATACTGGGGCTGCTGGGCCGCTCGGGCTCGGGCAAGTCCACGCTGCTGCGGATCGCCGGCGGGCTCGTCAAGCCCTCGTCCGGCGCGGTGGCATATCGCGGTGCACCGCTCACCGGCCCGACCGACGGCATCGCGGTCGTGTTCCAGACCTTCGCGCTGTACCCGTGGCTGACCGTCATCGAAAACGTCGAGCTCGGCCTCGACGCGCTGGGCCTCGCGCCGCGCGCCGTGCGCGAACGCGCGTCCGCCGCGATCGAGCTGATCGGGCTCGACGGGTTCGAATCGGCATTTCCCCGCGAGCTGTCGGGCGGCATGCGCCAGCGGGTGGGTTTCGCCCGCGCGCTCGTCAGCGACCCCGTGCTGCTGTTGATGGACGAACCGTTCTCGGCGCTCGACGTGCTGACCGCGGAAACGCTGCGCACCGATTTTCTCGACCTGTGGGACGCGCGCCAGCTGTCGACGCGTTCGGTGCTGATGGTGACGCACAACATCGAGGAAGCCGTGCTCATGTGCGATCGCATCCTGGTGCTCGGCGCTGGTCCCGCGCACATCGAGGCTACGCTGAGCGTGCCGCTGCCGCGTCCGCGCAGCCGGCACGATCCGGCCGTTCAGGCGATCGTCGGCAAGATCTATGCGACGCTGACCGCGCGCATCGCCGACGCGACCGCCGGCCGGGAGGCGGCTGGCAGCGCGCTGGCCATGAAGCTGCCCAACGTGTCGAGCCACCATCTCGCCGGGTTCGTCGACACGCTCGCGGCCGCGCCATACGAAGGTCATGTGGAGCTCGGTGCGATCGCATCGGCGCTGGCTCTCCGGGTCGACGCGCTGTATTCGACCGCGGCCGCGCTCCATCTGCTCGCGTTTGCCGAATGGCACGACCGGACCATCCGGTTGAGCGCCGCGGGCCACGTGTTCGCGCACAGCGACGACGATGCGCGGCGGCGTCTGTTTCGCGAGCATATTGTCCGGTTCGTGCCGCTCGCCGCGCATATCGACGAAGTGCTGGGCGAACGCGAAGGGCATCGCGCGCCGCGCGCGCGTTTCGAGCTCGAGCTCGAGGACCATCTCGATCCGCGCAGCGCGGAGCAGGCGCTGCGGGTCGTGACCGACTGGGGGCGTTACGCGGGGTTGTTCGACTACGACGACCATACCCGTACCTTCGGCCGCTGATCGTTCGGGTCGCATGTCGGTTGCGCGCTTGATCGGCATCAAGTGTCGCGCGGCGGGGCGTGCGACGCTGGATGTACCGACGGCGCTGCCGCGTCGATCCGGTCGCCATGCTCCGCATCTCCACGCCAATGACCGTTCACGGGAGGACTGACCATGAACTGGCTTGCCGAATACTTCGCCCAGCGCACGAGCCCGCTGTCGCTTGCGCTGTGGGCTCATCCGCCGCTCGCGCTCGGGCCCGACGGCCCGATCTGTCGCGAGGCTTACCGCCTGCCGTATCCGGGTGTGGAACTCGTCTTCACGCCGGCGGAAGCGGTCGAGCGCGGCGGGAAAATCTACACGCTGCCGGCGCGCTATGACTCCAGGGGGCTGCTTGCCGCGCGCAGCACGGCGCGCGACGATGCCGCGTCGTTTTTCCGCGAGGTGACGATTTTCGCGCCGTCGCAGTTCAATCGCAGCTTCGTCGTCACGGTCAACGGCGAATTTTCCTTCGTGCCGTCGTTCTGGCAGGACGGGTCGCCCGGCTTCTCGGGGATCTGCGCGCCGGCCGCGAGCGGTCGCGCGACGGGCGAGCGCACCGGCCCGCCGTGGCTGTTCCAGGGTTATCTCAGCATCTAGCAGGCGGTTGAAATCGGGAGCGGGCGCCAGGCGCGCGTTCGTCGCCGGCCCCGACGGCGAGCGGCACGTTGACGTGCGTCAAGCCTGCCCGGGGCGCCGCGCTTACGCTGAATTCGGGAAGCATGTGTCGCCGCCGGGCGGGGGCACGTGCGTATCGTCCACGCAAAGGGCAACGGGAGTCTCAACATGCACATCGGAAGAATCAGTACCCAGCCGGTCGAATCGTGCACGGCCGAATGCAGTGCGTTAGAACTGGCCGATCGCATGCGGCACGCCCATGTCGGCGACATCGTCGTGATCGAGTACCGCGATGGCGAAGCCGTTCCGATCGGCCTGGTGACCGATCGTGACCTGGTGATCGAGGTGATGGCCCGCGGCGACGACCCGGCCGACGTGACGGCGGGCCAGATCATGTCGCGGGGCCTGGTCGTCGTGTCGGACACGGACGAAATCGGCGTCGCGCTCGAGGAGATGCGCCGCTCGGGCATCCGGCGACTGCCGGTCGTCGACGACGCAGGCCGCCTCGTCGGCATCGTCACGCTCGACGATATCGTCGAGCATCTCGCGGGGCTGCTCGGCGGCGTCGCGGAAGTCGGCAAGCTGCAGCAGATCGAGGAGCAGCGATTCCGCGCGTGACGTTGCGGGCAAGCGGCCCGGCGCGGGTGGCCTGGCCGCTTGCACGCGGGGCTCGCGCCGCCAGCTTCTTACTGACGCAAAGCGGCGAGCAGTGGCGCCCAGAACGCGTGGCTGCCGTACGCCGCGGCATCGCAATCGGTGTCGAAACGAATCGCGATCGCGGCCTCCGGTTCGGTCAGCGGGTCCGCATGCTCGATCTGTCGGGCCAGCACGGCGGTGTCGGCATCGGAGGCATCGCGTCCGTGTGCCGCCCGCGCCGCGACCCGCGCGGCGAGCGTCGCCTGACTCGCGGCGAAATCGAGTATCGCGACGCGCACGCCGCGCCGTGCGGCGAGCGAGATGAACGCCGCGCGGTTGCGTTCGCGCAGGAACGTCGCGTCGACGATCGCCGTGTAGCCGCTGGCGAGCACCACGTCGGCCTCTGAAAGCAGCCTTTCGTAGATCCGGTCGATCGCCATGTCCGAATACGCGCCGGGCGGCAGGCGCGTGTTCCCGGGGACACCGGCATCACGCTTGCGTTCGACATCGCTGGACAGCCGGATGGCACCCAGCCGCTCGGCCAGGGCGCGGCTGGCCAGCGATTTGCCCGACCCGGACACCCCATGACACAGGAGCAACGCCGGCTGCGCATCGCGTCGTGCATCGGCCATGGCCGACGCAATGCGCAGATAGCGGGCCCGCGCCGCTTCGTCACTGCGCAGACGCGCGGTCAGCGCGCGCACCAGCGCCCGATAGACGAAGTAGCACGGCAGCACGCCCAGTGCCGCATGGTCGCCCGTGCGTGCCAGCCATCCGGACAGGAGGCGGTGAGCGCAATCCTCGCGCCCGTGGGCGGAGAAATCCATCAACGCGAACGCGAGATCGCTCGCCACGTCGATCCAGCGCAGCGCGTCGTTGAATTCGATGCAGTCGAACATCAGGATCCGGTCGCGCCAGCGGACGATGTTGTCGAGATGCAGATCGCCGTGGCACGCGCGCACGAAACCGTTCGCATGCCGATCGGCGAGCAGCGGTGCGATGCGGGTCAACTCGGCTTCGTACCAGGCGCGCAGCGCGGCTTCGTCCGGCACGGCGACGTCGAGCGTGTCGAGCAATGGCCGGCACTGGGTCGCGACGCTCGCCGCGCTGCCGGGATGGCCGCGCGGCGTACGGTGCGGTGCGTGCAGATGATGGCGGGCCAGCGTATCGGCGAGGGCGTCCGCATCGGCCAGGCCGTCGTCGCGCGACGCGATGCGAACCGACAACATCGCATCCGCGTCGAACCGGCGCATGCGCACGATGTACTCGCCGGTTGCCGTCTGCCGCCGCCGGCGCCCGCCGGTCGGTACCGGCGCACCGAACGTGCAGCGCCGGCCGCGCGCGACGAGCGGCCAGACGCCCAGGTACAGCGGGCCGGCGAACGGTCGATTGAGCGTGCACTCCGCGAGCGCGCAGCGGCGCCGCCGCGCAGGGCGCACGAGATCGACGAAGGCGAAACGCACCGGCTTGATGCGCTTGTACGCGCAGCGCCCGGCCAGATAGACGACGGACAGATGGGTTTCGATCCGCTCGATGCGGCCCGCGGGGTGCGGATACGTGACGGGCCGGCTCAATGCGCGATCGAACTGCATCGCCTTTCGTCGTGCATTTCCGCGGCCCAGCGCAAACGGTACGTGACGCGTTCGGGACATGATGGACGGATCGGTGTGGCGGGGCGCGCGTCCTGGTTGCCGCACCCCGCGGGTTGGATTCGCACGAGAACGGCACGTTCTCGTCGGCTCGATTTTGCGGATCGGTGGGGCAAGCCACGCACCACCGGCCAACGGACTCCATTGCAGCCGAGCATCGCGCGTGCCGGCTTGACACGCGTCAAGCCTGCCACGCAAGAGGGCGCTTGACGCAGGTCAACCGCGCTCGCGGGAGCGGCAATACAGTCGGTTCCAGCACCCGGGAAGGCGCGACAGCGCGCGGCATGCAGCACGCGCGCCGCGCCACGGCGGGATGGGCACCGGGCGCGGTCATGTCGCTCGATTGCGGGCGGAACTCACGGCCCGACGAGGCATTCACGATGAAACGACGAGCGTTGATGGTCGGTGTGCTGCTTGTATTGGGCGCATGTGCGGGGGCAGAGCGGGCCGGGACATTCAGGACGACGGAAACGCGACTGCTTGCGATGCGTCAGGCTGCATCGCTGCAGTGCGCGACGCCGTCGGAATGCGATCGTGCGTGGAGTCGCACGCGGCGCTACGTCGAAGCTCATTCGTCAACCCGCATCACGCGAGCGAGCGCCGACCGGATCGAAACGGCGCAACCGCATCTGGCGGGAGACGTCTATCTCTGGGCATCGCGCGCGGCATCGGGCGACGGCGGCGCGGTGATCCGGCTCAAGGCGATGTGCAAGGGCATGTACGACAGCAATGGCGGCCCCGGGTGGCAATACGATGCGTGCGCCAGGAAAATCCTCGAGATCGGGAACGGTTTTCAGTCGTACGAGAACCCGCCCGATGCGGTTCCAAACCGTTGACCTCGGTCAACGCGGGCTTGCGCCGAGTGCCGATGATGGAAATGAATCCGGACGCCGGACGCGCGTCCGCTCATTCCGCGAGGTTCGCATGTACACGAATATCATGGTCGCCACGGACGGCAGTCCTTCCGCGAAACTGGCGCTCGACGAAGGTCTCAGGATGGCCAGGCTATCCGGTGCCCGGCTGTTCGCCGTTTTCGTCGTCGACAAATCGACCCTGTTCGTTTACGGCGGCCGCATGGAGCCCGAAGCGTTGCTCGACGAGATCCGGCGGCATGGCGCGGCGATCCTGCGGGATGCCGACCGGACGATCTCGCGCGCGTCAGTCAACGGCGAGACGGAAATCATTGAGACCGATTTCGGTCAGGACGTCGCGGAGCGCCTGCAGCAATACGTCGCCGATCATTCGATCGATCTGGCCGTGGTCGGTACGCACGGTCGACGCGGTGTCCGGCGGCTGGTGCTCGGCAGTGTCGCCGAACGCTTCCTGCGCACCGCGAGTTGCCCGGTCCTGCTCGTGCGCGGCGACGATGCCGCGCACGCCACCGTCGCGGCGGCCTAGTGTCGCGGCCATGCCACCTGCGCAGGTGATCATCATGCAGATCTCGTTTCCTTCCGAACATCCGACGTATTGCGGCATCGACCCCGCGCTGAGCTTTACGGCACTCGTCGAAGGCCGCCGCGTGCACTGCGCGATCACCGCGGCCGCGCTGGAAGATCACTTCCGCGCGGCGTCGCCTCGCGAGCAGGATCTCGTCGATGCGTTTGCGCGCCATCGTCCCGCCATCGAACGCGCGGCGCGCTGCCTGCTCGAGGAAGTCGGCGGGCGGCCGATCCTGCTTCACAGCGGCTATTTCCGGTTCTGCACGTAAGCGGCCTGAGCCCTTGACGCGCATCAAGCGCGTGCCTGGGCGGGCGAGTACGCTGGATTTTCGAACGATCACTCGTCCCTTGCGCGGCCCGCGGCGTCGCGCCATCCGATCTTCATTGCAGCCGATGCCGTCGGGACGAAGGCGACGGCCGCACGTCAACTGTCGAAGGAGTACGAACCATGAGCAACATGACGCGTTACGATCCGTTTTCGATCGAACCCGTTTCCGACCTGTTCCAGGGGCTGTTCAGGCCGCTGCGCGGCATGGCACTGGCCGACGAACCCGAACTTGCGTCGATGAAGATCGACGTCACCGAAAACGACAAGGCGTATACGGTCAACGCGGAACTGCCCGGCGTCGCCAAGGACGACATCGACGTCCAGGTCACGGGAAATACCGTATCGATCAACGCGAAGATCGAGCGCAACAGCGAGCAGAAGGAGGGCGAGCGCGTGATCCGGCGCGAGCGCTACAGCGGTGCGATCAGCCGCACGTTCTCGTTGTCCGGCGATATCGACGACGCGAACGCGACGGCGACGTATCAGGATGGCGTGCTGTCGCTGACGTTGCCGAAGAAGGCGCCGGTCGGCCAGAAGAAACTCACGATCAGCTGATCAGCTGATCGGGCGACGGGCGATGCAGGCACGCCGCGGCTCACAGGAGAGCAGACGATGAAAACCGACAAGCAGTTGAAGCAGGACGTTCAGGATGAACTGGAGTCCGACCCGTCGATCGATTCGACACGCATCGGTGTCGAGGTGACCGACCGGATCGTGACGCTTTCGGGGCACCCGCCGAGCTATGCGGAGAAGCTGGCGATCGAGCGCGCGGCGAACCGCGTGGGCGGCGTCAAGGCGCTCGTCGTCGACATGACCGTGCATCTGCCGGACGACGACGTGCGTACCGACGAGGACATCGCGAAAGCGGTGCGCTCGGTCCTGCACTGGACGGTCGGTCTGCACGACGATGCGGTCAAGGTGCAGGTCGAACGCGGCTGGATCACGCTGTCCGGCAAGGTCGACTGGGCGTACCAGAGCCATCTGGCCGTGCGGTCGATCTCGCAGATGCGCAGCGTGACCGGCGTGACCGACCACATCGCGGTACAGGGGACGGTCGGCGCCGACGACATCGGCAGCAACATCAAGCGCGCGATCATGCGTCACGCGGAGCGCGAAGCGAAGCACATCGCGATCGACGTGCACGACGGCACCGTGCGGTTGTCGGGCAAGGTCGGCTCGTTTTCCGAGCGCAAGGCCGTGCGCGGTGCCGCGTGGTCGGCGCGCGGCGTGCGCGCGGTCGTCGACGACCTGGTCGTCGAATGAAGCCGGCAGGCGGCCGGCGGATACGCAGCCCGCAGGGCGCCGGAAGGAACGTCGGATGACACTGTCAGGCGAACTGCACGAAGCGGACTGGTCGGTCGCGATCGAGACGGTCGCGGCCGAACCAGGCGGCTTTCGTTGCCGGATCCACGTCACGCTCGCGTCGCCGGATGGCGTCTGCGAGCGGACGTTCGCGCACTGCAGGACCCATGCAACCGAGCGCGAGGCCGCGATCGACGGGCTGCGCACCGGGATGACGTGGATCGAGATGAAGAAGTCGAACACCTTCACGGTCTGAACCGGCGGGTGTCGCGGGCGGGGCGCGTCGACAGCGGCGTCGGTCCCGTCGCGCGACGCGGCGACCGACGTATCGATTCGCGCCGCCATCGCCTACCTTGTCTTGCTCGAGACACGCCGGCGCGGGGCCCGCCTTCTCTTGCAGGCACGCGTATGCCGGCGCGGCTGTCGGACATGATTGGCAACCGCATCGGTCACGGTCGGAAAGAAACTGGCGGCGCCGAACACGTCGAACAGGCCGTAAGCGCGCAGGCGATCCTTCACCGGCCCCTTCATCTCCGCGAAATTCAATGCGATGCCGCGCTCCCCGAGCTCCTCGTGCAGCGCCACGAGCCGGTCCGCGGCGCTCACGTCGATGTCGGTGACGGGCTCGGCCGCGACTACGATGCATGTGACCGGGCTCGCCGATTGCGCGATCGCGGCATCCAGATGCTCGCAGAAGATCTCGACGTTCGCATAGAAGAGCGGCGCATCCCAGCGGAACAGCACGAGCCCGGGCGTTTGCGCCGCGTCCGGATGCCGCGTGACGTCGTGATAGCCGCGCACGCCCGTCAGTCGGCCCAGCACTGCGTCGTACGGATGCCAGGCCCGCCAGACGAACGACAGCAGCGACAGCGCGCTGGCGAGCAGGATGCCGGGCACGACGCCCATGCCGATCACGCCGGCGAAGCACAGCACGGAAATCAGGCATTCGCCGCGGCGCATCCGGTACAGCCGCACGACGCTGCGGACGTCGGCGATGCCGAACGCCGCGTAGATCACGACCGCGGCCAGCGCCGTGCGCGGGACGAAGGTCAGCAGCGCCGGCGCGGCAATGAGCAGGATCGCGATGCACGCGGCCGCGACGACATTCGTGACCTGGCTCTGCGCGCCCGCGGCGATCGCGACCGGCGTGCGCGATGCGCTGCTGCTGACCGCGCAGCCACGCGTCACGCCGGCCAGCAGATTGGCGGCACCCAAGGCGATCAGTTCCTGGTTGCGGTCCGGCGCATCGCCTGCACGGCCGGACAGCGCGCGCGACAGCATGCTGATGTCGGCGAACGACACCAGCGCAATGGCGATCGCGCCGGACGCGAGCGCGCTCACGTCGGCGAGCGAGACGACCGGAAGATGCGGGGCGGGCATGCCGGCCGGCAACGTGCCGACCGTCGCGATCCCGTGCCAGGGCGGCAGGCGGGCGATGAGCGTGGCCGCCAGCACGGCGATCAATATGCCGGGCCAGCGCGGGATCACGCGTTTCATCAGGAAAATGGCCGCGAGCGCGGCGACGCCGAGCACGCCGGCACCGGGAGAAAACCGGCCGTCGGCGAACGCATGCACGATACGCGGGACGCTGGAAAACACGTCGCCCGCCGGGACCGGCATGCCGAACAGCTCGGGCAGCCGCCCGACCGCCAGTGCGATCGCGATGCCGTTCAGGTAACCGTACTGGATCGGGAGCGACAGCAGATCGGTGACGAAGCCGAGGCCGAGCGCGCCGAGCAGGATGCAGATCGTTCCCGCCGACAGCGCCAGCGCGCCGGACAGTGCGATCGCGCGCTGCGGGTCGTGGCCGGCGAGCGGGACGATGGCGCCAGCGATCAGTGCCGCGAGCGCGGAATCGGGGCCGAGGACGAGGATCCGGCTCGGGCCGAGCAGCGCATAGGCGAGCAACGCGGCGATCGATGCATAGAGGCCCGTGATGGCGGGCAACCCGGCCGCCTGCGCGTAGCTCATGCCGACCGGCACCAGCACGGCGGACAGCGCGATGCCCGCGTACAGGTCGCGCGACAGCCATGCACGCCGGTAATGCGCGAGCAGCGCGACGCCCGGGAGCATGCGGACGATCCGTCCGGAAAGGGGCCCGTTCATCGCGGCGTCATCCGGGCGCAATCCACGCGGAAAACGGGGCCGGGTCCGGCGGGCGCGAGTTCATCGGGATGCGGTCGGTATCGACAGACGTACGAATGGTGGTACGAACGTGACCGTGGCGTCGAATGCCGCGGCGATGCCGGCGCTCCGGATTCCGGCGCAGTGTCCCGACAGGGCCGCACGCCGCTTCACGCGCCCTTGAACCCCGACAATTGCAGCGCCTGGGCGAAGCGGGCCAGGGTGGCGATCGATCCCGTCACGCTTTCGTACCGCTCGCGCCCGATCTGCCCGTCGAGTGTCACCAGCATGCCGGCGTCCCGGGCGAGTGCGACGAGTGCGATCGTATCGAGCGCGGCGGTGTCGGACGTGGCGGCCTGCATCCCCGAATCGGAACGATAGTCGGCGTGTGACATGACGTCTCTCCTGGTTGTTTTGCGATCGGTGTGCCGGGCTGCCGGTATCCGTGATTTCAGTATCGCTGCCGCGCGCCCCCGGTTCAATCAGCGTGTCCCGAAGTCGCGGTAGGAATCGCACCCGTTTCGTCGGCGGATTCCTACACGGCGCGGGACATCGAAGAAGAAGGGGTGCCGTCAAGATAGGGATTTTTTCGTACGCCAAGCGCTCGGGGCGAGCGTCGCTGATCACCCCAAGCCGCCGATCGGACAACATTCAAGACGGTCCTTTCCCAGGCCGGCACCAGTCAATCACCAATGATTCTCCGACGGGCAGCCTGGCGAATCTCCCGCACGTTTCCCGAGATCCCCTCGACTGATGAGGCGGGGCTATTCCATGTTTCCGTAATGGCCTCCGGGAGCGCAAACCCTCTGTGCGCGGTCGATCAGCGAAGGAGCGCACGTGGTATCGTGCAACGCATCAAGTAGCGAGAATGCGTTTTCAACGTGAAACTCATGCGCCAATACTGATCACCTTACAAACGAATGTTCACGCCTATCATCCCGCCGTGCGACCAGCTATCCGGCAATCAGGAACCTCCCCGTGAACTTTCGAAATCCGTCGTCGCGGCATCACTTGTGACTGGCCTCGAAATGTTCGATTTCACCGTTTTCGGATTTTTCGCGGTGGTGATCGGAGACCGGTTCTTCCCGGCGAACGATCCGATGACGTCGCTGCTGTGGGCCGTCGGTACATTTGGCATCGGGTTTTTCATGCGGCCTGTTGGCGCAATGGTCATCGGCACTTACGCGGACCGCGTGGGACGCCGTGCAGCGATGGCGAGGACGAGCTGGATGATGGCGCTGGGGACCGCCGCGCTCGCTCTGTGCCCGTCGTTTGCCAGCATAGGCGTGATTGCGCCGCTCGTTGTCATCGCCGGTCGATCGTTGCAGGGCTTTGCCGTCGGCGGCGACATCGGCGTTGCCGCTGCCTTCGTCCTCGAGGCAGGGCCCGAGTCGCGCCGGGGCTATCTGGTCAGCTGGCAGCTCGCGAGTCAGGGCGCGGCCGCCTTGCTGGGGGCGACCCTGGGCGTGCTGATCACCAGCACGGTGTCGCCGGCGGCGCTTGCCTTGTGGGGCTGGCGAATCCCGTTCCTGATCGGTCTCTTGATCGCGCCGGTCGGGCTCTACGTTCGCCGCCGGCTTCGCGATGATCCGTTTCTCGCCAACGCCGCCGAACACGCGGGCCCTCCCCTGACCGAACTGCTCCGCCAACATCGGACGACGATCGTGCTGGCGATGCTGATGACGATGGGACAAACCATACCGGTCTACGCGATCGTCTACTTCATGCCGAGCTATGCGACTCGCGTGATGCACATGCCCGCCGTCACCGGATTCCAGGCTTCCGCGTTGTCCGCGCTGCTGCTAGTGGCCATTCCGCCGCTGGCCGGCCGTCTCATAGACAGTCTGCCGCGCCGCAAGCCATTGGCCCTTGTGGCCTCGGGATGCTCGGCGCTGCTGGTTTATCCGGTCTTTCTGATGATCGCACGCGCGACGAGCGTACTGCCGATCCTGTGCGGCGTCGCAGTCTTCAGCATCACGGTGGCGTTCAGCGCCGTCGCGGTCACCCTGCTTGTGCTCGAAGCGCTGCCCCCGCAGGTGCGCGCGAGCGGCATGGCCGTTTCGCATGCGTTGAACGTTGCGTTGTTCGGCGGCACTGCTCAATTCATCGTGACCGGTTTGATCAAATGGACCGGTGATCCCCTGTCTGCGGCCTGGTATGTCGCGCCCGCATGTGGAGTCAGCTTCTGCGCGCTGATGCTTTTCAAGGAACGGCGCGCTGAAGCCTGAGCTCTCCGCGCACGCGTTGACGCCTCGCTCACGGCGTCCGAAGCATCTTGCTGCTCACCAGCGCCCGAAAATCCTGTGGCGCCATGTGGTACGCCCGCCGGAACGCGCGCGTGAAATCAGAAGCGCTTTTAAAGCCGAATCCGTAAGCAATCTCCGCTACCGCGACGTGCGGATAACGGATCAGCTCGTCAGCCGCATGGCGCAGCCTCAGATGGCGGATATACGCGCCTACGCCGCCCTCGTGCTGAAACAGGCGATAAAGAGTCGGGCGGGGAAATTGAAACGCAGCCTGCACGCTTTCGGGGGAGAGGTCGTCCTCGGTCAGGTGCGCCCGAATATAGCGCCGAATCTGACCGCACATGGCCGCCCGAGCTGCCGCGCGCGCGTCGCCGCTCAGGCGTGCCTGCCGACCGAACGCGGCAACCAGGAGCCTGCCCGCCGCCCAAATTGCGTCGTCCGCCTCAGGGGCTTCCATGCGGGTAATCGTCTGGCTGAGCGCCGTGACGTGTTCGACGATCAGCCGTTCGAGTGGCATCGTCCCATCGAGCACCCGGCCGTGGATGGCCTCCGGATCGGGAAAGACTTCCTGAACCAACGCGCCCGGCACGAAAAACGTGATTACCCTGCATGCGAGGCGTCGCATGCGAAAGGGCTGATTCATATCCAGTGCGAGGATGCGTGCCGGAGCGGGCGGGGGACTGCGATGAGAGGGGCGTATGGCGACGTTGTCGACGCCACCCTCCAAAAACACATGAAAGACGAAGTCGCGTATCCGGTCTGTCGAGATCCGGGCCAGTGAGCGATCGAGAACCATCATGTCGGACCGGCAATCCGTCAACACCAGATCGCCAACCTGAAAGCGGTCAATTGAAGCCTGAAACGGCCTCTCCAGGTCAGCCCGCGACGGCAGCACGTCAACAATATGACCGACCCGATCGCGCCAGGCCGGCAGGCGAAGTCGTGGCGGTTCGCCATGCACGCTGAAATGACTATGCGCAATCCCGCGTTCAAGCGGACGGCCGACATCAACCGTGGGTGCGCGGGAGTTCATGCGAAGAAGTTCTTTACTGAAATGTGCCCGAAAGTCTTGTCGAGTATACGCTTTGGGAATCTAACCGAATATTTGTCCGGAGCGAATTCTTCAAAAAAGCGGGCCTGGAATTTCTCGTGAGCTGACACGCAGGACACGAGATCGGCCGTAGCCCGACGCATTTGGGTCACTCGTTCAAGAGTGTGAACGACCAGTCCTGGCCGGCTACCGTCGTTTTCCCCATTAGTGATGCCTCCGCATCGACGTCTCAGGCCCAAATCTGACGGCTTCGCCGTTGGAATACTAAACGTCCGAATCTTGACGGCACCCCTAATCGACACCGAATGCGCGATCGACGAATCCGCGCAACTGTGACAGGTCGGTCTTCGCATAGCCGGCTGTGGTCTGAATCGAGGCGTGGCCGAGCAGCGCCTGCGCGGCGGGCAGCGGCACCTGCCGGTCGACCACCAACGTGCGCGCATAGGCATGGCGCAGCCAGTGCGGTGATGCTCGCCGCAGCGTGGCGGCACTCGCCGGATCGCTCCGGGCGAGCAGCGCGGCCGCCGACTGGAAAATCGCCTTGACCTCGTCGTACAGCCCCGAGCCTTGCAGCGACCCGCCCTTGAGGCCATGAACCAACGCGACGTGCTCGCCTGGTTCAGGCTGAGTGGGGAGGCCACGCAATCGCCGATAGACCTGCAGGACCGACACGCAGGCCACCGGCAACGGAATCGCACGGTGTTTCTCTCCTTTGCCGCACACGTGCAACGTCCAGTTTCCCTTCGCGTCGACGTCGAGCGCGGGCAGGCGCCGTTCGTCGGACCACACCAGCTCGACGAGCCGCACGCCGGCGTAGCGGTACAGGCTCCAGATCGCTCGGCGCCGTGCGGCCACCAGCGGCTCAACATCGCTGTCGACGCGATCGACTTGCACGTCGCAGGCGGCCAGTTGCGCGGGCGTCAGCATGCGGGTCGGCGCGAAACCGGCGTGCCGTGGCTGTCCGCGCACCAGGCCGGCAGCCGGGTTCGCCGTCAGATAACCGGTTTCGGTCCAGTACCGGAACAGGCTCGCGATCACCGCGAGCGCGCGGGCCTGCGCCGCCACGGAGAGCATGCCTTTGAGCCGAGAATCTTCAGTTGCCA
The DNA here is from genome assembly GCF_003854235.1 of Burkholderia sp. Bp8998. Lineage (NCBI taxonomy): Bacteria > Pseudomonadati > Pseudomonadota > Betaproteobacteria > Burkholderiales > Burkholderiaceae > Burkholderia > Burkholderia sp. Bp8998. The sequence continues at coordinate 161,422 of NZ_QTQF01000005.1, forward strand.
CACGCGAAGGACGACGCAACATCCGCTTGTACTCGAGTAGATCGTGGCGTGTCAGATCCGACAGCGGTCCCCGTTCATGGGCGATGCACCACACTGCGAGGCGGCGGATCTCGGTCAGATAAGCGCGCATGGTATGCGGCGACCGGCTGCCCCGATCGCGCAGAAACAGCGCCACCGCTTGGGCGTCGTTACCGACGCCGAGTGTATTGGTCGCGCTCGCGAGATTGGCGAAGCGGCCCGCGCGGGCGAACCATTGCCGAAACGCGGTTGGTATCCCGGCGACCACCGGCATCGGCTCCTGTAGCCCCTCACCACTCGTCACAGCAGGCAGAGGCGCCTGACCGCGCTTGAAGCGTCGCGTGTGCGCACGCAGCACACGTACCAACACCATTTCAGGCTCGGGCGCGTCGTCGATCGGCACGACCCGCGCGCGACCGCGGTCCCAGTATTCAACGGCCGCCCTCTGGTCAAGTAGCAGACGCATCACGGTCGGTTTGGCTGCCTTCGCGTCGGCGAGCGACGGATAGTGCCGCTTGACGACTTCCAACGTCCAGCGCACGTAAACGACGTGACCAAGTATGTCGGTCACGTAGGCGATGGCGGGATCGATGCCGTCAGGCAGGCGCTGCGGCGGCGTCGCGCCGGTGTCAATCCAGTCGGCAAAGTTCATCGGCATGGCTGATCAGCAAACGGAGGCAGGTGGCCGTCCGGGGCATTTTCCCTTGCGTTTCGTGGTCGCGCCACCTGTCGCGCGCTTCGCCGTCGCGAGGCCCGCATGTGTCGCGGTCCGTGTCGGCTTGGGCGCGATATCACGCAACAGGTCGCTGAGCTGGGCGTGCTGCTGCGCGTTGACCGCCTTCAGGGCGAGGGCTTCGCCGACGGCATGCTGACGCGCCTCGCGTTCGTGCGCCAGCTCGCTGTCGAGGCGGTCGCGCTCGCCCTCCAGCGCGGCGATCCGGCGCTCGGCAAATTTCAGTTGCGACGCCGCCTGCGCGTGTTCTTTCTTCAGGGCCTCGCGCTGATGTGCAGTTTCCTGCAGCAGCTGCTTCGACAGCGCCTCATAGCGGTGCTGCGCCGCCTCGAGCGCCGCGGTGTGCGCGCGGTCGCGGTCGACCTGTTCGGCTGCCAACGCGCTAAGGGCAGCCTGACACTCGTGAGCCTGCGCGTCGAGGGACGCGCAACGGTCCTGCAGCACCCCGTGTTGTGCACGCAGGTCGGCTAGCTCCGCGTCGCGGGCCGTGAGTGCGGTGCGCAGGTCCTGGACCTCCTGACGCAGCAGTTCGACGCGCAGCTCGGCATCGGTGCGGGCCGCCTCGGCGGCGGCGACGCTGTCATCGGCCGACTGCTTGAGGCGCGCCACGTCGTCAATCTGCACGGCGACGGCGGCCTGCCAGAGCGTGCGCATCAAGTCGGCAACGTCGGGCGGAATGTCAGGAATCGCGATTTCGGCGAGCCCCGCGCGCACGACCTCCGCCTCAATCGTGTTCAGGGCGCGCGCGAGCGTCGCGGGGTCCCCGACGCCCAGTCGCGCGCGGAGCTTGCGGACCGACACGATCTGGCGAAAGCGCGCGCCGGTGGCCGGCGCGGCATCGCCGGCCTCGGCGAGCATCGCGAGCACGGCGGAGCGGATCTGTTCGGCGGTCACGGCGACAGGACGGGGCATGGTGCGGGAATTCGGTCAAGGTGGTCAAATTATTCCACACAAGTCTATCGTTATAAGACCACATTTATGACGATATCTGATCATCTACCCACGATAAGTTTTCTTATCGCGTCCATGCAGGCTCCTGGACGGCGATCAGCGTATGCCGCCGCCGGATGGGAATCGGCGAAAAGGTGCTGAGGAACGATGGATAGACCAGTCAGGAAGTGGCTGATTTGATTGATTATTGTTTTGGGGGCGGAGCGCTAAGCCTTGTCGCACCTAGATCAGTCTACCCCTGGAAAACGCGGCGAAATCAAGGGGACCCCACAATAGGACTGTTGGAGATTGCGGTGAGTCGCGGCTGCGCCGCCACACAGCCTGGTGTGCATGTCGGCGATCCGGCCCACATGACCGACGTTAGCAAGTCGGGGCCGTAGCGCGTTCGCTCGACGCGGCTCCGGGCAGCCACCACGGCAGCGCCGCCGCCGTCAGGAAGAATTGCGCTACGTGAGCGCGAGCACGAAATCGAACCGGGCCGCCTTTTGCTCGCCGTGATCGTCGATCGTCATCAGCAGCCGGCGATCGAACAGGAAATCGTGAGCGTTACGCGGCTCCCCGGGGAAGTACAGTTGAGTGGTGAGGATCGGTCCGTTCGGTGGCCGCACCGTCACGTGGAAATGTCGCGTGCGCCCCGGGTATAGACCCGGCACGATGGTCTCGAGGCGGTAGCGTCCCTCGCGGTCGGCGAATTGGTGGCCGCGCAGCCGGAACCCCTCGACGTCATACTCCCCTGCGTCATTGGCGTGCCAGAAATCGAGCAAAGCCCCGGACACCGCCGTGCATCGTGTCGACAGCACCCGCCCGGTCAGCACGATCTTCGTTCCATTGATCCCGGGTTCGAGCAGCGTTGCCCGTTGCGGCGATTGTGGCAGGAAGAACGGGCCTGCCGTCTGCCGCGGCGTCGGTTCGTGATCGTCGGTGCACGCGGGCGTAGCGGAAACCGTGCCGGCCCGGCCATGGTTGACATTGCCGAGGGCCAACAGCAGCAACGCGGACGGCACTACACCCGACCTGCGAAGAAAATCGCGCCGTCCCCGGCTCACACTTCGTGTCCTCATCGCGGAGGCTCCTTGCTTCCCGCTCGATCGTCACGCTGCGCGGTGCGCGCAGTGGAGCCGACGAGCGGCCGTGCGGACGCCGTCACGGTGACCGGAGCCTGCACCCGTGCCAACCATGGTAAGCCGAAACTTCAGGTCAGGTGAGCCTTCAGGGGCACAGCCGGTGAATGATCTGTCGTCGTAATGGAGGCGGATCTCTCCCGGCGTACCGCTGCGCGCTTGTCTGCTTTAACCGTTCAACCGCACAGCATCGCCCTCGATCCTCGAGATGTCGCAGCGTGTTTCTGACGTCGGGTATTACCCGTCCTGCCACCGATCTGCCGCGCAGCGCGCGCATGTTCGCCGCGCGTGCATTGACGATTTCCGCGTGGCATCAAGAGCGGCTTGTCGGACGGCCGGTAGTTGAGCGGGTGCGTCGAAGAACGGCATACGCCCGACGGCGGGATAGCCCGTCGGGCGTATCATGAAGCGCAGTCAGACCCTTGTCAGCCAGCGGGCGTACCGTGAATCCCTTCCGGTAACGATGTCGAAATACGCCGCCTGGAGTATCGCCGTTATCGCTCCGCGACCGCCGGTACCGATGGTCCGATTGTCCAGCTCGCGAATCGGCGTGACCTCCGCCGCCGTTCCGGTGAAGAAAGCTTCATCGGCCGTGTACACTTCGTCGCGCGTGATGCGTTTCTCGATGACCGGTATCCCGAGGTCGCGTGCCAAAGTAATGATGGTGTTGCGCGTAATGCCGTCGAGGCACGAGGCAAGGTCAGGCGTGAAGAGCGTCCCGCCATTGACGATGAAGAAGTTCTCGCCCGAGCCTTCTGACACGTACCCGTCCACGTCGAGCAAGAGCGCCTCGTCGTAACCGTCTGTCAACGCTTCCTGATTCGCCAGGATCGAGTTCACGTACCACCCCGAGGCTTTCGCACGAACCATCGAAACATTGACGTGATGGCGCGTGAACGACGAAGTCTTGACGCGAATGCCTTTTTCGAGACCGTCCGCGCCCAGATACGCGCCCCAAGGCCACGCGGCGATGGCGACATGGATGGTGTTGGCCTTCGCCGCGATGCCGAGCTTTTCCGAGCCGATCCAGATGAGCGGGCGCAGATAGCACGATTGGAGGTCATTCGCGCGGACCACCTCCCGCTGCGCGGCCGCAAGCGTTTCGGCATCGAAGGGCACATTCATCTGAAAGATCTTCGCGGAGTTCAGCAAGCGCTGCGTGTGTTCCGTGAGCCGGAATATCGCCGCGCCGTCTGGACCGTCGTATGCGCGCACGCCCTCGAACACCCCCATGCCGTAATGCAGCGTGTGGGTCAGCACATGAATCCGGGCGTCCCGCCACTCGACCAGCTTGCCGTCCAGCCATATTTTTCCGTCGCGGTCGTCGATTGCTGCCGTGGTTTTGCTGTTCATGGATTCCACCACGTCGGCTGGCCCGTTCCGTCGACGTATTCGCCACCTTTGGTAATGAACGTTCGCACCTCGTGGCCATGCTGGAATCGGCCGGCAAGGGCTGCGCCGAGCCAGTCGAGCGACGCGTTGATCCACTCGTCCGATTGCGGTCCGATCGGGTGAAACTCGTGCTGGTAAATCCACAGCTCCTTGGGACCTTGCAGCCGGTCATAGACGTCGATGGTTGCATCGATCGTCGTCAGTTCGTCGTTCTCGCCGGTGACGATCAAATAAGGCACCTTGACCTTCGGCGCCAGGTCGTCCAGCAGCATCTTCCTGGACAGGTCCTGGATTACCGAAGGGTCGGTGATGCCGGTCATGAACATCAGACCCGCCATGAAGCTCGGTTGCGCCTGGTTCAGCAGGACGTACTTGTCTCCGAGGTTCGACATGTTCGCCGCAATCGCCGCGATGCGCGGCTCGACCGCGGCCGCGCGCGTCGCCCACCACGAACCCATGCTCGATCCCATGATGACGATGCGTGAGGGGTCGATGGCAGGGTGGCTGGACAGCCAGTCGATGACCGTGCTGATGGCGCGGTCGTAATTGTCGAGCGTCATCTTCAAGCCCTTGGTCAGGCTTTCGCCTTGGCCGGGGCCATCGAGTGAGAAGCCGGCCCAGCCACGCGGCAGGATGCGCTGCTCGATCACCTTGTGCCAGTCTTCCTTGAACATGTCCATGCCCGGCAGCATGATCACGCAGGGCACGCTTGCGGCGCCGGCCGGCGTCTCGAGAATGCCGTGAAGATGCTTGCCTTCGAATGGCAGCGCAATCCGTTCGATGGGGTGGGCAGCCAGTTCGATGACCTTCTCGAAAGACTGCACGACCTTGTTCAGGTAACGCGTGCGTCGCGGGTCATCGGCAAGCACCGAATAATGCGTGCGCGCGTAAAGGAGCGTCGCGCGTTCATACATGCGCTTCGCTGTCGACGCGAAGCCGCGCTGCTCCCAGTGCCTGGCGCGCTGCTCGATTTCCCTGGCCGCCGCACTCCAGCATGCCGGCAACATCGAGCCGGCCTTGACTGGCGCGAAGACACGCTTGATGTCCGTCGAGTCGTAGCCGATCTGCTCGAAAAGCGCACCCGCGTCCGGGTGCAGCACGTCCAATCCGCCTACCGAAAGAAACGCATCCAACACCCAGCGTTGGCCCTTGCGCATCGTATCCATGATTCCCTTTCTCCGTTTTTTGAAACTACACGGACCAGCATACATTCGTGATCTGAGATCACACAAGGAGAAAATAAGAGCGCTGCGCTTGGCCATACTGGCAAAAAAGCGCCGAATTACCGCGGATTGCCGGGTTCGCTGGATCTTAGGTGTAAACGCCAGTTGCGATCTGTGATCACAAAAATGACAGTGTTCGAAACTTTCAACAACGACCCGTCGAAGGGTCATCCGGAGGTCTTCAATGCTGTCTCGAAAGCTTATGGCGCTATGCGTCGCGGGGCTGGCGGCAACGCTTGGCTCGGCCGCGCAGGCCGCGGATCCCGCCCCAATCAAGGTTGGTCTCATGACCGTCAAGACAGGCGTGGCGGCAGGCATCGGCACGCAGATGCAGGACGGTTTCGAGTATTTGCTCAGGGAGCGCGGCGGCAAACTGGCCGGGCGTGCAGTGGAGCTTGTCGTGGTCGACACGGCTGCGTCTCCGGTCACGGCGAAGGCAAAGTTTCTCCAGCTTACGGAGCGCGACCACGTGGACGTGGTGGTTGGGCCGCTGGCGACATTCGAGGCCGTCGCGATCCGTGACGACGTCGCCCGCGCAGGCGTGCCGCTCATCTTGAGTTCGGCCGCGGCAGAGGACCTGACCCAGCGCAAGGCCGACCCCTGGATGGTGCGCAGTTCCAGTTCATCGGCACAGGCGACCCAGCCATTCGGCGTCTACGTCGCGAAGACCCTCAAATACAAGCGGGTTGCCGTGGTGGCGGAGGATCTCTCGTTCTCGCAAGAGACCGTGGCCGGTTTCCAGCGCAGCTACGAAGAAGCTGGCGGCAAGGTGGTCCAGAAGCTGTGGCCGCCGTTCAATTCCAGCGATTTCGCAACAGTCATTGCGCAGATCAAGCCGGACGTCGATGCGGTATTCATCAACTTCTCGGGCGCAAATGCCACGCGATTCCTCAAGCAGTACGCCGATTTCGGGCTCAAGCAGAAGATTCCGCTGATCGCGGGGATGAATACGGTCGACGAGTCGTTGCTCGACAAAATGGGCGATGAAGCGATCGGTATCGTGTCCGCCGGCTGGTATAGCGCGGCAATCGAGACAGCGGACAACACGCGTTATGTGAACGGCTTCCGCAAGGCCTACGGAAGCACCCCGGGCTTTTACGCGACGGGAGGATACAGCGCCGGGCTGATTCTCGAGCAGGCGCTCAAGTCCATGGGCGATCAACCCGTCAGTGGCAAGGCGCTCGCCACCGCACTCCATGCGGTGAAGCTCGACGCGTCCCCGCGCGGCCCGTTGAAGCTGGACAGTTACGGCAACCCGATCGTCACCGTCTATATCCGCCAGATCAAGCGCGTGGACGGGAGGCTCGTGAACGCAGTGCTTCAGCGCTATCCGGACGTGAGCCAGTTCTGGACCTACGAACCGAAAGCGTTTCTGGCGAACCCGGTTTACTCACGAGATTTTCCGCCGTCGCGGAACGTCGAGTAACGGGCGATCAAGGAATTCATCATGTCACTCCTCGCAACGCAAGCGCTGAATGGGCTGACCTTCGCCGCGCTACTGTTTTTGATGGCGTCCGGCTTCACGCTCATCTTCGGGTTGATGCGCATTCCCAACATGGCGCATGGCGGCTTCTTCATGTTGGGCTCCTACATCTCGGTGACGTTGCTGTCGTGTCGCCTGCCTTTCGCCGCGGCAGCGATCATGGCCGGACTGGGCGTGGGGGCGATCGGGGCCCTCATCGAGCGAACGGTGCTCGCGAAGATCGCCGGCAACGAACTGGCCCAGGTGCTCGCCACACTCGGTATCGCGTTCGTCATTTCGGACGGTTGCCGGGTGCTCTGGGGCGGCATGCCTCTCGAGGTGGCTGCGCCCCAGTGGCTGTCAGGCACGATCCGCCTGGGCAACTGGGCGTTCCCGCTCTACCGGCTCGCGGTGATCGCGCTCGCAATCGTCATCGCAATCGGGCTCGATGTGTCGCTGACCCGCACAGTGCTCGGCGCCCGGGTTCGCGCAGCAGTCGAGGACAGGACGATGGCGCGGGCATCGGGCATCCGCGTCAACCGGCTGTTCGCGACGAGCTTTTTCGTCGGGGCCGCGCTGGTTGGATTCGCGGGCGTGGTGGGGGCACCCATCCTGTCCGTGTATCCGGGGTTGGACATGGAAGTGCTGCCGCTGGTGCTGATCGTCGTCGTGCTCGGCGGAACCGGAAGCATCGGCGGCGCGCTTCTGGGCAGCGTCGTGACTGGCCTCGTGTACAGCTTTGGGCAGGCCTGGTTGCCCGAGCTCTCCTATGTCCTTCTGTTCGTGCCGATGATCCTCGTTCTCGCGGTGCGTCCGGAAGGGCTGTTCGGGAGGGCCGTATCGTGAAATCCAGGACATTCGCTTCACTGGCTGGTGCGCTGTTGCTGCTCGTGCCTGTCGCCATCCGTTCGCCGTTCTATCTCGACCTGCTCGTGCAGATGATGATTGCAGGCCTCATTGCCAGCAGTCTGAACCTGTTGCTCGGGCTCGGCGGTCTCCTGTCGTTTGCGCAGACCGCACTTGCCGGCACCGTCAGTTATATGGCCGCTTTGGGATGTGTCATGGGCGGGCTTTCGCCGTGGCTGGCTGCGCTGGGTGCAGTGGCCGCGGGGCTGTTGCTGTCCGTCGCGATCGGTGCGCTGGCCTTGCGCGCGACCGGCCTGAACATCGGAATGATCACGCTCGCGCTGGCGCAGGTCATGTGGGGGCTCGCGCTGCACTGGAGCGGAGTCACCGGAGGAGAAAACGGTATCAGTGGTATTCCGCGGCCGTCCTTGCCGGTCGGGTCTGCTGCTGAACCTGTCGTGTGGTACGAGTGCGTGAGCGTGCTGTTCCTGGTGCTGGTCGTTGCGCTGCATCGCTTCATGCACTCGTCGCTGGGCATCAGTCTGGCCGCGGTGCGCTCGCAGCCCAAGCGCATGTCCGCGCTTGGGTTCGACATCTGGACGATCCGCATGTGCGCGTTTGCAATCGCGGGTCTCGTTGCGTCGCTCGCCGGGGTCTTGTACGTCTTTCACCAGCAGTTCATCAGCCCTCACGCGCTCGCCCTCGGCGAGACGGCGGAAACCCTGCTCATGGTGATCGTCGGCGGTCCTGCCACGCTTCTCGGGCCCCTTGCGGGCGCGGTGATCGTGGTGTTGTTTCGTGTCGTCGTCAGCAGCTACTTCGATCACTGGCCGGTGCTGCTCGGCGTGCTGTTCGTGGCGGTCGTCGTGTTGCTCCCCGAGGGCGTGGTGCCCGGCATGTGTCGTGTCACGAGGAGGTTGCGATGAGCGAAGCCGGTCTTTCGTCGGCGCTGTCGACGCCCACGTCCGGCGGCGTTTCCGGCAAGCACGCGCAACAGCCCGTGATCAGCGCATGCGGTCTGGGCATCCAGTTCGGCGGCTTGAAGGTCGTCGACGGCGTGGACCTGTCCATCGCCAGCGGCGAGCGTCGTTTGCTGCTGGGCCCGAATGGCGCGGGCAAGACGACACTGTTCAATCTGATTGCCGGCGACCTGCGCGCCACCGCGGGCACTATCAAGCTCTTTGGCGAGGATGTGACCGCCGAGCCGACGACGAGCAGGGCACGCCTGGGCCTGGCGCGTACCTATCAAATCATCACGCTGTTCCGTGAGGCGACCTTGCTCCGCAACGTCCAGCTCGCGCTGACCGCGGGCACGCGTCGACGCTGGAATCCGTGGCGGTCGTTCGATGACGCGTCGCTTGCGAGTCGGGCCCATCACGTGCTCGCCCAGGTCGAGCTGGACACCAAGGCGCACGCTGTCGTCGCCAATTGCTCTTATGGCGAGATGCGACGACTCGAAATCGCGCTTGCACTGGCTCAGTCACCGCGCATCCTGCTGCTCGATGAGCCGCTCGCAGGCTTGTCGGGCCCGGAGCGCAAACGAGTGGGCGAATTGCTGCATGCGCTGCCGCGTGAGCTCACGATCGTGATGATCGAACACGATATGGATGTCGCGCTGGCCTATGCCGGCACGGTGACCGTGTTGCAAGGCGGGCGGGTTGTCGTGGACGGCGAAAAGCAGGCCGTGCTGGACGATCCACGGACGCAGGAGATCTACCTTGGCCACTAACGACACGCTCGCGCTCGAGCTATCGGGCGTCACGGCCGGCTACGACCGCAGCGAAATTCTTCAGGACGTGTCCCTCGCGGTGCGGCTCGGCAGCGTACTCGCGCTGCTGGGGCGCAACGGCGCGGGCAAGACGACCTGTATCAACGCCATCGCCGGAATGCTCCGGTCGTACAGCGGCGCCGTGCGGGTATTCGGCGAATCGGTCGCGGCGTTGCCTGTTGAAGAAGTCATTCGCAGGGGCATCGCCATCGTGCCGCAAGGAAGGCGGATTTTTTCGCTGCTCACGGTCAGGGAGAACCTCGCGATCGTTCAGCCGGCCGTGGCGCCGTGTGCCGGCAGGCAATGGCGAATCGACGACGTCATCGCGCTCTTCCCGCGGCTGGGCGAGCGTCTCGGACAGCGGGCCGGGACGATGTCCGGAGGTGAACAGCAAATGCTGGCGATAGGACGGGCCCTGATGGCATGCCCTCGCGTGCTGCTGTTGGACGAACCCTCGGAGGGGCTGTCGCCGCAGATGATCGGCGAGGTGGCGCGAATCATCGGGAAGCTCCGGGACGACGGCCTGTCGATCTTGCTCGTCGAGCAGAACAGCCGTCTCGCACTCTCCGTCGCAGATGATGCCGCGCTTCTCTCGAGCGGCAAGGTCGTCTTCGCCGGTACTGCGGCGGAGTTGACCAATCACGCGCGCTTGATGGACGTCCATCTCGGCGTGCACCTCTCTGCGAACACGGATCAGAAGAATCAAACGAAGTGAACAAAACGATTCGGGCGGCGTTTTCCAGGTGCCGCCCAACCCGATCAACCACGTTTGGAGAATGCGGAAATGGCAGCAAGAACTGTAGATGGCCGGAAGGGAAGGCATACCCGGAAGATTGCGCGAGCCGCAGCGATTTCGGCGGGACTCGTCGGCCTGACATGCGCACCGGTTGGCGTCGCTTACGCGCAATCGAGCGTGACGCTCTATGGCGTCATGGACGTTGGCCTGCAATACAGGACGGCGGCCGGAGTCAGTAACGGCAAAGCGGCCAGCGCCGTCCTGCTCGCGTCCGGCAACGAATTGACGAGTCGCTGGGGCCTGCTTGGATTCGAGGACATTGGTGGTGGCTACAAAGCCACCTTCAAGATCGAGAGCGGTTTTAGTCCGACGACCGGCAACGGGAATTTTGCGGTGCCGTTCCCCAACGACACGAACGCGCTGTTCGACCGCGGGGCCGTTATCGGCGTGGTAGCACCTTGGGGCAAGGTCTTGATGGGCCGCAACTGGTCGCCTTTCTTCGACGGCATTTCCGCAGGGGACGCGACGGGTTTCATGAACTTCGGCTCGCTCGCCAACGCAGTGTTCCAGAACTCGTCGAACGTGAACCCGAAGCTCGGCCTGGCCGGCATCGCATCCGGGGCGAACAGCCCCGTGAACGGTGGGCTGCTGTACACGTGGGTCAACAACTCCGTGAAATACATGCTGCCTGACAATACGTATGGCCTGAGCGGCGGCGTTCTTTATTCGTTCGGCGGTACCGCCGGTAGCTTCGCAAACAAGCAGACCTGGTCTGCTAACCTCAACTGGACCAACGGCACACTCGGCTTGACGTCCGCATACTTCGATGCAAGAGATCCGACCGGCGCGACGAGCAACCCGTGGCTGCGCGCGCTCTCGGTCGGTGTGTCTTACGTAATCGGTCCCGTCAAGACGGGCTTCGATTTTGCCAAGTTCCGGAATCCGACAACCGGCGCGAACCAGAACTACTACTATCTTGGCGCGGCCTGGCAGGCATCTCCGTTTTTGCGCGCGACGGCCGACTGGATGTATCTGCAAGATCTGCAGAACAGCGCGGCGGGCGCGCAACTGTTCAAGGTGGGTGCGCAATATTCGTTATCGAAGCGCACGACCCTGTACACGGACATCGCTTACTCGATGAACAAGGTGCAGGGCATGCTCGGCGCTGGCAGCGACACGATCCTACTGTCGAGCCCGGCCACGATCGGACACAATCAGATCGCGATTACCGCGGGCATCCGGACGTTGTTTTAAGACGTCGTATTTCGAAGGCGCCTCGTGAGGGCGTCTTCTTTCTCCCTTTACATCCGGACCAGATATACGCGATGGACATGGATATTGTTCTGCAGGCGATCGACTCGCTCGCCGACGAGGCGCGGGCCATTGCCGGCAGGTATTTCGGCGAGCCGCCGTCGATCGAGCAGAAAGCGGACAGGACACCTGTGACACAGGCAGATCGGGATATTGAAATGGCGCTCACCGCCGCGATATCGCGCCGTTTTCCCAAGCACGACATCATCGGCGAGGAGTACGGCGAGCAGTCGGCAGCCGGCGCGCCGCCATCCACGGACCGCTTCACGTGGATTATCGATCCGGTGGACGGCACGGGGAGCTTTGCCATCGGCAGCCCACTTTTCGGTACGCTCATCGGGGTGTTGCGCAATGGTGAGCCGTGGGTCGGGGCGATCGAAATGCCCATCCTGAAAGCGCGCTGGATCGGCTCGTCTGCAGGAACCGTTCTGAATGGACGCAAGGTTTCGAGCAGCAGCTGTGACAATCTTGCCAAAGCCAGGCTGTGCACCACGTCGCCTGACATCTTTGATCGGCGGGCCCGCAAGGCGTTCGAGCGTGTTGCCAAGCAAGTCGCGTTGCGTCGCTACGGCGGAGACTGTCACAACTACGCACTCTTGGCCATAGGTCGAGTGGATCTGGTTATTGAATCTGGTCTGCAGCCCTATGACTACCTTCCATTGGTCCCCGTTGTCGAAGCGGCGGGAGGGGTCATCACTGATTGGGACGGGCGCCCGCTCAGGCGTCACTCGGATGGGCGCGTCATCGCATCTGCAAACAAGACTTTGCACGGTCATGCACTGGCGCTACTCAGCGCATAGCCGAATGGTGACGAACCGATACATTATCGCTGCGTTTCGCGAGCAAAAGAGTGGAGTGGCTGGGCCTGCCGCGTCCGCCACGCCGACGCTTGGCGTAGTCGATGCTTCGTCACGTTCAGTGATCGCACAACTGCCGATGCGAAAAGGCGCGCATTCCATCGCGATTGATGGCGCGTCGCACCAGATCTACGTGCCATTTGCAGGGAGTGGCACGGGGTCGTTTTCTTCGAATGGCATTGCGGTCTTTTCAACCCGATAGCAATCACGCTTTTCCGGTGTCCGACCACGGCGCTCGAAGTATGGGCCATTCAGGCCCATCACTCGTCGCGGATGCGAACAGGTAGTGCTGTCTTGTATTCGACACGGCGAAGCGCGACAGACGTGTGGATGTCGCGCACGCCGTCAATCTTCGTGAGCTTGGTCATCACGAAGCGCTCGATACCTGCAATGTCGCCAGCGACGACACGAAGCATGTAGTCGAAGGCGCCCGTCATCAGGTAACACTCCATCACCTCCTCAAAGTTCGCGATCGCGCGCTCAAACGCTGCGAGCCGGACTTCACTCTTCTTTTCAATCGCGACCGAAACGTATGCATTGACCGGAAATCCGGCCTTTTCCTGATCGAGGAGCGTCACATATTGCGTGATGACGCCGGCCTCTTCAAGGAGCCGGACGCGACGGTAATACGGAGAAAGCGACAGACCGAGCGATTCCGCAAGATCGGTTGCTTTCGTATGGGCATCGCGTTGCAGGGCGTGCAGGATGCTGACATCGTTGCGATCGAATTTCATTGGCCAACTTTCCCTATAAGGCGGGTATATCCGGCTGATATTGCTAAATTTCAGCAATTCGATGGTCGAGTTTGACACAAATCACCGCTATCGGCTACCTAAAATGACTCGCATTCCACCTATCACAGCAGCGGAGACAGGCAATGAACATGCGAGCAGTCGAGGTCGAGCGCCAACTCGACATGGAGTACCGTCTTGAGGATCGTTACCGGAGGGAAAACGGTGCCGTTTTCCTGACCGGGACCCAGGCGCTTGTGCGAATCCTGCTTGAACAGGCGCGTAGCGATCGCGCAGCGGGGATCAACACCGGCGGGCTGGTGTCGGGCTATCGCGGTTCACCACTGGGTGGATTCGATCAGGAACTGTGGCGTCAGAAGAAACTGCTCGCGGAACACGCCATCCGCTTCGAACCGGGCCTCAATGAAGACCTGGGCGCGACCATGCTGTGGGGGGCCCAACAGGTCGACGCGTTCCCGGGCAAGCGCGTCGAAGGCGTCTTCTCGATGTGGTACGGCAAAGGCCCGGGCGTTGACCGCACCGGGGACGTCTTTCGCAACGCCAACATCCTCGGCACGTCGCGGCATGGCGGTGTGCTGGCGGTCGCCGGCGACGACCACGCCGCGCAATCGTCGATGTTCCCGCACCAGACGGACCATGTCTTCGAAGGTGCGATGATGCCGATTCTCTTTCCGGCGTCCGTCGAGGAATACGTCGAGTTCGGTTTGACAGGCTACGCCATGTCGCGTTTTTCGGGCCTTTGGGTTGCGTTCAAGGCGATTACCGAAACGGTCGAAAGCGGCCGCTCGATGACCGTGCACGGACATCGAGCACACACGGCGTCTCGTTTCAGGTTGCCCTCGGACATCGAGGTTCCGGCTGGCCGAGGGTTCAACTACGACCCGAATCTTCGTTGGCCAGCCGAACGTAGCGAACTCGAGCGACGCGTGCTCGATGAGCGTTTGCCCGCCGCGCTCGGATTTTTCCGGGCGAATCCGCTCGATCGCGCACTGGTACGCCCGCAAGGTGCGCGCGTGGGCATTGTCACCGTCGGCAAGGCGCACGGCGATGTGCTGACCGCCTTGAACCTCCTCGGGCTCTCGCCGACGGAGCTGGCACGCCTTGGCATCGGCATCTACAAGATAGGCATGATCTGGCCGCTCGAGGCAGACGGCTTGCGCGCATTTGCACGCGGCATGCAGGCACTGATCGTGATCGAGGAGAAGCGCTCGTTTGTCGAGCGGCAGATCAAGGACGCGCTGTTCAATGTGCGCGCTGATGAACGTCCTGCGGTGTTCGGCAAGGACCTCGGGGAAGCGGGTCCACTGTTGCCCGCAGCGATGGAATTCGCACCTGAGCAGATCGCGGCTGCGCTGCGGCGATTCTTTGTGCACACCCACGTCGAGCTGACAGCGGCAGCCCCGGCTACCGCGACTGTTCGAAGCGGCGGCGCGCGCGTCATTCCGCTTGCGATCAGCAAGGATGCGGAACCGCTCACCCGCAAGCCGTTTTTCTGCGCCGGGTGTCCCCACAATTCGTCGACTCGATTGCCGGACGGCTCGTACGCCGCGGCTGGCATCGGGTGTCACATCATGGCGCTGGGTGATGCAGGCGACACCGCGACCTTTTGCCAGATGGGCGGGGAGGGTGTCCAGTGGGTCGGGATGTCGACGTTCATGGACATCCCGCACATGTTCGTCAATCTTGGTGACGGGACATACCAGCATTCGGGGAGCCTTGCGATTCGCCAGTCGGTTGCGGCGAAGTCGAACGTTACCTACAAGATTCTGTTCAACGACGCGGTGGCGATGACGGGAGGGCAGCCGGCCGAAGGCAGCCTGACCGTCCGGCGCGTGGTAGATCAGGTGGTCGCCGAGGGGGTGGCCAAGGTGGTCGTGGTGACGGACGAACCGGAAAAATATGAAGGCCAATCGCGGTTGCCGGCGAACGTGGAGGTGCAGCATCGGGACGCGCTCGACGCGCTCCAGCGAACCCTGCGCGCAGCCACGGGCGTTTCCGTCATCGTCTATGACCAAACCTGCGCTGCCGAAAAGCGTCGTCGCCGCAAGCGTGGAACGCTGATCGATCCGCCGCAGCGCGTCGTGATCAACCCCGCTGTATGCGAAGGCTGCGGCGATTGCTCCACGCAATCGAATTGCATTGCGATCGAACCGCTCGAAACGGAGCTCGGCCGCAAGCGCGCGATCAATCAGTCGACCTGCAACAAGGACACGTCGTGCCTCAAGGGATTCTGCCCGAGCTTCGTCACGGTTGAAGGACTGCAACCCAAACGTCCGGACGAAAAGCGCATCGGCGCGATCGAAGCCGAATGGCGCCAGAGACTTCCTGCGCCAGCGCCTGTGCCGGAGGCCATGCGGAGCCACGCCAGCATTGTCGTCACGGGTATCGGCGGAACGGGGGTCGTCACGATCGGCGCCATTCTCGCCATGGCCGCGCATCTGGAAGGCAAGGGGGCGTCCACACTGGACTTCACCGGTCTTGCACAGAAGAACGGGGCGGTGATCAGTCACGTACAGATCGCGAGCAGCCGGACCGGGATCCTCACATCCCGGATTGGCGCGCATGCCGCGGATGTTCTGCTTGGCTGCGACGCGGTCGTCGCGGCGTCCGCCGGCGCGCTCTCACGCGTGGCTTCCGGCGTGACGCGGGCGGTCGTGAACGAACGCATTACGCCGACTTCGGACTTCGTCCGTGATGGCGACCTGCCGGTCAGCAAGGCAATTCATCAGGTCGCGATCGACAGCGCGACCAGCGGTGCTCCGTCATTTTTCTGGGATGGCTCCGGCGCGGCCGAGACACTTTTTGGCGACGCAATTGCATCGAACATGATGATGGTGGGCTATGCGTACCAACTGGGACTGATTCCGCTCTCGGAAGGCGCAATCCGACGGGCCATCGAATTGAACGGCACCGCCGTCGAGATGAATGCGCGCGCGTTCTTTTGGGGACGCTTGATGGCGCACGATGCCAGTGTGATCGAGCAGGTATCCAGCACGCTGGCGAGCGAATCGGAGGCGTTCATCTGGGACCGCTTCGTGGCCGATCGCGTGCGCGACCTCGAGCGTTACCAGAACGCCGCCTATGGTCGTCGATACCAGGCGCTTGTCGACAGCGTGCAGCAAGCGGAGCGCCGCGTGGCGGGCGCCGCTGGAGCATTGACGGAAGCTGTCGCCCGCAGCTACTTCAAGGTCCTCGCCTATAAGGACGAGTATGAAGTGGCGCGGCTTCATACCGATGGCATCTTCCGTTCCTATCTGTCCGCCGCGTTCGAAGGTGGCAGCAAGAAGACCTATTACATGGCGCCGCCGCTGCTCACGCGACGCTCGCCCCACACCGGACGCAGAACCAAGATCGCTTTGCGCGCCGCGTGGCTCGATCCGATTCTGCGCGTGCTCAAGTACGGCAAGGTGCTGCGGGGCACACCGCTTGACCCGTTTGGCCGCCAGATTGACCGGGTGATCGAACGCAAGATGATCGGCGAATTCGAGGAAGACGTCAGCCTGGTGCTTCAAAGCCTCGCGCCCCGGACACTCGAGACGGCCATCGCGTTGCTGCAGGTGCCGGCATCGATTCGTGGCTTTGGCGCGATCAAGGAGCGCAATTACGAGAACAGCCGTCCGGTGCGTCGGCTGTATCGATCAATGTTGGAGTCGACCGGCCGCCAGCTGCTTGCGTAAATGAATCCGCGCATGGCGGCGCAAGGGGCAGCGCGCCGCCGGGCAAGTTGCGTCGCCACGGATCGACCGGCTTGCGACGCTGCCGCGGAGGCGGCCCTGCTCCTGCGCCGCAAACGGCCGCTCAACTCCATGTGATCACAAAATCAGGTAAGATCAGGCGTCGCGCGAGCCGCCTGATTGTCTTTTGACGGCAGTCATGCGTGATTGAAGATCACTAATGGAGCACATATGGACAGTCTGATTACCGACAAGGAGAAGCCGCCTGCGTCGAATGAAGACGACCAGCCTGCAGTATCAAAACTGAGCAACGTCGCGCTGCGCGAGCGCGTCTACGACGAGTTGGCCAATGCACTGCGTGCGGGGCGCTTCGCTCCGGCAACGATGGTGACCATCCGTGGCCTTGCAGAAATGCTGGGTACCAGCACCATGCCGGTTCGCGAAGCCGTCAGCAGGCTCGTGACGGAGCGCGCGCTGGAAATGTTGCCGAACCGCACCCTGCGCGTGCCGATCATCTCGTCAGACAAGCTCGATGAACTGATCGACATACGCGCCAACGTGGAGGGCCATGCGGCCGCGCTTGCCGCGCAACGGATGTCCCCTGCGGAGTTCTCGCGGATCAAGGCGGCCAACGAAGCGTACGGTCACGCGCTGGACGCGGGCGACATGGTCGCCGCCGTGGCAGCGAACGAGCAGCTTCATTTCGCCATCTATCGTGCCGCCCGGTCGGAACTCCTGCTGTCGATCATTGAAACGTTGTGGCTCCAGAGTGGCCCCTACCTGGCGGCGGTCATGAAAGGGATGAGCGTCGCCGCGGACTCGTTGCATGACCGTGGTGTGATGCACCACTTCAACATCCTGGCGGCCCTGGCAAAGCGGGACCCGGATGCCGCCAATTCCGCAGTGCAGGCCGATATCCGCGATGCCGCGGAGTGGTACAAGCGCCAACTCTTCGTCGAGGGCGCGCTTGAGCCCGTACTGGCCAAGTCGCGCAAACGCAAGTAGATCCCGCCGTCGGACTTGCGAACCGCGGCGGGAGGTGGAGCAAGCCGGCGCTGAATGGCGCCGGCCGTCATCAGGTATCAGGCAAGCGGCACGGCCGGCGCCGACAAGTAATCCGCCGAGGTGCGTACATATTCCTCCGCGGCCCATGCCAGCTGCTTGACTTCATCCTCCGTCAGCATTCTGACGATCTTGCCGGGTGACCCCATGACGAGCGCCCGCTCAGGAATGACCTTTCCCGGCGCAATGAGCGCGTTCGCGCCGATCAGCGCCTGTTTGCCGATCACGGCGCCATCAAGCACGGTCGCCCCGATCCCGATGAGCGCGCCGTCTTCCACCGTGCAGCCATGCAGCTTCGCCGCATGGCCAATGGTCACGCCCCGACCAATATCGACGGGAAACCCCGGATCGGCGTGGATGATGACTCCGTCCTGCACATTGCTGGCCGCGCCGATGCGAATCGCCGCGACGTCGCCGCGCAGGACCGCCCCGAACCAGACCGACGCTTTCTCTTCGACCCGGACGGCGCCGACGAGGATCGCATTCGGCGCCACGAAGCATGCCGCGCCGACTGTCGGTGCGACGCCCTGATAAGTCAGCATCATTGTCATGCCCCGGTGGAAGCGGCGATCGATTCGGGCGCGGCGGCGCGCAATGCGGCCGTTGCTCCGGCATCCACCTTGCCGGCGGGCGTGAGGACCACCTGAAAGATGGCTCGGGCTCGTTCGCGCGACAGGTAGCCCTCCGCCACGTCGTGGCGAACTCGCTCAGGATCGCGGGATTCGGGGCGCCCGTAACCGCCGCCGCCACACGAATACGAAAGGACCGTCTCTCCATCCGCCAAGTGAAGCATGGCGCCACCGGGAAGCTCGACGAGCTCGCCGGAGTCAAGCCGCTTGAACTGCTTGGAGCGCGCGCCCGACAGGCCACCTCGCACGCCCCTGGGGCCATTGATCGTGCCATCGCTGACGTAGCCGACTTCCATGTCGCAACCGACCGGGCCGAATTCGACGTACATGCTGCGAGCGCCGTTGTAGCGGCCCGAGCCCTCGCTATCCTGCACGAAGCTGCGGGTCCGGACGAGAAGCGGGTGGCGCATTTCATCGAGTTCGACGCTGTCCTGAAAGCACAGGCCCGCATTCCCGACGTGCCCGATGGTCTGCCACGCATCCGCGCGCGGTCCGGCGGCGCCGCCGGTGAAGCCGAGGAAGAGCTGGTTGATGAAGCGGTGGCCCGTCGCCGGGTCGATACCCGAGATGACGCCGATGGCTGGTGGAATCACGGCGCCACATTCCGCGAGACCCGCGCCGTCGTCCATTTCAGCCATTGCCGTCTGCACCGAATTGGCGACACGGTCGGCCATGTTGGTGGTCGCCACCGAGCATGACGTCGGATGCAGCGGGATGCCCACGACGCAGTTTTCGCGCAACAGGATGTCGATGCGCCGGAACGACCCGGCGTTCTTCGGAACGGTGTGCTCGACACTGTTGAATATGCCGACCATTGCCGCCGTGCGTGCGGTCGCTTCGCTCAGATTCAGCCCGCAGGGCAGGCAGTCCGGGTTGTCGCGCAAGTCGACCTGTATGCGACCCTTCTCGGCGTCCACCACCACGGCGGCCTGGATCGTAACGCCTTCCGAAGGCATGCCGGGGAACAGTGCGTCGTGCGTGCTGGAGCGGGTCGCCCGTCCCGAGGCGAGCTTGCTGATCGCGCCGATCATACGTTGCTCGGAATAGTCGAGGTAGTCGCGCGCGTAGTCGTCCAGCGCGTCCCAGCCGATTTCCCGAGCGAGATTCATCAGTTCGCGCTCGCCGATGCGGGCCGCGCCCATCATCGCCAGATAGTCGCCCCACCATTGTTCAGGCACGCGAATCCGCATCTTGCACATGCGCACGATGTCGTCGATGTTCCTGTAATTCTCTTGCACCTTCACGGCCGGGAAAATCAGTGCGCCTTCGTGATATACGTCGCGCGCGGACCCCATGTACGTGGTCGGCTCGGAATTGCCGCAGTCCGCCTGGTGGGCCTTCGCGACAACCGTGAAGCGATGCACGCCGTCGTCGTCCATCACGGGCACGAGAATCGTGTGGTCCGCAGCGTGCGAGCAGCCGTGGTACGGCGAATTGTGCAGATATGCATCGCCGCGGCGCAGTTCCGGATGGAATGACTTCATCGAGGCGGCCATCATGTCCGGGCCGCACAGCACGTGGATGGGCAGGCTTTCCGCTGCCGCCAGCAACTGGCAGTCGGCGGTCACGATGCAGCACGAGAAGTCGCGCGCGATGTTCAACACGCCCGAGCGGCCGCTGCGTAGAAGGGTGTTGGCCATCTTGCGGGCGACGCCCTCCAGGCGATTGGTCAGCAGCGCGAGCTGGACGCCATCGGTAGTCGGTCGTTGGTTCGCTTGGTTCATGTGTGTTCTCCTCGATTAATCGCGCCCGGGGATGATCGACAGGCTGCCGCTCTGGCGGCGCTCCGCAATCGATCCCGGATTGATGACCACCGTCGTAAACGACGATTCGACGATGGCGGGTCCTGATACAGGCTCGCCAGGCTGCATTGCCTCGAACCGGACCACGGCGCTGTCGAGGAAACCCTTGCCGGCGAAGTAGGCCTTGCGCCGAGGAATCGAGATAGCCTTCGCGCTCGAGTTGGCGAGCGTGGCACCTTCCTGCTTGCGAATCCGGCACGAGACGTTTGCGCTCCAGCCAACGACTTCGATCTGGGAACCGCTGTCGCGAATGGCGAAGACTTCTTCGTGAGCCTGGTGGAACCCTTCGATGAGCGCGTCGACATCTTCCGCGGTTTCGATCGTGAAGCCGCGCAGCGGCACTTCGAGTTCCCACACCTGCTCCGGATAACGTGCCTGGGCGAGCAAGGTGATCGTCTGTTCGAACGAGCCCTCGCCGGGACCCTCGATAAATTCGACGCACCTGGCGTGGAGACCCGCCAACACCTCGCGCACGCCGTCATAGTCGAATGCGCCGCTACGGGCAAAGTGCGTTGCGTAGAACTGCGATGTCAATTCGGACATCATCGCGCCGGCGGCGCTCATCGTTGCCCCCACCTGCGGGATGACGAGACGCGGAGAATCGAGGCGCCGGGCAATCAGCACGGAGTTCAAACCCGCGGCTCCGCCGCCGCCGATCAACACGGCGTCGCGCGGGTCGATACCCTGGTTGATGGTGATATCGAAGATCGCCTGCACCATGTTCTCGGTTGCGATCGTGATGATCGCGGCCGCCGCTTCTTCGATCGACAGGCCCAGCGGCGTCGCCACGAATTGCTCGATGGCGTCGCGCGATGCCTGGGCATCGAGCTTCATCGAGCCGCCCAGGAAAAAGTCAGGATCGATGTAGCCCAACGCGAGCGACGCGTCCGTCACGGTCGGCTGCGTGCCTCCGCGCCCATAGCACACGGGGCCAGGCACGGCACCCGCGCTTTTCGGTCCAACGTGCAGCATGCCGCCATCGTCGACCCAGGCAATCGAACCGCCGCCTGCGCCGACACTCTTGACGTCGACGGAGGGAAAGCCCGTCATGATGCCGCGGTAGGGCGCGCCAATCCAGGTCTCGCGTGAGGATGGAATTCGCCCGCGTCGCACGAGGCTCACGTCGTAGGTCGTGCCCCCGGTGTCCGCGATAATGGCCGTGTCGCTCTGCTCATCAGCCTGGGCGAAATAGCGGCCCGATACCGGCGCCATCGACGGCCCGGAGTTGATCAGGTGAATGGGCGCTTCGGCGACGTGGGCGGCGTCGATCACGCCGCCCTGCGACGTGACGACGACGACTCGCCCCGGAAAGCCGGCCTTGCCCAGACGGTCGACCAGCGTGTGCATATAGGCACGCATCATCGGCTTGAGCGACGCATCAATACAGGCAGACGACGCGCGACGGAACTCGCGGGGAATCGGATTGAGCTGATGTGACAGCGTGTATGGCACGCCCGGCAGGTGCTTCGCGAGCAAGTCGCCGACTCTCAGTTCATGCGCCGGGTTGACGACCGACCACAAGAGACAGACTGCCACGGCTTCGACGCCGGCATCCCGCATCTCGGCGCAGATTTTCTCGAGCGCCTTCTCGTCGAGCGGGTGCAGCGCGCTGCCATCGGCCCGCATCCGGCCCGGCACTTCCCACGTCAGTGCACGCGGCACGACCGGCTCGGGGTAAGGGACCGTGAAGTTGAACGGCTCGAGTCGTCCGCCCTCGCGCAACGTCAGGATGTCCCGGTGCCCGGCCGGCACGATCAACGCTGTACGCGCCGTGTTGCCGGTGATGATCGCGTTGATCGCATGGGTGGTGCCGTAGATGAACATCTCGCCACGGCGCAACATCGTCATGCGATCGAGCCCGAGCCCGTCGGCGGCCACCTGCAAGGCGTCGAGCACGCCGCTGATCGGGTCCGCCGGTGTCGTCGGCGACTTGAACATGTGAAGACTACCGTCGTCATCCTCGACGATAAGGTCGGTAAACGTACCACCGGTGTCGACTGCAAAACGCATGAGCCTCTCCTGATAGACAAATTGCGGATTCGTCGATCGTCTTGGGCGCCGATCGACCGTCATTGCGCCAAAGCATAATTTTTGTTTTTTGTGATCACAAGTGGAAATCGATGTCCTACGCGATTTGTTGGGGTAATCCCCCATAAAACACCGGTAAATGTGTGACGGCTCTGTGTTTGAGAAAAAATTATGTTGATCTGTGATCACAAAACGCATAGCCTTTCGGCAAGTGACCGCTGCGCCCGAATGCGTCCGGCGGTCGATGTCATCGCCTGAACCGGGAGGAGGCAAGTGATGAGTGTTGAAGGCAAGGTGGTGGTAGTGACGGGTGGATCCGGCGGAATCGGCGAAGCGGTGGTGCATCGTCTTTCGCGCGACGGCTATCGCGTGGCGGTCGTGTCGAGCTCGAATGTGACGAAGGCGGAGAAGGTTGCAGCCGCGATTCGTGCGGAAGGGGGAAATGCAAGCGGCTTTGCCTGCGACGTACGCGATGCCGGGGCGGTACAAAGCCTGGTGGACAGCGTCGTCGACACATTCGGCAGGATCGACGTGCTGGTCAACGCCGCAGGCGTGTTCAAGCCGACGCCGGCCGGCAGCGCCGCGCTGCAGGACGTCAACCAGATGATCGACATCAATCTGCGTGGCACGTGGAACACGATCAACGCCGTGGTACCTCGCCTGAAGGCGAATGGCGGCGGCCGGATCGTCAATATCGCATCGGTTGCGGGGCTTACGGGTTTTGGTACCTACGCGATCTACTGCGCGACCAAAGCCGGCATTGTGATGATGACCCGCGCGCTTGCCTGCGAACTCGGGCGCGAAAACATCAACGTGAACTGCGTCGCACCCGGCAATACCGCGACCAGCATGAACGATGACATTCGCAATGATCCCGGGATGCAAGGCCTGCGCGACTTCATGGCGGCCCGCACGCCGAGCACGCGGACCTTCTCCGAGCCAACGGACATCGCTGGCGCCATCGCTTTTCTTGCCTCCGATTCCGCGCGAGCGATGCACGGTAGCTGCCTGCTGATGGACGAAGGCATCTCCGCCGGTCTCTGAATATCGATGACGCGAGGGTCGCTGCCATGAGCCATGCGCGTGCAGCGGATCGCGACGTGAATGAACAACGGCGCCCGCCTGAGGAAACGTGGCGAGCGCCCTGGATCGAGAGGATGTCCATGCAGGAAACAGTGATCGTCACCGGCGGCGCGGACAGCGTTGGCCGCGTGATCGCGGAGCAGTTCGTCGCACGCGGTGACCGGGTGCATATCTGCGACGTGCGTGCCGACGCCGTCCTGGCCACACTTGCGGCAAATCCCGGCATGACCGGGACCGTGGCCGATGTCGGCGATCCGGCGCAGGTCGCGCAGGTCGTCGAAGATGCCCGGCGCGCCTTCGGCGACGCGTCGGTGCTGGTCAACAACGTGGGCGTCGCCGGGCCCCGCGCCGCGCTCGAGGACATCAGCGACGACGCCTGGCGCGAGACGTTCGATATCAACCTCGGCGGCATGTTCCAGTTCATGAAACATGTCGTGCCCGCGATGAAGCGCAACCGTCACGGCGCCATCGTCAATTTTTCCACCGGCTCGACCCGTACGCGCCTGCCGATGCGGACCGCTTATGTCGTGTCCAAGGCGGCGGTCGAATCGCTGACGCTGAATGCCGCCCGGGAGCTCGGGCCGTTCAACGTCCGCTGCAATGCAATCCTCCCGGGCATGATCGACAACGCGCGCATGCAGCGCATCGTCGCCCAGATCGCCTCGGAAAGCGGACGTACCGCCGATGAGGTCGAGGCCGACTACCTGAAATTCATCTCGCTGCGCTCCAAGGTGCAGCCTGACGATCTGGCCCAGATGGTCCTGTTCCTCGCTTCCCGTGCAGCGTCGAAGGTCACGGGCGAACTGATCGCCGTCAGCGGCAATGTTGAATGGGAAATCTGATATGTCCAGAAAAGTCATCTTGACCTGTGCGGTCACCGGCAATGCGCCTTTCAACCCGAAGCATCCCGCGATGCCGATCACCCCGGCGCAAATCGCCGATGCGTGTATCGAAGCAGCGAAGGCGGGCGCTTCGGTGGCGCACATCCACGTGCGCGATCCCGAAACGGGCGGCGGCAGTCGCGACCCGCGGCTCTTCAAGGAAGTCGTCGACCGCGTGCGTCAGTCGGGCACGGATATCGTATTGAACCTGACCTGCGGTCTCGGTGCCTTCTTCCTGCCGGACCCGGAAGACGAGGCACGCGCGCTGCCCGAAAGCGACGTCATCCCGGTTGCAGAGCGGGTGCGTCACCTCGAGGAGTGCTTGCCGGAAATCGCGTCGCTCGACATCACGACCGGCAACCAGGTCGAAGGCAAGCTGGAGTTCGTCTACCTGAATACGACCCGCACGTTGCGCGCCATGGCGAGGCGCTTTCAGGAACTTGGCATCAAGCCCGAGCTGGAGGTCTTCAGCGCCGGCGACATCCTGTTCGGCAAATCGCTGATCGCCGATGGTTTGATCGACGGCGTGCCACTGTTCCAGATGGTGCTGGGCGTCCTCTGGGGTGCACCGGCCACGACCGAAACGATGCTCTATCAGCGCAACCTGATGCCGGAGCACGCGCAGTGGGCGGCGTTCGGTATCGCGCGCGACGAAATGCCGATGGTTGCCCAGTCCGCATTGCTCGGCGGCAACGTGCGCGTCGGCCTTGAAGACAACCTGTACCTGAGCCGCGGCGTGTTCGCGACCAACGGCCAACTGGTCGAGCGAGCACGCACCATCATTGATCATCTCGGCATGTCGGTCGCTACGCCTGCCGAGGCGCGGGAAATCATGCAGCTGAGGCCGCCACGATAAGTCTTCGACTGTTGGCGGGCGCGGTACGCGAAGGCGTTGAAGCCTTCGCGCCGCAGCCGGGTCGACATCGCGCAGCCTCGGTCAACTTTTCCACTCGACACGATGACCTTCTCCCGCTGACTTTGGCTGCCGCGCGTTGCGAGCATCACGGCCCTGATTCTCATGTCGACCGAATTCGCGTCCGCACGCATGCGCCTGGCGGCATCGGTATTTTCCATGTCGGAAGCAGTGGCAACCGGGTAGACAGTCTCACGACGCTCGCTGCCGACCGTCCGGATTGAGCGTGGCGAGCCGAGCAAGGCTCATGTCGACGAAGTGCATCACTTTGGCCGGGACATATTTCCGGGTTGGATAGACCACCTGTATGCCAATCGGCTCGAGTTTCTCGTCTTCAAGCACCTTGAGCAGGCTGCCGTCGACGAGATCGCCGCTGATCAGGAACTCGGGCAGGATCGCGATTCCCAGTCCTTCACGCGCGAGCAATCTCAGCATGGCCGTGTTCGTCGTGACATGAAGATTCATGCATCCGGCCGATGAGAGTCTCCTGGCAAAGCGCTTCAGACACAGGATCCGCTGCTCACGCAATTCGGCAAAGTTCTTCGGGTGCGCACCTTGCAGGTAGGCCGGCGTACAGCAAGCAACAAACCGACTGCCGCTTGCCTCGCGAGTGATGACGTCATCGCTGTTCAACATGTTGTCGACAACGACTGCAACATCGATGCCTTCCTCGACGAGATCGATTGGTCGGTCTACGAGGGTGATATCGATCGACACATCGGGATACTGCTTGCAATAGGTCGCAACAAGTGGCGCAAGAAGGGCAAGCGCGAGCGCAGATGGCATCGCAACACGCAACGTGCCGGAAGGTGTGTTTCGTTCGAGGCCCGCTCGGGTATCAGCCTCGACAGTCGCCGCGAGTATCTCTCTACAGCGTTCGGCATACTCGGTGCCTGCCTCGGTTGGCGTGACTTTGCGGGTACTGCGTTGGAGAAGGCGCGCTCTCAGATGCGCCTCCAGTTGCGCCACCGCACGTGTCACCGTCGGCCTGGAGAGCTCCATAGTCCGGGCCGCGCTCGCAAAACTCCCGCTATCGACGACTTGCAGGAATACCCGCATGGTGAACAGTCGGTCCAATCGATTCCTCGTACAGTTTGCTGCGAATGAAATAACGCAATGTCTTGCCCGTGCGTGTTTCCGGGCAACTTTGACCTTGCATGGTGAAGCCACTGGATACACACGTGCGCCCCTGCGGCCGGCCGGCGCTGGCCTCGATGCAACCACTGCCGGAGGACTGGAATCCGGCGCCCGGACGTAGGGGGAAGCCATCAGAATGCAATATGTGCGATCTGTGATCACAGAGTATACTATGCGGGAAGTCACCTTCGCTGTGAGGATTGCCGATCGATGAGGACGTTGGTTGCCGGTCATCGGTTGCAAGTGCGTATGTCAACTCGCGAGAAATCGCGTTTTTTCTTGATTTTGCTCCGGTTCTGCCAATGTGATGGCCCGGTTGCTCGCTGGCCTGCCGTGGCGGGGCGAATGCCCGTCTTTACGCAAACTCGCGGCCACGATATGAATTGCGTGATCACAACACGTCGCGTCGATAGTCTGCACATCGACACACCGACCGTTTGCTCGAGGGAGAGAACTCATTGAAGACCAGACTCGCGGATACCGCGGACAATGCTGACGCTGCTGAGGCCGGCGCTCCGGCGGTGCCGCGCCTGACCGTGGTTGCGTTACGTGAGCGCGTCTACGCTGAACTTGGCAATACGCTGCGCTCAGGGCGCTTTGCGCCGGCGACAACATTGACGATCAGGGGACTCGCCGCTTCGTTGGGCATCAGCACAATGCCGGTTCGAGAAGCCGTCAGCCGACTTGTCACGGAGGGCGCGCTCGAGATGCTGCCCAATCGGTCGCTTCGGGTTCCGGTGGTATCGATCGCGGGACTCGACGAACTCATCGACGCACGGATCGCAATTGAATCTCACGCTGCATTCAGGGCAGCCGAGCGCATGACCCGTGCTCAGTTCTCTGCCATCAAGACTGCAAACGAAATCTACAGCCGCGCGGTCGACTCGGCCGATGTGCCTGCAGCGGTGATGGCGAACGAGAGAATGCATTTCGCAATTTATCGCGCAGCGCAATCGGACCTTGTGATTTCGATCATCGAAAGGTTATGGTTGCGAAGCGGACCATACATTGCAGCGGTCATGAATCGGATGCAGGCCTCACCGGAAGCCTTGCACGACCGCGGCGCGATGCATCACTTCAATGTACTCGCTGCGTTGGCAAAGGGCGATGCAGAAGCAGCGAGTGCGGCGTTGAAGGCGGATATCCTGGATGCTGCGTCCTGGTACAAGAAGCAGATTTTTGACGCCACGTGATCGGTGGAAATCGAATTAGGGCTGGCGCGCATGTGGCTCATCCCCATCAACTCTTGCATCAAGTCGGCGATGCAACATCACTTCATGTCGCCAGTTCGCAGCGGTGCAGGCTGGTATCACTGTTTCAGGTAATGAAACGTCCAGTTGCCGACTTGTGTGTTCTCCCTGGTATTGCCGCTTCGATAGACTGTATTCATAGGATTCGAACACAATCTTTCGCGAATGCGACGTCTACCTCTGGAGGCCACTGATCATGAACAGACTCATCAACGCCGTTGCTGTTACGGTTGCTATCATCGTGCCGGCCACGTCATTTGCGCAGACGAGCCAGCCGCTGACGCGCGCTCAAGTCCGTGCGCAGCTGGTGCAAGTGGAGAAAGCTGGCTATCTCCCCGGCACAACAGACGTTTACGCCTATCCGCAAAATATCGCTTCAGCAGAAGCTGCCGTCGCTGCTCAAGAGAGCAAATCGCAAACTGATGGTTACGGCCCGGACGGACGCGGTGCATCGCGAGCTGGAAAGGCTGCCCCGAACGACTGAGTAATTGGCCACGCGCCGCCCGATTCGAGGGTCGCTTGGATGAGCCGCTGCAGATTCGCAATCAGGCGAACGACAGTCTGGTGTTTCAGCCGCCGACCGTCACGCTGGCGGGGGCAATCGATCTGATCCCGTAGGAGGCGGTCGTTCGTGACAAAGCCGTGTTTGCCCGGGTCGTCAACCATGGCTGGCACCCCGAATATGTCGAGATTTCGTTGTCGCGCCTGCTCGATCCTGGCGTTCCCCTGAAAGACGAAAGGCTGGAGGAGGTCGGCGATAGCGCGCATCCGGCGCTGTATGCGTATCCATTCCGGTTCAGTCTCGCGCCGGGCCAGACCAAGACCATCACGCTGAAGCCTCTGCGCGCGGTCGCCTCGGAAGCGGTGTACCGACTGAACGTGAAGCCGGTCGTGAGGAAGCAGGGCGAGCGAACGACGGCGACCGCCGGCAGCGTCGTGATCTCTACAACGCTGCAGTTCGATCTCTCATGCTTCGGCCCGATCCGGCAGCACTTCGCGTTGCCCAGACATCAGATGAACGCGGTATGTCATCGCGCCATACTCAAAGAACGCCTCGCCACATGGCATGGTTGGACTGTCTCTCCCGCAGCCAACGAAGTGATCTGATAAGGATAAGACTCTTGAGGAAAGCACGTAGCCTGCGCTCGTCAACTTGACATAGCCGTAGCAAGACGCTGCCGCATACGGATCAGGCCGGTTGCCCGCCGCCGTCGCTCGCCATTGCCGGCCCCGCATCGATCGCGACGCGATTCTTGCCTTGGTGCTTCGCGCGATACAGCGCGCGGTCGGCGGCTTCGATCAGCGACGTCATCGGCGTGCCGGCCGCCGGCACGACGCTCGCGCCGCCGATGCTGATCGTCACGTAGCGGCCGGTCGACGAATGCACGTGCTCGAGCCGCAGTGCTTCGATCGCGAGGCGAATCTTCTCGGCGAGCAGGCGCACGCCACCCGGCGACGTGCCCGGCAGCACCACCGCGAATTCCTCGCCGCCGAAGCGTGCGGCGAGATCGCCCGGGCGGCCGAGGCAGCTTTCGACGGTCGAGGCGACCCGCTTGAGCACGTCGTCGCCCGACACGTGTCCGTACGTGTCGTTGTACAGCTTGAAGTTGTCGACGTCGATCATCAGCAGCGACAGCTCGCTGCGCTCTCGCGTGCCGCGCCGCCATTCGGCGTTCAGGTATTCGTCGAGATAGCGCCGGTTCGACAGCCCGGTGAGCCCGTCGGAATGCGTGAGGCGGCGCAGTTCGAGGTTCGCTTCGAGCAATTGCTGCTGCGATTGCCGCAGTGCGCGGTAGGCTTCGTCGCGCTGCAGCAGGTTGACGTACGAGCGCGAGTGGTAGCGGATCCGTGCGACGAGCTCGATGCGGTCCGGCAGCTTCACGAGGTAGTCGTTCGCGCCGGCCGCAAATGCGGCGCTCTTGATGACCGGTTCCTCCTTGTTCGACAGCACGATGATCGGCACGTCGCGGATCACGGGATTCGTGCGGTACGCCTTCACGAGGCTCAATCCGTCGGTGCCGGGCATCACGAGGTCCTGCAGGATCACGGTCGGCCGCGTTTCGACTGCGGCGGCGAGCGCGTCGTCCGAGCGCGGGCAGTAGTGGAAGTCGATGCCGTCCTCGTCGGCAAGCGCGCGCAGCACGGCCTGGGCGACGATCGTCTGGTCGTCGACCAGTAGCACCATCACCGGCACGTCGGTCGCCGGCGGCGCCTGCAGGGTCGCGCGCGCGGCTTCGAGCGCCGCGCCCGCGCCGTCCGCGGCGGACGTGCCGTTATCGTGGCCCGGGCGTCGCGTGGAGTCACTCGTCATGTCGACACCTGTTGTTGCCATTGCTGTCACGCAAGTCCATTTCATTCAGTTCCTGACGAGCGCCGCCAGTTCGCCCGCAATGCGCTCGAGCGGCAGGATCGCGCGCGCAGCGCCGAGCGTCGCGGCGGCTTTCGGCATTCCGTAGACGGCGCTCGTCGCCTGGTCCTGCGCGATCGTATGGTAGCCCTTCATCCGCATCGCCTTCAGCCCGATCGCGCCGTCGCGCCCCATCCCGGTGAGCAGCACGCCGATCACGTCGCCGGGCCAGTGCTCGGTCACGCTGCTGAAGAATACGTCGACCGACGGCCGGTACGGCGTCTCGGCCGGCTCGCGCGTGTATTCGAGCGTGCCGGCGCGCGTGATCCGCAGGTGGTCGTTGGTCGCGGCGAGCAGCACGAACGACGGCTGCGGCCGGTCGCCTTCGCGCGCGATGCGCACGTTGAGCGGCGTCTGGCCGTCGAGCCATTGCGCCATCCCGTCCGCGAACGCCTGGTCGACATGCTGCACGATAACGATCGGCGCGCGGAAATCGGCGGGCAGCGCGCCGAGGATCGACGCAAGCGCGGTCGGGCCGCCGGCCGACGCGCCGATCGCGACGAGCGGCCCGCCGTCGCCGCGCGCCGTCGCGCCGGCGGGGCGGGCGGCGCCCGTCGGCTTGTCGAGCAGCCGGCCGATCTGGTCGATCTTCGCGAGCAACAGCTGCGCGGTGTCGCCGTTCGCGCCTGCGCCGAGCCGCGGCGTATCGACTGCGTCGAGCGCGCCGGCGCCCATCGCCTCGTACACGCGCCATGCATTCGCGCCGATACTGCTCGTCACGATCAGGATCGCGCACGATTTGCCCGAAGACATGATCCGCCGCGTCGCTTCGACGCCGTCGAGCTTCGGCATGATCAGGTCCATCAGCACGACGTCGGGCGGTTGCGCGGCGCAGAACTCGACGGCCTGCACGCCGTCGGTCGCGACCCACAGCACGCGGTGCTCGGGCCGCCGCGCCACCGCGCGGTGCAACGCCTCGACGGCGAGCGGAAGGTCGTTGACGATGCCGATGTTCACGGACGGGCTTCTCCTATCAGGTCTCGTACGGCGTCGAGCAGGGTTTCGTCGTGGAAGCTACTCTTCGCCAGATAGTAGTCGGCGCCCGCGTCGAGTCCGCGACGGCGGTCCTCCTCGCGGTCCTTGTACGACACGATCATCACCGGCAGCGATTTCAGCGCGGCATCGCGCTTGATCAGCGTGACGAGCTCGATGCCGTCCATGCGCGGCATGTCGATGTCGGTCACGACGAGATCGAAATCGGCGCCGCGCAGCGCGTTCCAGCCGTCCATCCCGTCGACCGCGACGGTGACGGCGTAGCCGCGCTTTTCGAGCAGCTTGCGCTCCAGTTCGCGCACCGTCAGCGAATCGTCGACCACCAGCACGTGCCGGCGCCGTGCGACGGCCGTCTGCTGCGCGCGCTGCACCTTGGCGAGCTGGCCGCCGCGCACGAGCTTGTCGACCGAGCGCAGCAAGTCCTCGACGTCGATGATCAGCACCGGTTCGCCATTCTCCATCAGCGCGGCCGCGGCGATGTCCTTGACCTTGCCGAGCCGGCGGTCGAGCGGCTGGATCACCAGCATGCACTCGCCGCGGAACCGGTCGACGGCGATCCCGTACGACTCCCATTCGTCGCCGATCACGACAGTCGCGACGCTGTCGCGCGCCTGTTCCGGCGGCGGTGCGCCGAGCAGCTGGTGCGCGGTGACGAGCCCGACCGGGCGACCGTCGAAGCGGAAATGCTGCTGGCCTTCGAGCGTGTCGATGTCGGCGCGCGGGAGTTCGAGCGTGCGGCGCACGTGCGCAAGCGGGATCGCGTACGCTTCGCCGCCGACCTCGACGAGCAGGCTGCGCACGATCGACAGCGTGAGCGGCAGTTGCAGCACGAAGCGCGCGCCGCGGCCCGGCTCGGTGAAGATCCGCACGGTGCCGCGCACGGCCTTGACCATGTCGTGCACCGCGTCGAGGCCGACGCCGCGGCCCGATACATCGGTGACGCGGTCGCGCATCGAGAAGCCGGGGAGCAGCAGGAAGTCGAGCAGCTCGTGGTCGGACAGCCGCGCGGCCGTGTCCGCGTCGGCGAGCTGGCGCCGCACGACGGCTGCGCGCAGCGCGTCGAGATCGATGCCGGCGCCGTCGTCGCTGACGGAGATCAGCAACTGACCCGCGCTGTGGCGCGCTTCGAGCGTCACGCTCGCTTCGGCCGGCTTGCCGCGCGCGATGCGCTCGTCGGCCGTCTCGACGCCGTGGTCGAGCGCGTTGCGCAGCAGGTGGCCGAGCGGCGCGTCGAGCATGTCGAGGATGTCGCGATCGACCTGCGTCGTTTCGCCGACGATCGCGAACCGCACGCGCTTGCCGAGCGAACGTGCGAGATCGCGGACGATGCGCGGATACGCGTGCGTCGCGTCGCCAAACGGCCGCATCCGGCAGCGCAACGCTTCGTCGTAAAGCTGCTGCGCGAGATGCGTGCTGCGGCGGTCGAAACGGTCGAGCTCGTCCAGGCGCGCGCCGAGCTGCAGCTGCAGGTTGCCGAGCCCCTGGCGCACATCGTTCAGCGACGCGAGCGCGGGCGGGTCGAGCCGCTCCGCGAGCGTTTCGACGAGCATGTCGAGCGCGCGCGCGACGTCGCGCTGCATCCGCTTGATGCGCAGGATCGAGCCCGTGAACGGCTTCAGCCAGTGCGATTCGACGAGCGATTCACTGGACAGGCTCAACAGCTGGTCGAGCTGCTCGGCGCGTACGCGCAGCATCCGCTGCGGATCGTGCCGGGGGGGCGGTTGGGTGTGCAAAGGCGGGGCGTCGGGCGCGACGGCATGCAAGCCCGGCGACGGATCGGCGGGCGGGTGGCGCGGGGGGCCGTCGCCGGTGCGCGGCGATATTGAGACAAAGGCGGCAGCGTCGGGCGCGGAGCCGATGTGCGGCGCTGCGGCGCCTGGTTCCGGCGCGGGCGGTATGGGCAGTGTAAGCGGTGTGAGCGACACCGCGCGTTCGGCGCTCTCGTCCGACGCGTCGGTCGGACCCAGTGCGGCCAGCGCCTCGATGTCCGCGCGCGAAACCGCCGCCGCCGGATCGGCGTTGCCGACGCGCAGCAGCAGGTCCACGCCATGCAGCAGTGCGTCGATGTGCGCGGTCGTCAGCGTCAGCTCGCCACGCTGCGCGGCGACGAAGCATTCCTCCATCGCGTGCGCGACGTCGACGCCGTCCTGCAGGTCGATGATGCGCGCGGCGCCTTTCAGCGAATGCGCGGCGCGCATGCACGCTTCCAGCGCGGGCGCGTCGCCGGGCGCATGTTCGAGCGTCAGCAGGCCGCTCGCGAGCGCCTGCGTCTGCGTGTGTGCTTCGTCGCGGAACAGGTCGAGCAGCGACAGGCGCATCAGGTCGTCGTCGGTGCTCATCGCAGGCTCCGCGCAAGCGAGTCGAACACGCGCTCGGTGTCCAGCACGCCGATCGTCGTATCGCGCCACGCGAGCAGGCCGCGCGTGTGCATCGCGGTCGCGTGGGTGAGCGTCGTCGGCACCGGCAGCAGCGCGTGCACCGCAAATCGCAGCACGCCCTCGACCTCGTCGACGGGCAGCGCGACCGCGTCGCCGCGATGCTCGACGACCAGCATCCGCGCATACGCGTTGCGCGACTCGTGCGGTCCGGCTGCGTTGCGTTCCAGATTCAGCAGTACGCCGAGGGATGCTGCGATCGTCAGCGTGCCGCGCACGTTGACGAGCCCGAGCACGGCGCCGTCGCGCCGGTGCGGCAGCGAATGGATCGGGCGCGGCCCGTCGATCTGCCGCAGCGCGGCGGCGGACAGGCCGAGCCATTCGTCGCCGACGCGGAACGCGAGCGCGGACTGCAGCGCTTGCGCATCGTCGGCAGATGCGGCGGATGCAGTGAGTCGTGCGTCCGCAGGGGCTGGCTGCGACGCGCTGCGTGCGGCGCGCGCCGTTTCGGCGAGATCCGCGTCGGTGAGCGGCCGGTCGAGCAGCTTCCCGGCTGCTTGTTCGAACACCGGGCAGTTCAGGCAGCGGGTGTGCTCGACAAGCCGCGGGCACGAGCCGTCACCTCGCGTGCCGATGCGATTCCAGCAATCGTCGACGGCCCTCGCCGGAGCGCGGTCGTCACGAGCGGCGTGGGTCATAGGTTCCTCCCGGGTTCGCTGGTCCGGTCCGCCGTCGGCACGGCTGACGCGCCGCGTCGCGCGCTTGCCCGCTGCGCACGCAGCATCAGTTGCCGCGCACCTGCCGCGTCACCTGCCGCGTCGCGCAGCGCGGCGAGATGGGTCAGCGCCTCGTAGTGAGCCGGGTCGAGATACAGCGTCTTGCGATAAAAATCCTGCGCGTCCGCATCGAGGCCGCGCGCATCGGCGATCAGGCCGAGCAGGTAGAACGCGTCCGCGTCGGGGCCGTGCGCGAGCGCGAACGCGTGCGCGGCGCGCTCGGCGTCGTCGAGGCGGCCCGTGTCGGCGAGCCGGCGGGCGTCGGCGAGCGTGGGCGCCGGGGCGGCGGGTGCGCTCGGCGTGGAATCCGTGGCATCGGGCGCCGCGTGCGCGATGCGTGTCGCCGGCTGCCGCTGCGGCACGGCCGGCGGGCGGTACAGGGTTGCCGTTGCGAAATGGTTTGCCGTGGAGGGCGCCGCGACCGGGTGCCGGAGCGGCAACGTTCGCGGCGCCACCGGTTTCGCAGATGCCGCAGATACGGTGGACAGCCGCTCGCCACCGTTCACGCCCGCAGCCGGAGCATCAACCGGCGGCGCGCGATGGAACGCGAACGCGAGCGGAATGCGCGCGGGCACCAGCGCATGCCGCATCATCAGCACCGTCTCGGCCGGGCCGACGAAGATCGTGCCGCCGTCCGCGAGTTGCCGGTCGAGCAGCCGGATCGACTGGTCCTGAGCGTGTCGGTCGAAATAGATCAGCACGTTGCGGCAGAAGATGAAGTCGTAGCGCGTGTCCGCGTCGAGCGGCAGGTCGAACAGGTTTGCCTGCACGAAGCGTACCGGTTCGCGCACCCGCGGGTCGAGTTGCCAGCCGCCGGCCGTTTCACTGAAATGGCGGTCGCGGAATTCGAGCGGGTGGCCACGAAACGCGTTGCGTCCGTAGACGCCGACCCGCGCCCGCTCGATCGCGCGGGCGCTGATGTCGATCGCGTCGATCGCGAAGCGCGACGGGCCGATGCCGGCGTCGAGCAGTGCCATCGAGATCGAATACGGCTCCTCGCCGGTCGAGCACGGCACGCTCAGCACACGTAGCGTGCGCGCCGGCTCGCGCACGAGCCGCGCGTCGGCGATCCGCGCAAGCGCGACGAATGCCTCGCGGTCGCGGAAGAACCACGTTTCCGGCACGACCAGCGTTTCGATCAGCGCCTGCCGTTCGTCCGCGGACGTATTCAGCCGCTGCCAGTACGCATCGATCACGGCGCCAGCGGCGGCCTCGGCGACGTCGCCCGGCATGCCGCCGGCGGGCAGCGGTGTGTCGGGCGCGTCCGGTGCATTGGGCTGCGTGACGCGTGCGCGTTCGGCAACCGCGCGCGCGAGCGCACGATTGCCAAGCGTCGCCGCGTCCATCCCGGTTTCACGCGCGAGCCACGCTTCGAATCGAGGGTCGTTGGCGTTCATCACGGTCATCATCCGGCAAGCGCCTGCGCGGGCGGAAACAGCAATGCGCGCGCGTCGTCATCGAGCATCTGCTCTACGTCGATCCGCTGCACGAATCCCGTCGCGTCGGCGGCGACCGGCCCGAGCCAGCGCGCGTGCGGCATCGCGATCCCGCTGTCGGCGAATTGCGCGGGCGCGAACTCGCGCACCTGCGTCGCGTGCTCGACGATCAGCCCGAGCCATCGATCGGCGCCGTCCGCCTCGTGTTGCTGCGCATAGCGCACGACGACGAGCCGCGTCGATCGCAGCGCGTGCGCCGCGCGCCCGAGCGCGAACCGCGGCACGTCAATCACCGGCACCAGCGTGCCCCGGTGATCGATCACGCCGGTGAGCCATGGCGGCGTACCCGGCATCGACTTCACGGGCGCGAGCGCCAGCACCTCGACGATCCGCGTCGCATCGAGCGCATAGCGTTCGCCGTCGAGTTCAAAAAGAAGGAAGAGCATCGTGTCGTCTGCCCGAAGGCCGCGTGCGTCAGCCGTCGATCTTGAAGAGCGACACGCCGGTGCGCAGGTGGTTCGCGACGAGCGTGAGGTCGTCGATCGCCTGCGACGACTGGCGCAACGATTCGGCCGTCTGCTGCGCGGCTTCCGACAACTGCGACAGCGCCTGAGTGATCTGCTCGGCACCGTTCGCCTGCGTCTGCATCCCTTCGTTGACCATCTGGAAGCGCGGCGCGAGCGTCTGCACCTCGGCGATGATCTGCGACAGCTGCCCGCCGACCTGCTGCACGTCGAGCATGCCGCGGCGCACTTCCTCGGAGAACTTGTCCATCCCCATCACCCCCGCCGACACGGCCGACTGGATCTCCTTCACCGTCTGCTCGATGTCGTAGGTCGCCACGGCCGTCTGGTCGGCGAGGCGGCGGATCTCGGTCGCGACGACCGCGAAGCCGCGGCCGTACTCGCCCGCCTTTTCGGCCTCGATCGCCGCGTTCAGCGACAGCAGGTTCGTTTGGTCGGCTACCTTGGTGATCGTCGCGACGACCTGGTTGATGTTCAGCGCCTTCTCGTTGAGAATCGCGAGCTTCGCGTTCACCGAGCCGGCCGCGTCCATCACGCTGCGCATGGTCTCGCCCATCCGCGTGAGGCCGCTCTGGCTCACACCCGCGAGCGTCGCCGACTGCTCGGCCACGCCGGCCACCTCGTTCATCGTGCGCAGCAGGTCGCGCGACGTCGCGAAAATTTCGCGCGACGTCGCGCCGATCTCGGTCGTCGTCGCCGCGGTTTCGTTCGCGGTCGCCTGCTGCTCGCGCGATGTCGCCGCGATTTCGGCAACCGACGTCGTCACCTGTAGCGACGACTGCTGCGCCTGCGACACGAGGCTCGCGAGCTGTTCGGCCATTCGGTTGAAGCCGTCCTGCAGCGTGCCGAATTCGTCGCTGCGGCGCAGGTCGAGCCGCTGCGCGAGGTTGCCGGTGCGCATTGCGTCGTGCACCTCGACGAGCCGCGCCATCGGCCCCGTGATCGCGCGGAACAGCGCATAGCCGGTCGCGAGCGCGACCAGCAGCACGATGCTCAGCGCGGTCGCGAGCGTCGCTTCCGCCGTGTTGACCAACATGCGGATCTGCCGTGCCGAATCGTCGGCCGCGCTGCGGTTTTCGTCGACCAGCGTGTCCGCGGCACGGACTACGTTCTCCCACGCCGTCGTCACGTGCGCGAAGTTGGCCTGCGCAGCCGCGCGGTCGCTCGCCGCCGCATGCGCCGCGTCGTTCAACAGCGGCAGGTACTGGTCGTATGCGGCCCGGAGCGCGGCGAAGCGCGCCTTGTCGTCGTCGCGAAACAGCGTCGCCTCGTATTGCGTCGACGCCTGGTCGAAACGCCGCAGCGCTTCCGGAATCCGGTCGAGATCGCGCTTCGTGCCGTCCGCATCGCTGTCGATGAAGATCGCGCGTTCGACCACCGTATAGCTTTGATTGATCGCGGTGCGCAGCGACGTCGACAGGTACAGGCCCGGCACCGAATCCCGCTGGAGGCTGTCGGCAGCAGCGTCGATCGCCGTCAATCGGGTGTATGAAATCACGGCCATGACCAGCATCAGCACGAAGATCGCACCGAAGCTGAGCACGATGCGCGTGCCGAGCGTGAAGCGTCCGCCGCGCAGCATGGCGGGCAAAGGGGGTGTGCCGGCGCGGGGCGTCACAGTGGCCATGTCTATCTCCCGTAGGGCGTGGGTCGTCTGGATCCGGCGGCGCGAAGTGCAGAGAAAACGATTCAGTCGCGGGTCGGCGCGATCGATCGAATCGTTCCGGATGGGCGTCGGATTGCCGACGCCCCGCATGCTGTCATGCGGCGCGTCTGATCGCAATCGAATTTTTTACGCATTGAGCGATGCTTTTTCATCCCATTAAAGATAGGTCAATACGCAGACGTTTGCGGAAGTTTGAAAGGACGCAGGGGTAGGTTGTTGCCGGTGTTTCGGCTGGCCGGCCGACGACCGGGCGCCGGCGGCCTGCAATGCGGAACAATGACGCATGATCGAATCGCCTGAAATCTAATTGAAATCTTTTCGGTGCGGGGATGCGAGCACGACTATCGATTTTCTTGCCGCCCAACTCTTGAAAGCCACGCAAAGACTCTGTCAAGTTGGTGAAGAGGCGGCGGGAGAATGAAGCGATGAAGAAGACGAAATGGCTCTGTCAAGTTGACGAGCGCACGCTAGAGGGCCGGCCGGGATTCACTAATATGTGAAGCTTCGCATATTCACGATTATGCTCAGTGCCGGATTATGCACAGCGGCGGCCGGAACGTATTGAGTGACGGACGTCTTGGACCGCCGCGGTGAATATAATCACAGGCTCTCGAGGAATGCCATCACCCCGTCGGTCGCGCGAAACCGCGGAGCAGTCTGC
Organism: Burkholderia sp. Bp8998; assembly: GCF_003854235.1. Lineage (NCBI taxonomy): Bacteria > Pseudomonadati > Pseudomonadota > Betaproteobacteria > Burkholderiales > Burkholderiaceae > Burkholderia > Burkholderia sp. Bp8998. The sequence continues at coordinate 199,889 of NZ_QTQF01000005.1, forward strand.
CCCGCCGGCTGTAGCCGATTCAGCGTCTTCTCCTTCAGTGCGAGATCGGCTTCCATGTAGATGTGTGTCGTGTCGAGATGCTCATGGCCGAGCCAAAGCGCGATCACGTTCATATCGACACCCGACTGCAATAGATGCATGGCCGTCGTGTGGCGCTAATATACTCAACGATATAATCGGCTGTCATACCCGGATTCAGATGTCCACCGTCCAGCTATTTAAAAATGTCCGGTTTTTAGGTTGGTTTTGCTGCTTCTGCTTTCTCGTCTTGACCGTTACGCAGTGTCGAAGGTCGGCGCCTGAACGGGCAGGGCGTTCGCGTCCGTTTCCCCAGCTTTTGCAGACCGACGGCGAGGTTTGTCTGCTGGCTTTGCGGTTTGCCGACGTTGAGCCAGATCCACGATCACATGCTCGACGTCGGCCTGCGTGATCTTGCGTTGCTTCTTTTTGGCCGGTTCGGCCTCGTTTCGATTGGTCCGGGTCGCGTCGCCTCGATGCGTTCGAGACGGCGCTTTACCGATTCGACTGCTATCGCGTTGTGCCTGGATCGCCTGCGCGACCTGGAGCACGTGACTCAGGCGCTTGTGTTCGACAACGGCGGCTTGATCGATCTCGGCCAGCCGGTCGTACTGCCTGCAGCCCGGCTTCACGTTACGAAACACGCTGTACTTGTCGCTGTAGAACGCCCCCGGCTTGCCATGGCGTTCGATGTATGCCCGTGTCGCCTCGAAGTAGCTGAACGTCGATTCCGTCTGCGTGAAATGCAGCATCATCAGCCGGCTCGTCGCGTCGTCCACGTACACCAGCAGCGAGCAGGCCGGCGCCCGTTCCTCGAACCACCGATGGTCGCTGCCATCGATCTGGATCAGTTCACCCAGGCACGCCCGCCGTGCTCGTGGCTGATAGACCTTCGGCGGTCGTTGCCGGCGTGGCACCCACAAACCAGCTTCCGTCATCAGCCGCCGTACCGTTTCCTTGGCGAGCTGGATGCCGTGGCATTCCCGAAGCTTCTCGCACGCTAGTGTCGGCCCGAAATCGGCGTAGCGATCCCGAATCAGGCTCAAGGCACGATGCGCCAAATCCTCGGGCAACTGATGGTTGCTCGCATGACCACGGCGCTGCGAAAGCAGCCCGGCCGGGCCAGCAACCCGATACCGGGCGACCAGCCGTTCAATCTGCCGTCGACTGATCCCGAGCCGCTCCGCGGCTCGCCAAGGCATCAGACGCTGCTCGATCACGGCTTCCACGACCTTCAGACGATCCAGCTCCCGCATGCTCATGGTGATCAGTCCAGGTTGGCCCACGATGCGCTCCGGCAGTTCGAACTGCCGCCAGCATGCGCCGAAACCCTCGAACTACGACATTTCAACTTTGCTCAGATGGGGGTGCGCTCAAGAAAAGGATTTTTTCGTACGCTAAGGGGTCACGGTCGATCTCCTGCCACGCAGCGGCCGCAATTGCTCCGTGGCTGCGCCTTTGTTGGCAACCACATACAAACGCCCGTCAGATTCGCGTGGCTCTAGATCCGCGGCGCGACGTGCGAGATCAAGCTGTCGTCAATCACGCACTGCTTCCGTAAGTCGGCAATCGTCCGGACCGGATATTCGGTCCGGATAAACGGCGGGCAGTTATCTTCCGTAGCCGTCGGCTTCGACATCCGGGTGATTTCGCCCCCCATCTGGAAATCAGCGCGCTGGCTACCGCACGACCTTGGCGAACGCATCCGCAACATAGTCCAGATTCGATTCGTTGAGGCCTGCGACGCAAATGCGGCCTGTCGACACTGCGTAGACGCCAAAGTCCGTCCGCAGCGCCGCGACTTCCTCTGTGGTCAAACCGGTATATGCAAACATGCCGCGCTGTTTGACGATGTGGTCGAAGTTACGTCCCGGGACGGTGGCTGCCAGCGCTGAATGCAGTTTCTGGCGCATCGCCACGATACGCGTGCGCATTGTCGCCAGCTCATCAGTCCATTGCTGCCGCAGCACGCTATCCGAGAGCACTGTCGAGATCAGGCGCATCCCCTGCGTCGGTGGCGAGGAGTAGTTGCGGCGAATCGTGAGCTTTAGCTGCCCGAGCACATTGGCTGTGTGCGCCGAATCGGAGCAGTGAACAGTCAGCGCGCCACATCGTTCACCGTAGAGCGAAAAAATTTTCGAGAACGAGCTGCTGACGAGGAAGTCCAGACGTCGGCGCGCAAGGTCTCGCACAACAAAAACATCGTCCTCAAGACCAGCTCCCAATCCTTGATAGGCAATGTCGACGAACGGAATCAGGTTGCGCTCTTCGATCAGGTTGAGGATCAGCAGCCATTGTTCGCGAGTCGGGTCGACGCCGGTCGGGTTGTGACAGCACGGATGCAGAAGGACGATGTCCCGCGGCTTCATGTTCCGCAGATCGGCCATCATTCCCTGAAAATCGAGTCCCTTGGACAACGCACTGTAGTAGCGGTAGCGGCCAACTGTGAAACCCGCCCCCTCAAAAATGCCGATATGATTATCCCAGGTCGGATCCGTCACATAGACGGTACTTGTGGGGAAATGATGTTTCAGGAAATTGGCACCCACCGCCAATGCGCCGCTTCCTCCGACCGATTGCACAATGGCGAGGGAATCGCAAGGCGAAGGTAACTGCTCGCCGAACAGCAATTCACTCACGTGGGCGCGGTACACCTGATCGCCTTCTATTGGAAGGTACGAGGTCGAGGCGTTCGTTTCGAAAACGCGCGTTGCGGCCGCGCGCACCGACGGCAGTACAGGAATGCAGCCTGTCTCGTCGTAGTAGATGCCGACGCCGAGATTCACTCTCTGTGCCCGTGGATCAAGTGCGTACGTTTCCACGAGGCCAAGGATCGGATCGCCGGGAAAGGGTAGGACATGTGAAAACATATGTAATCCTCAGTACAAGTGTGAATATTGAGGCCGCGCGCGGCCGATACGAGGGGCGGCCAGGATTTTCGATTCCTCACCGATATTCCCCTAAACAGCGGTCTCTCAAGAAATCTAGCGTCGGGTGAATAGAGGGCGCTCTACGGCACGGATCAAGAAGATGCGAGCCGAGTCGAATGAGGTGGTCGAGTCGATACTTTGAGCGGCACGTCGGCATCGACCGGACGATCTTTGCCCGCAGATCGGCAAATTCCGTGACATCCGATTCGGACGCGATGGTCCACCAACCGCGTCGAACCTGAAACAAACTGACGTACACAATTGACGACGAAAGTATCCTCTGTCATGCGGCGCTGACGGTGCCGGCCCGCGAAGAGCTAGTCACTTGCCGAGCCATTTCGCATGCGACTTTGCATACTCGTCGTTGGCCGAACTCAAATGCAGCCATTGGTCGACAAAACTCTTGAAGATCTCGTCACCGTTCGGCAACAAATAAGCCATTTCTCCATATTGCAGCGGCTTGTCGGGATTGACCGCGCACAGTTCCGGGTGGACCCTGCTCTGCACGATCGCTTCGGCCCCCTCGGTGACGAACACGTCGGCGGTGCCCTTGATGACTTCATCGAAGATCGTAAGGTTATCGGAATGGATCATCAACTGCGCATGGCTTAACCTCGCCCTTGCAAAGCGCTCATTGCTGCCGCCCGGGTTGACCACCACGCGGACGTTCGGCTGGTCGATTGCTTCGATAGTCTGATACTTCGCGACGTTCTCACAGCGTGTAATGGGCGTCTTGCCATTCACCATGTAGGGAGTGCTGAACCACGCCTGCTTCTGGCGTTCGAGCGAAACGGAGATGCCGCCGGCGGCAATGTCGCACTTGCCCGCAACGAAGTCGGGCAGAAGGTTCGCCCATGTCGTCTTAGCGAATTGGGGCTTCGCGCCGAGTTCGCTTGCAAGAGAGTTCATCAGATCGATGTCCAGTCCTTCGAATTCGCCCGGCGAACGCTGAAAACTGAAAGGCCTATAGTCGCCGGTTGTGCACACGCGCAGGACGCCGCTCTGTATGACACGCGTTAGCGTGGAAGCGGGAGCCTGTGCGTACGCAGCGATCTGCGCGAATGACAATGCTAATGCGACGATGAATTTCATGCCAGATCTCCGTGGCTGATTGGAGTGGATTGGGTTGGTTACCAAAGGGGATGTCACTACCAGAATTTCCAGAAAAAATATACGGTCATGAGCAGGCTGAAAGAGAGGATAAGAACACGCAGAAGTCCGGCGTCGATACGCTGAGCGACGCGCGCGCCCCACAGGCCGCCAGCCAACGAGCCGACCATCATCAAGCCCCCCGAGGTCCATGCAACTTGTCCGCCGATCGCGAGCGCGGTGATCGAGGCCCCTGCCGCCATCGCGCCGAGCAAATTCTTGAAGCCGTTCAACAGCTGGGTTTCGCGCATCCCACACAGACTCAGGGCAGCCATCACGACGATTCCACTGCCGGCATTGAAATAGCCGACCATTACGCTCGCGCCAACCAGGATCAATGTTCGCCTAAGCGCGGTGCGGCGGTGGCTCGCGTCAGGGACATCGTTGTTGCTTCGGGCGGAGCCAGGCATGCAAGGTGCAAATAGGAACAGTGATGTTGCCAACAGCATTAACACGGGGATAGCCCGTGCGAAGGCGGCAGCTGGTGTCAGGATGAGCAGAGCGCCGCCGGTCATGCCGCCGGCGAGACTGGTGGCGGCGTAGCGCGTGAGCGTACGAGGATCGGTTAGCAGGCGGCGCCGATAACCGTATGCTGCCGTCATCAAACCCGGCCATGCGGCGACGGCGCTCGTGGCGTTCGCGATAGTGGGAGGCACGTTAAAGAAGAGTAGCGTGGGCAGCGTAACGAAACTGCCGCCGCCCGCGACGGCGTTCACGACGCCACCACAGAAGCCAGCCAGAAGAAGAACTGCGAATTCGTAAGGATGCATGTCGCGCCTCGTTCAAAGGCCATCAGTTTCAGGGCGACAGGCAGGTGAAATTTAATCTTTTTTGTTCGACAATGGCATTTTAAAGGTAAGGTTTTCTAGACTCTTGTTAAGACGAGTGATTTTGTCTTTCTGACGGGGTGGTTTATGTACCGGCAACGTCCGCGACCATCGGCGAATAGCCAACTGTGCGTCTTCACCGGGCCAAATGCCGCTTTGCAACCCAGCTTGTCGTCCAGTTGAGGCATACCCCATCCTGACGTCAGGTAAGCTCTGTCAGAACCGTCAGGATAGAGCCGTCTTCTCATTTGTTTGACGCCTTGCCGCTAACGTCATAGATTTCAAGCTGACATTTCACTAGGCGTCCGTCATGAATGGTCAACGGGTCGGCTATGTGCGGGTCAGCACGTTCGAGCAGAACGCCGAGCGTCAGCTCGACGGCGTCGCGCTGGATCGCGTCTTTACCGACAAGGCGTCGGGCAAGGACACGAAACGCCCGCAGCTCGATGCGCTGCTCGGCTTTGTGCGTGCTGGCGACACGGTGGTCGTGCACAGCATGGACCGGCTCGCGCGGAACCTGGATGATCTGCGTCACATCGTCCAGTCGCTGACCGATCGCGGCGTGCGGATCGAATTTGCAAAAGAATCCTTGACGTTTACGGGCGAAGACTCGCCGATGGCCAACCTGATGTTGTCCGTGATGGGGGCATTCGCGGAGTTCGAGCGCGCACTGATTCGCGAGCGCCAGCGCGAGGGCATTGCGCTCGCGCGACAGCGAGGCGCGTATCGCGGCCGCAAACCCGCGCTGTCCGACGCGCAGGTCGCGGATCTGCGGCGTCGCGTGGAGGCCGGAGAACGCAAGGCACAGATCGCGCGCGATTACGGCATCAGCCGCGAAACGCTGTACCAGTATCTTCGCTCGGCAAGGTGAACCATGCCCCGCCGCGAACTGCTCACGCCTGCGCAGCGTTTTCAATTGTTCGCATTTCCGGACGACGAAGGCGAGCTGATCCGCCTTGCCACATTGTCGGCGGAGGACTTCGCGTTCGTGCGTCAGCACCGGGGCGGTCACAACCGCCTCGGCATTGCGGTGCTGATGATCTATCTGCGCTACCCAGGCCGCGTATTAGGACCGGCCGAGAAGCCACATGCGCCGATCATCGGCATCGTGGCTGCCCAACTAGGCGTCACACCGGCGGTGTGGGACCTGTACGCGGCGCGCGACGAAACCCGCCGCGAACATTTGCAAGAACTGCTGGCCAGACTCGGCCTCACGCAATTCGGGCGGCAGCACTATCGTGCACTGGTCGAGCTGCTGTTGCCGGTGGCGATGCAGACCACGCAAGGCATCGTGCTTGCCCAGGCCGCTGTCGATGAACTCAGGCGCCGGCACGTGCTGCTGCCACCGGTTGCTGCGCTCGAAAAACTATGCGCCGCCGTCGCCACGCGCGCGCAGCGCGAAGTGTATCGGTTGCTCACCGAGCCGCTGACGACTGGGCAGCGCGCGGCGCTCGATCAGCTTCTGTTGCCGCTCAGCGGCCGGCCCATCAGCAAGCTGGCCTGGCTGCGGCAATCACCAGGCGAGCCAAGCGCAAAGGCCGTGCTGGCCCATATCGAGCGCTTGCAGGCGATCCGCGCGCTCGACCTGCCGCTGGACATCGGCCGCAACGTCCATCAGAACCGGCTACTGCGTCTGGCACGGGAAGGCGGACAGACGGCCGTCTATCAGATCGAGGAATATGAAACGGACCGGCGTCATGCCACGCTCGTTGCGATCCTGCTTGACACGACCGCGACGCTGACTGATGAGATTCTGAACCTCCACGACCGGCTGATCGGCTCGTTCTTCACCAAGGCGAAGCACAAGTACGAAAAGCGTTTTGCGGCGGAGGGCAAGGCGGTCAATGACAAGGTGCGTCTCTACGCGAAGGTTGGCGCGGCATTGATCGCCGCAAAGGAAGCCGGCGCCGATCCATTCCAGGCCATCGAAGCCACCGTGCCTTGGGAAACCTTCACGGCCAGCGTACGTGAAGCGGAGCAGCTTGCGCGTGACGCGGAATTCGATTCGACGGCTTTGCTCGTTGACCATTACACGCAGTTGCGGCGTTATTCCCCGACGTTCCTGGACACCTTCGATTTCCGCGCCGCACCGGCCCGCCAGGATTTGATGGACGCGATCGCTCAGCTGCGCGAGTTGAACCGTACCGAAGCGCGCAAGGTACCCACCGACGCACCGAGGGGCTTCGTCAAGCCGCGCTGGGAACGGTTCGTCTTCAGGGAAGGCGGCATCGACCGCAAGTTCTATGAACTGGCCGCGATGAGTGAGCTGAAGAACGCGCTGCGCTCGGGTGATGTGTCGGTCATCGGCAGCCGCCAGTTCAGGGACTTCGATGAATACCTGATGCCGCGCGCAACGTATGACGAGCAGCATCGGGAGAGCCGGTTGGGACTCGCCGTGGAAACGTCGGCGGCAAGCTATCTCGACGCGCGCATCGAGCGCCTGCGCGAAGCGCTGGAGGAGACAGCCCGGCTCGCGGCAGCGGGCGAGTTGCCGGACGTTGAACTGAACGACAAGGGACTCAAGATCACGCCACTGGATGACGCGACGCCGGCAGAGGCCGACGAGCTCACGCAGCAGGCCTATGACCTGATGCCGCGCGTGAAGATCACGGATCTGCTGCTCGAGGTCGACCAGTGGACCGACTTCACGCGGCACTTCACACATCTGAAAAGCGATGCGGAGCCGCCTGACCGGACTCTGTTGCTGACCGCGATCCTCGCTGACGCCTTTAACCTGGGCCTTGAAAAAATGGCCGACGCCTGTCCGGGGACCAGCGCCGCCAAGCTGTCGTGGCTGGTTGCCTGGTACATCCGCGACGAGACGTATCAGAAGGGACTGGCCGAACTGGTCAACTATCAGCATCGCCTGCCCTTTGCTGCATACTGGGGCGAGGGTACCACCTCGTCATCGGACGGCCAGCGCTTCCGCGCCGGCGGTCATGGTCAGGCCGGCGGGTATCGGAATGCGAAGTACGGCAACGAACCGGGTGTGCTGTTCTATACGCACATCTCCGATCAGTACGCGCCGTTTCACACCAAGGTCATCAATTCGCCGGTGCGGGACGCCACCCATGTGCTCGACGGTTTGCTGTATCACGAATCCGAGCTGCGTATTGAGGAGCACTATACCGACACTGCCGGCTTCACTGACCACGTGTTCGCGCTGTGCCACTTCCTCGGCTTCGAGTTCGCGCCGCGCATTGCCGATCTGGCCGACAAGAATCTGTACGTTCCAGGCAAACCGGGCGACTGGCCGGCGTTGTCGGCGCTGATAGGCGGTTCGATCTGCCGCAAACTGATCGAACGGGAGTTCGACGACGTGGTGCGCCTGGCCGCATCAATCCAGCAAGGCACGGTGACCGCCTCGCTGATCCTGCGCAAGCTGAGCGCGTATCCGCGGCAGAACGGTCTTGCGGTCGGCCTGCGCGAGCTCGGCCGCATCGAACGTACGCTGTTCACGCTGAAGTGGTTGCAGGACCCGGGCTTGCGGCGCCGCGTATCCGCCGGACTGAACAAAGGGGAGGCTCGTAATTCACTCGCGCGGGCGGTGTTCTTCTATCGGCTGGGCGAGATTCGTGACCGTTCGTATGAAAACCAGCGCTACCGGGCAAGCGGCCTGAACCTCGTGGTGGCAGCGATTACGCTCTGGAACACGATGTACCTGGAGCGGTCGATTGCCGCCCTACGGCAGCAGCGCGAAATCGACGACAGCCTGATCTCGCACGTCGCGCCGCTCGGCTGGAATCACATTAACCTCACCGGCGACTACGTGTGGCACGCCAACAAACGCGTCGCCAAGGGGCGATTCCGGCCGCTGCGCGTCAAAAAATCGACTGGGCGGTCTTAGCGTACGAAAAAATCCGTTTCTTGAGGGCACCCCAAGAAGCATTAGCGGCAGCGTGCCGGCGCACGTTCCCGACGGCGGGCATACCAGCTTCCGATCGCGTGCCAGATCTCGGCCGCGGATTCGCAATACGTGAACAGCTCCAGATCGCGGCGGTCGATCATCCCTTCGTCCGCGAGAAACGCCAGGTCGACCGCGCGGCGCCAGTACGCCTCGCCGACGAGGATGACCGGCAACGGCGCGATCTTGCGCGTCTGCAGCAGCGTCAGCACCTCGAACAGCTCGTCGAACGTACCGTAGCCGCCGGGAAAAAATACCGCCGCTTTCGCGCGCTCGAGCAGGTGCAGCTTGCGGATCGCGAAGTAGTGAAACCGGAAGCAGAGATCCGGCGTGAGGTACGGATTCGGCGCCTGTTCGCGCGGCAGCTCGATATTGAAGCCGATGCGTTCGATCTGCAGGCGCTCTTCGGCTTTCCAGTAGTCCAGTTGCAGCCGGATGCCCCGCATGCTCGGGCGCTGCAGCAGCGTTGCGTCGTCAGCGACAGGGGGGCGGCTCGGGCGTCTGGCGACGCGCCGTGTGCGACGCGGGATGCGCCGGCTGTCGTCGTTGGCGACTATCGCATCCGGCCGTGTCCGCAGCCGCTTGCCGCGCGTCTTTGCCGCCGACCCGCCGGATACGGTACGGGGGAGTGCGTGGCCCGTCGCAACACCCGTGGAAATGCGTTTGATGATGGTCGACATGAACGGACGGGCCGAGCGCCGGTTACTGGCTCAACACCCATTGCACGAGCCGATGCGCGTCGTCGCGGGACAGCGGGCCGCCGCGATCGATCGCCGACGGCATCGGCGTGTCGCCCCAGTGCGCGCGGCCGCCGACGCGCAGCTTGCGCTCCAGTTGCGCGGCGGCCTTCGGATCGCCGCGGTAGCGTTCAGCGATCTCGTGGAATGACGGCCCGAGGAACGTCACGTCGGGCGTATGGCAGAACATGCAGTGCTGCGCGTTGACGAGTTCGGTCGGCTCGGGCACGGTCGTTTGCGCGGCGGCCATGCCGGCCGTCGCGGCAATCACGCAGAGGGCGGCGCAACGCATGATGCTCATGGTCGTTTCCTCGTCGGGATCAGGAAAAGGAGATCACGTCGTCGAGCGGGCGACGCGGCGAATGCGGCGTATGCGGACCGCGCCCGACACGCAGCAGCAACTGCGGCTCGCCGCGCAGCCCGAGCATGTGGCGAAGATGCGCGCGCAGCCCGGCCGTCTCGATCGGCTGGTTCAGGTACGACGCGGTATAACCGGCGCGCGTCGCGACGAGCAGGATCCGCTCCAGCGCCTGGCCGGCGGCGAGCCAGGCTTCGCGATCGTCGCGCACGGTCGCGATGCACACGATCAGCGGCGATGCGCCGACGAGCTGGTGATGCAGCGCGGCCAGCCCGTTGCCGAGATCGAAGGTCCGTACCGCCGTCGTCACGACCGGTGCCGCGAAATCCAGCAACGCCGGCACGCCCGCCGCGAATGCCGGCATGCCGTCGACGTGCCGGCGCGGATCGATCCAGCTCGCCAGTTCGCGCCGGAAGCGCGGGTCCGCGAACTGCTGACGATCGGCCTCGGCGACCAGCTCGGCGACGCGTGCACGATGCGCGATCGAATCGACGCACGCGATGTCGGCGCCTTCCGCGACGCCGGCTGCGATCAGGTCATGCTGGATCTCGTCCGGAACAGCCGTCGATTCGAACGGTGCGCGTGTCGTGACGCGATCGGGAATCGCGTTGAACAGCGTGCCGAGGGACGCGTCGAAATAGCCGTCGTCGCAGATCCGCACCTGCGCCAGGAGATCGGGATCGACTTCGGAGGGAAACGTGCTGATCGTGTGCGCGAGCCCGGCATGATTGAGCGCGACACGCAGATTGAGCAACGCGGCCCCGCAGCTGATGATCAGCTCGCGATCGAACGGATCGACCACGGGCAGCGCGCGCATGCGGTCCGCGCACACCGAGATCGTGGCGCCGTTGACCAGGAAGCGCCATGGCTGGGAATTGTGGCTGGACGGCGCCAGCACCGCGTAGCCCAGCAGCGACCTCAGATCATGGTCGGGGCGGGTGCTTGCGGCAAGCGGGGGAACGGATATCATCGATCATCTCCAGGTCGCCGCTCTGGCGGCGCAACGCCACTTCATCGTGTCAGCAACCGTTCGGTGGCCGTTGACCCACATCAAGCGCGTGTCATCGGGACGAACGCACGCCGAGACTGACGCGTAGCCTTGGAAAGCGAAGCGCGCGAACACGATCGCGCGGGGAGGCGAGCATGCTTGCGATGATGTTTGACGGCACGACACCGCATTTGCGCGAGGCGCGCGTGCCGGATCCGTCGCCCGGGGCGGGCCAGCTCCTGATCGACGTCCATGCGTGCGGCGTATGCCGGACCGATCTCCACGTCGTCGACGGCGAGCTCGCGCACCCGAAGCTGCCGCTGATTCCGGGGCACGAAATCGTCGGGACGGTGCGCCGGCTGGGCGAGGGCGTGACGGGCTTCGCCGTCGGCGACCGGGTGGGCGTGCCCTGGCTCGGCTCGACGTGCGGGCATTGCGCGTATTGCAGGGCCGGCCGCGAAAACCTGTGCGACAGCCCGGGATTCACCGGTTATACGATCGACGGCGGCTATGCCGAGTGCGCCGTCGCCGACCATCGGTATTGCGTGCATCTGCCGCAGCGCTATTCCGATCTGGAAGCCGCGCCGCTGCTGTGCGCCGGGCTGATCGGCTATCGCACCCTGCGCATGGCGGGCGACGCGCGCCGCGTCGGCATCTACGGCTTCGGCGCAGCTGCGCATCTCGTCGCGCAGGTCGCGCATGGCGAGGGACGCAAGGTGTTTGCGTTGACGAAGCCCGGCGATACGGTCGCGCAGCAGCTCGCGCTGTCGCTGGGCGCCGCATGGGCCGGCGGCAGCGACGAAGCGCCGCCCGAGCCGCTCGATGCCGCGCTGATTTTCGCGCCGGTGGGTGCACTGGTGCCGGCCGCGCTGCGCGCGCTCGACAAAGGCGGGATCGTCGTGTGCGGCGGCATTCACATGAGCGACATCCCCGGCTTTCCGTACGCGTCGCTGTGGGGCGAGCGCCGCATCGCGTCGGTGGCCAACCTGACGCGTGCGGATGCGGTCGAGTTCATGCGGATCGCGGCCGCGATGCCGCTGCGGGTCGAGGCGGTGCGCTACGCGCTGGCCGATGCGAACCGCGCGCTCGACGACCTGCGCGGCGGGCGCGTGTCGGGCGCCGCCGTGCTGGGCATGCGCGGTTGATCGGCTCGACGGATTCGGCTCGACGGATCCGCGGCGCGGTCAGATCTGCCGCAGGCCTTCCGAATCGACGATCCGGATCTGCTTGCCCTGCGCCGCGACGAGCCCCTTGTGCTGGAACTTCGACAGCATGCGGCTGACCGTCTCGAGCTTCATCCCGAGATATTCGCCGATCTCGTCGCGCGTCATCCGCAGCACGAATTCCGCGGCCGAGTAGCCGCGCGCCTTGAAGCGCGCGGAAAGGTTCAGCAGGAACGCGGCGACGCGCTGCTCGGCCGTCATCGTGCCGAGCAGCAGCATCTGCGAGGATTCGCGCACGATCTCGCCACTCATCATCTGGTACACGTGATGCTGCATCGGCCGCACTTCGCGGCACATCTGCTCGAGCTGGCCGAACGGGATGATACAGACCGTGCTGTCCTCGAGCGCGATCGCGTCGCCGTTGTGGTGCCCGGTGTGCACGCCGTCGAGCCCGAGCGACTCGCCGACGATCTGGAAGCCGGTGATCTGCTCGTCGCCGTCGCGATGCATCACGATGGTCTTGAACGAGCCGGTTCTCACCGCGTAGATGCTGTTGAACGCGTCGCCCGCGCGAAACAGCGTTTCGCCGCGCTTGACGTGGCGCGTCGTGCAGATCATCGCGTCGACGCGCGCGAAGTCGTCGGTCGAAAGATCGGATGGCAGGCAGACGGTGCGCAATGCGCACGTCGAACAGCGGGACGCGGCGCGCTTGGGCTGATCCGCCGGTTCGACCGGATGCAGCGGGATGAACGGGCGTGACGGCATGGTCGTCGAGACTTCGGCACTGCTCTGCATGATCGGCTCCGTTTGGGGACAGCGGCGGCTCGCCATCGGGCGGGGTCGCGCTGGCCGTTGTACCGGCGGCCTTGGTTTCTGCCGCCTTCGTGTCGGGAAAGCCTCATCGGACGCGCAGGGGGACCGATACGCCGGTCTCGACGGTGATGCTGTCCTTGCTCCGGGAGGCACGTTTGCTCGTTTTTTCTGATCTGCAGTATGGATGTTGCGCGACGTCAAGAAAATCAGCCGGAATTGAACTTGCGGTAGGAGAGAGGGAAGTCTTGTAGGACGTTTCCTACAGAGGCGCGGCAACTTGTCGCGATCGTCGCTGGCGTGTGCCGGATACGGACGGCGGGCGGGGCGGGGCGGGAACTCGACCGTGCCCGATGCCGTCCGCCGTCAGAGCTCGTCTGGGTCCTCGAACAGCTTGTGGCGCATCGCGTAGCGCACGAGCGCCGTGTCGTTCGGCATCTGCATCTTTTCGAGGATCCGCGTCTTGTACGTGCTGACGGTCTTGACGCTCACGCAGAGCGCCTGCGCGATTTCGGAAATCGACTCGCCGGTGGTGACGCGCCGGAACACGTCGAACTCGCGGTCGGACAGGCGCTGGTGCGGCAGGAGATCGGTCGGCTCGTTCAGGCTCTGCGCGAATTGCTCGGCCATGGTCAGGCTGACGTAGACGCCGCCGGCGGCGATCTTGGTGAGCGCCGCGACCAGTTCCGCGCTGGCGCTTTCCTTGGTCATGTACCCCGAGGCCCCCGCGCGGAATGCACGCACCGCGTACTGCTGCTCGGCATGCATCGTCAGCACGAGGATATGCAACGCCGGCTTCTCGTCCTTGATCTGCTTGATGAGTTCGACACCGTTGCGGCCGGGCATCGACAGATCGAGCACGAGCACGTTCGCGTCCTTGTCGCGTATGAGCGCGATCGTCGACGCACTGTCCTGCGCCTCGCCGACGACGTCGAAGCCGCTTGCGTTCTGCAGGATGTGCCGCAGGCCGTCCCGGACGAGGGCGTGGTCGTCGGCGACGAGTACCCTGATCATGAATGCACATCTCCTTGCTGGATGGCGTGAAGCGGCAGCGCCACGGTGATCGTGAATCCCGTTCCCGGCCGGTTGTCGATCGTCACCGTGCCGTCGAGCATGTGCGCGCGCTCGCGGATGCCGATCAGGCCGAACGACGGGCGCTCCTGCACATTGCCGCGGGGGGGCTCCTGCGCGCCGTGACCGTTGTCCTCGATGCGCAGCATGCAATAACCGTCTTCCATTTTCAACGACAGCTTCACGTTCGTCGCGTCCGAGTGCCGCGCGACGTTGGTCAGCGCCTCCTGCACGATGCGGAACAGCGTGGTCGCACCGGCGCCGGTGAACGCGGTATCGACGGGCGCGATGGCGCGCTCGACCGTGATCCGGTAGCGGCGCGTGAAATCGTTTGCAAGCCATTCGATCGCCGGGACGAGGCCCAGGTCGTCGAGCATCACCGGGCGCAGATCGGCCGCGATGCGCCGAACCGACGCAACGGTCGAATCGATCAGGCGGTGCATGCCGCCCAGTTGCTCGCGCACACCGGTGTTGGGGGCGACGATGCCGGCGAGCCCCAGCTCGACGGCGGAGAGATCCATCTTGAGCGCGGTGAGTTGCTGGCCGAGGTCGTCGTGCAATTCGCGCGCGATCCGCGTTTTCTCTTCCTCCCGCACGTTCTGCAGGTTGGCGGACAGGTCGCGCAGTTCCTCGCGCGACTGCTTGAGCGCGTTTTCCGCCCGCACCCGCTCGGTGACGTCGCGCAGCATGACCGTGTACAGCTTGCCGGTGCCGTCGCGGATCTGCGAGATCGACGCCTCGATCGGGAACTCGGTGCCGTCGCCGCGCAAGCCGAACAGCACGCGTTGCCGCCCCATCTGGCGCTCCGACACGCCGGTCACGCCGAATTGCTCGACGTGTCGCGCGTGCGCGGCGCGAGAACGCTCGGGGATGAAGCGCGACAGCGGCGCGCCGACCGCCTCCATCGCGGAGACGCCGAATACCTGTTCGGCGGCCGGGTTGAAGATCACGATCGTCTGGCTTTCGTCGACCGTGATGATGGCCTCCATCGACGACCGGATGATGCCCATCATCCGGGCCTCGGTGGGGGCGGTGTCGCCCGCGTGGATATCGGCGTGCGCGCGCTTCGCGGCGAGTTGCCGCACGAGCGTGGCCAGCGTCAGCGACAGGGCGACGCCGGCCAGCAGCACGGCCAGCGCGGTGCCCGACATGGCGGGGTGCGGCGCGCTGTAGTGCAGCGAGAGCGGCGTGCCGCCGAAGGTCAGCGAATCGATTCGCCTGAACGTATCGCGTGCGCCGGAGGAGGTGTCACCGCCGCCGAAGCCGCCTGAATAGACGGGGGCCGCCGGATCGTCGGCCATGATTTCCATGCGCAGGCGGTTGAGTAGGGACGAATCGACGAGACGGTCCGGGTTCAGCGACGCGTAAACGTATCCGGTCGCGCTCGCGTGCCGTGGCCCGGACAGCGCCCCGTGGTCAGCCTTCGCGTAAATCGCCAGGTACAGCGTCAGTTCCGTCCGGGCGATCGACGCGTCGGTGCTGTCCTGGGTCGCGTTCGCGGCCATCGCGACCTTGCCGGTTTCCACCGCCCGCTGCAGCGCGTGCCGGGTCGGCTGATCGTCGATGGCGGCGCTCGGTTCGATTCTGCCGAGGCTGCGGACGGGAGATTGCAATCCGTCCAGATTGAGACTACCGAGATAGCCGCGCCACGCAGGCCCGGATTGCGGGGGGGCCAGTGTCGACGCGAAGCCGCGCGCACCGTGCAATACGGCTGCGGCGCCGAGGAGGCCGCGCCGGAGGTCGGCGGTCGCGAGTGTCGCGGTTTGCTCGAAGCTGGCCTGGGCGGCTTGTCGGGTCTCTTCCTGCAATAGCCGGGATGCCGCAAACGTTGCGGCCAGACCCAGCGCCAGCATCAGCAGCGCGGCCACGGCTGCGTATCGGCCGGGCCGGATCCGGTGCGGAGCCGGCCCGGCCTCGAAGGAGGGCGCATTCACTGTCATTGCCGTTCATCCTGACGGATTTCGCCGGCGGCTGGCGGACTGGCGGCGGGCCGGACGCGAGGCACGAAAAGCGGGGCGGGCCGGAACTGCGATGTTGTCCGGATTGTGCGCGTTTTGACGACGCCCGCCAATCGGGACCGATGCGTACGGGCGCCGCCGTGCGGGCTTGACCCGTGTCAACGAAAAGGCGTTCGCCGGGATCAGACTGGCTTGACGAACCCATCGAATCCGGACGACGGCAGGGAGGCATCATGTACCAACGGATCTTCGCGGCGCTCGACGGCAGCCGCGGCGCGCGGCTCGCGCTCGACGAGGCGATTTCGCTCGCCCGCGATTCGGGCAGCCTGGTCATCGCCATGTGCGTGGTATCGGATGCGCCCCGGCTGGCCGACGTCGACAGCGGCTATATCGACCAGCGCGACCCGGCCGGACTCGACGCGGACAAGGCCGCGATCGCGGTCTCGGACGCGGAAACCGCATTTCAGCTGTCCGGCGTGCGCGGCATCGCGCAAACGATCGACGCGTGCGGAGAGGACATTTCGGACGTGCTGGCGCGCGCCGCCGCCGAATGTAATGCGGACCTGATCGTGATGGGCACGCATGGCCGTCGCGGCGTGCGCCGGGCGTTGCTCGGCAGCGTCGCCGAATCGCTGGTGCGCATCGCGGACCGGCCGGTGCTGGTCGTACGGGAAGGGCCGGGCGCGTGCGCCTGCATGTTGTGAGGGTCGTGACGGAGGGGCGTCACAAGAAACGGGCAGCCGCAGGCGGCTGCCCGTTTTCATGCGCTCGGCGGGATCTCAGTGGGACAGCAGGACCGGCACCGTCATCGTCTCGAGGATCGTGCGCGTCGCACCGCCCAGCACGCGTTCGTGCATGCGGGTATGACTGTACAGGCCCATCACCAGCAGATCCGCATGCAGATCGGTCACCCGGTTCAGCAGCGTCGCGCCCACGCTCACCGACCGTTCGCGCGGCGTGGTGGAGAACGACGCGCGAATGCCGTGACGTTCGAGATACGCGGCGACATCGACGCCCGCCGGCGTCTTGTCGGGATCGGGCTGCCCGCGGGAGACCGTCTCGACGTTGACGAAGCGCGCGCGGGCGAGCAGCGGCAGCGCATCGGCCATCACGCGCGCGGCCTCGCGTCCGCCGTCCCAGCCGATCAGCACGTTCTCGCCGAGCGTTCGCACGTCGCCCGCGTAGGGCACGACGATCGCCGGCCGGCCGCTGCCCATCACGACATCCTCGATGAAATGACGTGCGACGTAGGTCATGCGGTCGTCGGGGTCCTCCTGGCCGAGCACCAGCAGGTCGGCGTGGCGCGCATGCAGGATCGCGGCCTCGGTCGCGTCGCCGGCCGGCGCCTGCCACTCGACGTTGCGTCCGGCGCGTTCGGCGGCGATCAGGAATCTTTCTTCCGCTTCCTTGCGCCGCTGCTCGCACAGGCGTTCGTAGACGGCCAGCTTGAGTGGCTCGTCAGGCCGCCGCAACGGTTCGAACAGGTCCTGGCAGACCACGTAGAGGCCGATCAGATGGGCGTTCCAGCGGCCCGCGAGTTCGAGCGCGAGATCGACGCGCGTCTTGCAGCGCTCGCTGTCGTCGAGATGGACGAGCAGGGTCTTGTAGCTCATGACGGCTCCTTTTCGGTTGATGCCGCGGTGGTCTCGGCGGATGCCTTCACTGCGCAGCTCGCCGGAATCATCAGGACCGGGCGCGTGGCAAGACGCAGCACGCGCTCGGCCACGCTGCCGAGGAAGAGGCGCTGAAAGCCGCGTCGGCCGTGCGTGCCGAGCACGATCAGGTCGGCACCGATCTCGCCGGCGAGAACGACGATTCGCTGCGGGACGTCTTCACCTGACGGCGCGACATTGGAGATCTGCGGCGTGCCGGCCACGCCGCGCGCCTTCATGCGCTTCGCCGCGTCCTCCGTGACGCGCAGCCCTTCCTCGCGGAATGCGTCGATCAGGATCGACGGATCGTATCCGTACGTGTCGTAGGCCGGCACCAGGAAATCGACGACGTAGACGGGGGTCAGCCGTGCACCCGTCTCCGACGCGAGATCCAGCGCGGCGTCGAGTGCGCGGGACGACGTGTCGCTGCCGTCGAGCGCAACCAGAATGTTCGAGTACATGGTGTTTCCCTTCAACGGATATCGATGAAATCATCATCGGCGCATGCGCGCCGATCGCGCTGATCTGGATCAACCGTCGCGGTTGCCGCGCAGCACGCGCACCGCGGCGCGCGCGGCGACCCACGCTTCATTGGTCGGCTCCACGACGACCGTGACCGCGCTCGATGCAGACGACACGACATGCGCGTCGGCGGCGTTCGCGCGCGCGTCGAGTTCGATTCCGAGCCAGCCGAGCGACGCGCAGATCCGCTCGCGCAATGCCGCCGAGTGTTCGCCGATGCCGGCCGTGAAGACCAGCATGTCGAGGCCGCCGAGCAGCGCGGTCAGCGCACCGGTCTCGCGCACGATGCGATGGACGTACAGCGCCAGCGCATCGCGGGCCGGCATGTCGCCGGCCGCCTCGCGCGCGAGCAGCACGCGCGGATCGCCCGATGCGCCCGACACGCCCTTGAGCCCCGACTCGTGATGGAGCAGGTGACCCAGGTCGTCGCCCGACAGCTTCCCGACCTCGAGCAGGTGCAGGACGACGCCCGGATCGAGCGTCCCGCAACGGGTGCCCATCATCAATCCGTCGAGCGCGGAGAAGCCCATGGTCGTCGCGACGCTGCGGCAGTCGCGCAGCGCGCACAGGCTTGCGCCGCTGCCGAGATGGGCAGCGATCACGCGGCCGTGCGCGCGCGCGCCGAACGACTCTTCGAGCGCGACGGCCAGGTATTCGTAAGACAACCCATGAAACCCGTAGCGACGCACGCCCTGGTCGAACCACGCATGCGGCAAGGGCAGCAGTTGCTCGACACGCGGCAGCGTGCGATGAAACGCCGTGTCGAACACGGCGATCTGCGGGACATCGGGAAATGCGTCGCGCAGCGCGTCGATCGCGTCCAGGCTGTGCGGCTGATGCAACGGCGCCAGCGGCGTCAGCGTGCGCAGCGCGTCGAGCACGGCGTCGTCGACGACCACCGGCTCCACGTACCGCGCGCCGCCGTGCACGACGCGATGCGCGATCGCGCCGAGCGTGACGTGCGGCAGCTGCTCGCGGATCCACGTCGCGATCCGCGCGAGCACGGCGCGGTAGGGGTCGCCCGCGACCCGCGGCAGCGAATCGCCCGGCTCGGCGTCGAAGCGGATCGACACGCCGTCGCCGGTCGCGACCGCTTCGCCGTCGTGCAGCGGCCGCCGCGCGGGATCGCCGTGCGGCGGATACGCAAAGACGCCGAACTTCACGCTCGACGAACCGGCATTGACGACGAGCAGCGCGAGCGTACGCATCGACCGGCTCAGTGCGACATCAGCACTGGCAGCGTCATCGACGCCAGCACCGTGCGCGTGGCGCCGCCCATCACCAGCTCGCGCCAGCGCGGATGGCCGTAGGCGCCCATCACGAGCAGGTCGGAACCCGTTTCATACGCCCGTGACAGCAGCGTGTCGCCGATCGTCGAGCCGGCACCGGTATCGATGTCGAGCACCGTCACGTCGCGTGCATGGCGCGCCAGCATCAGCGCGGCATCGGCGGCCGGAATCCGCGTGGTCGCCGCTTCCGAATCACCGTCGACCACGGCGGCGACCGTCGTGCGCTTCGCATGCTCGAGAAAGGGCATCGCGTCATGCGCGGCGCGGGCGGCTTCCCGGCTCCCGTCCCAGGCGACGAGCACCCGCTCGCCGATCGACGGGAATTCCCCGGTGTACGGCACGAACAGCACCGGGCGGCCCGCGGACAACACGAGGGTCTCCGGAAACTGGTCGTCGACATAGGTCTCGGGATCGTTCGGGTCGCTCTGGCCCGCAATCACGAGGTCGGCAAGACGTGCGGCGCGCGGCACGGCCAGGTTCGCGCGCTCGTCGGCATGCACCCAGGCTGCCGGCACTTTCGCGCGTGCCGTCTCCGCATGGAACAGGCGTTCCAGCGCCGCGAGCCGTTCGTCGCGCTGCTCGCGGTGCTCACGGAAGTAATCGGCGGACCCGGCCATCACGTAGAACGAATGCGGTTCCGGCGTGTAGACCGCGTACACGCCGGTCAGATGCGCACCGAAGCGCCGGGAGAGCCGCAATGCGAGTTCGAGGCGCGAATGCGCGCGGACGCTCGTATCGAGGTGCACGACCATGCTCTTGTAGCTCATCGGAATCGCTCCATCGACGGGTGATCCGCCAGTGCCATCCAGTCTACGAAGCAGGGTTTCCGCGCGCTTGACTCAGATCAACGGCTGCCGCGCGCGATGCCCGCACAGTGAAGCAGTCGCGATGCCGGTCACGGGCAGGCGGCATGAGGCGGGATGCCAACCATGGATCGGATCGAAGGAGGGAAGCCGATGAGCACGTACGCTTTGACGACACCGAATGACGTTTGCCGCGCGGGCTGCGATCTCGCGCTGCGCACGGCCGCGCTGAACCGCGACTGGCAGCACGAATGGCATGCGCTGGCAGGGCGGCGCATCGAGCGGGACCGCGCCGCGGTGCGCCAGCTGCAGCAGGCGCTGGCGGACACGACCGAGTGGACGGGCTTCGGCGACGCCACCCGGCAGGTGATGCGCGACTATGCGCTCGCGAGCGTCGCGCTCTGGCAGGACGCCGCCGAGCTGTGCATGCGTGCGCAATTCGAGAGCGCCGGCGCGTGGCGCGGCTGGTTGCGCGAATACGGCGCCGGCGCGCTGTCGCGTTATCAGATCGACTGGCTGCCCGATCTGGAGCGGCTCGCCGTGATCAACGAGGCCAGCATGCCGTGGGCCGACTGGATGACGGCACTGGAGCGCGGGATCGAGGGCGCGAACGACGGGGCGCCGGTCGCGCCGCGGCGCCTGAACGGCATGACCGATGCACGGGAGAACGACCATGCACGCTGAGCGTGTCGCGTTCGTCACGGGCGGAATGGGCGGCCTCGGCGCCGCGATCAGCCGGCGCCTGCACGCGGCCGGCATGACGGTGGCGGTGTCGCATACGGAGCGCAACGACCACGTCGCGACGTGGCTCACGCACGAACGCGACGCGGGCCGGACGTTCCATGCGTTCGAGGTCGACGTGGCCGACTACGATTCGTGCCAGCACTGCGCGGCACGCGTGCTGGCCGAGTTCGGGCGCGTCGACGTGCTCGTCAACAACGCCGGCATCACGCACGACGCCACCTTCGTGAAGATGACCAAGAGCATGTGGGATGCGGTGTTGCGCACCAATCTCGACGGCATGTTCAACATGACGAAGCCGTTCGTGCCGGGCATGATCGAAGCCGGCTTCGGACGGATCGTGAACATCGGCTCGGTGAACGGTTCGCGCGGTGCTTACGGGCAGGCGAACTACGCGGCCGCGAAGGCGGGCATCCATGGCTTCACGAAGGCGCTGGCGCTCGAGCTCGCGCGCCACGGCGTGACGGTCAACACGGTCGCGCCCGGTTACCTGGCGACCGCGATGCTCGAGTCGGTGCCGAAGGACGTGCTCGACACGAAGATCCTGCCGCAGATTCCGGTCGGTCGCCTTGGCGATCCCGGCGAAATCGCCGAGCTCGTCGCCTTTCTGTGCTCCGACGCGGGTGCATTCGCGACCGGTGCGGAATTCGACGTCAACGGCGGGATGCACATGCGATGAAAGCGCCCGTCATCCGCACACCGTTCGTGCGCGAATCGAGGCGGCCGCCGCGCACGGTCGAACCGGTGCCGGGCGCGACCGAATGCGCGCCGGTTCGTCCGGCGCCCGCCGAACAGTGGAACCGCGCCGCCCATGCGAACGTGGCCGCGATGACCTTCGGGTTGTCGCCCGTGTCGATGGCGCTGGCGATGCTCGACTGGGGCGCGCATCTGGCGGTGGCGCCAGGAAAATGCTTCGAGCTCGCGATGCAGGCATGGCTGGCTGCCGTTGCACCGGCGGCCAGCCAGCGCGCGGGCGAGGCCGACGAGGCGGACACGACCGGCGTGGCCGTGCACGCCGGGGAAGCCGATCCGCGCTTCGCCGCGCCCGCGTGGGCCGCATGGCCGTTTCACATGTACCGTGACGGCTTCCTGTCGATCCAGCGCTGGTGGCGCGACGCGACGCGCGGCGTGCCGGGCGTCGAACGGCACCATGAGGAACTGGTCGGCTTCGCCGCGCGACAGTGGCTCGACGCGTGCTCGCCGGGCAATTTCCCGGCGACCAACCCGGTCGTGCTCGATGCGACGATGCGCAGCGGCGGCGCGAATCTCGCGGCCGGTTTCAGGAACTGGCTGGACGACGCGAACGCCTTGCTCGACCGCACGGGCGGCACGCTGGCCCGCGACGCGCGCACCTATCTGCCGGGGCGCGACGTGGCGATCACGCCGGGCCGCGTCGTCTGGCGCAACGCGTTGTGCGAGTTGCTGCAATACGACCCGGCGACGGCCGACGTCGCACGCGAGCCGATCCTGATCGTCCCGTCGTGGATCATGAAGTACTACATCCTCGACCTGCAGCCGCACGATTCGCTGATCCGCTTCCTCGTCGATGCCGGCTATACGGTGTTTGCCGTGTCGTGGCGCAATCCCGGCGCGGAAGCGCGCGAATGCGGGCTCGACGATTATCTGCGCGACGGCTGCATGGCGGCGCTCGACGCCGCCCGGTCGATCTGCGGCGAGGCCGTCCACGCGGTCGGCTATTGCCTCGGCGGCACGCTGCTGGCGATCGGCGCGGCGGCGCTCGCGCGCGACGGGCGGCAGCACGACGCATTGCGCTCGATCACGTTGCTGGCGGCGCAGACCGATTTCAGCGAACCCGGTGAACTGGGCCTCTTCGTCGACGCCAGCGAACTGTCCGCGCTCGACGCGCTGATGTGGCGGCAGGGCTACCTCGACGGCGCGCAAATGTCCGCCGCGTTCCAGCTGCTGAACGCGCGCGACCTGATCTGGTCGCGGATGATGAGCGAATACCTGCTCGGCACGCGCACGAAGCCGAACGACCTGATGTCGTGGAACGCGGACACCACGCGCATGCCGTATCGCATGCATACGGAATACCTGACGCGGCTCTTTCTCGACAACGATCTCGCGGCCGGTCGCTACTGCGTCGACGGGCGGCCGGTCGCGCTGTCGGATATCGACGTGCCGACCTTCGTGGTCGGGACCGAGCGCGATCACGTGTCGCCGTGGCGTTCGGTCTACAAGCTCCATCTGCTCACGCACCACGCGCTGACCTTCGTGCTGACGTCGGGCGGCCACAATGCCGGGATCGTGTCCGAGCCCGGCCATCCGGGCCGCCACTATCGCTGCGCGACGCGCGAGCCCGGCGCGCCTTACCGCAGCCGGCACGACTTCGTGCGCGATACGCCCGCGGTCGACGGATCGTGGTGGACGTGCTGGCGCGACTGGCTGCACGCGCATTCGTCGGGTGCCGTGCCGGCACGCGTGCCGGCCGCCGGTTTCGCGGCGGCGCCCGGCAGCTACGTGCTCGAGACATGAACAGGAACCTGCTTCCCGACCCGCCCGGCGGCGCGTGCCTGCCCGGCCTGTTGCCGCGTGCGGACGGCGAGCTGCCCGCGCTGATCGAGCGTGCGCGCCATGCGCCGCCGCTTGCCGTCGCCGTCGTCCATCCGTGCGACACGGCCAGCCTCGTCGCGCTTGCCGCGATCAACGCGTCGCCGCTGGGCGCATCGATCGCGCCGCTGATCGTCGCGCCGCGCGCGAAGGTGCTGCGCGTGGCGGACGAGGCGGGTGTCGATCTGGCGAAATGGACGATCGAGGACGTACCGCACAGCCATGCGGCGGCGGCCCGCGCGGTCGAACTCGCGTCGTCCGGCCGGGTCGGCGCGCTGATGAAGGGCAGCCTGCATACGGACGAGCTGATGGGCGCGGTCGTCGCCGCGGAATCGGGCCTGCGCACGGACAAGCGCATGTCGCACTGCTTCCTGATCGAGGCGCCGGCGTATCCGCGACCGTTCATCCTGACCGACGCGGCGGTGAACATCGCACCGGATCTCGCGCAGAAGGCGGCCATCACGCAGAACGCGATCGACGTCGCGCATGCGCTGGGCGTCGCGTGCCCGCGCGTGGCGGTGCTGTGCGCGGTCGAGATGGTCAATCCGGCAATGCGTTCGACGCTCGACGCGGCGGCACTCGCGAAGATGGCCGAGCGCGGGCAGATCACGGGGGCGATCGTCGATGGTCCGCTCGCATTCGACAACGCGATTTCGCTGCGGGCCGCGCGCGAGAAGGGGATCGATTCGCCGGTTGCCGGCCGCGCCGACATCCTGGTCGTGCCCGATATCGAAGCGGGCAACATGCTCGCGAAGCAGCTCGAATACCTGGGCGGTGCCGCGAATGCGGGCGTCGTCGTGGGCGCGCGCGTGCCGATCGTGCTGACGAGCCGCGCCGACGGCGTCGCCGTCCGGGTCGCTTCCTGTGCGCTCGCGGTGTTGCTGGCACAGGTTCGGCATGACGCCGCCCCGATGGTTGAACAGGCCACCCTTTCGATGGAGGAACCGCATTGACGTCCTCCTCCGCGCCTAAAGGCGGAGGATTCCCACACCTGGCGATGCACGTCCGCATCGGAGAATGTTCATAGCAGCGTTGGTATCACGATCATGCACGACACCACAGTCACTGCAAACCCACTCTCTTACTCGCAGTCCCGCGATACCTTTCGGCCGCGTCGTGCTGTCTTTCGACCCGCACGCCGAACAGGACTGGGTGGAACCGCTTTCGTCGACTTCCTCGAACGTGGCTCCGTGCGCGATCGCCTTGTAACGGAGCTTGTCCCGAAAGGACGACCAGGATGCGTCGTAGACGCTCTTCGCCATCCTGGATCTGGCGAGCTTGGCGGGCGACACGTTGCCGACCGCGATGTAATCGAAGCGACGGACCAGATCGAGCGCGAGCTTGTGCTGGAAATCGACACGGGCATTCGCGACCTTGGCGTGCAGCTTCGCGATATGTCGCTTGTGCTTTCGCGCCCGTTGCGCCTTCGCGAGCTTCTCGGCCGCGCGTCGGCCGAACCGATCGTTAGGCAGCGTCTCGCCCGTCGAAAGTGTGGCGAAGTCTTTCAGGCCGAGATCGATACCGACGCCGGAACGGATCGGGCGCGCCTGAACATCGGGCATCTCGATCACGATGTTGAGAAACCAGTTGCCCCGTGCGTCTTGCGCAAAGTTGGTTCCGTCCTTGATCTTTCCGTCGGGAAGCGGTCGGCTATTGAATACGCGAAAGGTGTTGCCGGCAAAGCGAAACGCATCGCTCTCGCGCTTCAGGTCTCGGCCCTTCAGCGGCACCCAGCCCAGCGATTTCCTGCCACGATAGCGCAGGTAGGGCCGACGGTTCCGACTGCGCGACTTCGCGTATTGCTCGCACGTCGCGTTGATCGTGCCGGAGTGGATACCGAGTTCCTTACTGCTGCCGGTGGTGAGCACATTCAAGTCGAAACCCGTCGGCCACTTCTTGCTCCACTTGAGCGCGTGCTTCTGCGTATCGTTGCAGAAGTTCCAGACGTAGTTCACCGCGCGGCTCTGCTTGTCAAGCAGTCCGTTGAGCGACTTCACCCGGTAGCGGTAGACAACGATCATGCTGGTGATCCTAACCCGTGGAAGAAGCTGCCTGTCAACAGCACTCCTTTCCTTCCCGCCATTCGCCCCGAAGGAAGTCCCCTTGGGGGAAATGGCGGGGTTTCTCGGAGCAAATTCTGATGAAAGCACTCGTCTACCAGGGGCCGGGGCGCAAGGCGCTCGAACGGCGGCCCATGCCGGAACTGCAGTCGCCGACCGACGCGATCGTCCGCGTGACGCGCACGACGATCTGCGGCACCGATCTGCACATCCTCAAGGGTGACGTGCCGAGCTGCGAACCGGGCCGCATTCTCGGCCATGAAGGCGTGGGCATCATCGAGCAGGTCGGCGCCGCGGTCGATACGTTCAAGCCGGGCGATCGCGTGCTGATTTCCTGCATCTCGTCGTGCGGCCGCTGCGAGTACTGCCGCCGCGGGCTGTATTCGCACTGCACGACCGGCGGCTGGATTCTCGGCAACCGGATCGACGGCACGCAGGCCGAGTTCGTGCGCATCCCGCATGCGCCGACCAGCCTGTACCGGATTCCGGCCGGCGCGGACGAGGACGCACTCGTGATGCTGTCCGACATCCTGCCGACCGGATTCGAGTGCGGTGTGCTGAACGGCAAGGTGCAGCCGGGCTGCTCGGTGGCGATCGTCGGCGCGGGCCCGATCGGGCTGGCCGCGTTGCTGACCGCGCAGTTCTACTCGCCGGCGCAGGTCATCATGATCGACCCGGACAGCAACCGGCTCGAGGTCGCGCGGCACTTCGGCGCGACCGACTGCTTCGACGGCCACGGCGGCGATCCGGTTGCGGAGGTGATGCGGCTGACCGATGGCGTCGGCGTGGATTGCGCGATCGAAGCGGTCGGCATTCCGGCGACGTTCGAGATGTGCACGTCGCTCGTGGCGCCCGGCGGTGTGGTCGCGAACGTCGGCGTACATGGCGTCAAGGCCGACCTGCACCTCGAGAAGCTGTGGGATCGCAACATCGCGATCACGACGCGGCTCGTCGACACGGTCAGCACGCCGATGCTGCTGAAGACCGTGCGCGCCGGGCGCCTGGATCCGACGCGCCTGATCACGCACCGGTTCTCGCTCGACGACGTGGAACGCGCTTACGACACGTTCGGGAGTGCCGCGCAAACCCATGCGTTGAAGGTGATCATCGAAGTCGCCTGATTGGCCGGGCGGCGCGTGACGGGAACCGGGTAGGGCTTCCGCTTCCCGTCACGCGCGTCCGGCGTTTGCGCCCCAATGGCCGCCAGTCAGGACGACAGCGCGGCGGGCTCCTGCGTGTTGGGTGATTCGATCTCGTCCAGATCGACGCACTGCGCATAAGTCGGCACCTCGCACGGCCAATGCAGGCTCTCCGAGATGCGCCGGCGCAACGCATCCGCGGCGGCGGGTTCGCCATGCGTGATGAACGTCCGCACGGGCGCGCACTGCATCGTGCCGAGCCACTTCAGGATTTCTTCGTAATCGGCATGGGCCGACAGTGTCGTGATCGACTCGACCTGCGCGCGCACGCGAACATATTCGCCGTGAATCTTCAGCGTCGGCTCGTGCGCCGCGAGCGCCGCACCGCGCGTGCCGACGGCCTGGTAGCCGACCAGCGCGATCGTGTTGCGCGCATCGGGTGCGTAGCGGCTCAGGTGATGCAGCACGCGCCCGCCCGTCGCCATCCCGCTGCCGGCGATGATGACCATCGGGCCATGGTGCTCGGCAATCGCCTTCGACTGGTCGACCGACCGGGTCATCGTCGCCGCATGGCCGAGCGCATTCGCTTCGGACACGGTCAGGCGGTGTTCGAGGATATGGTGGCGATAGATCTCCGTCACGTCCGTCGCCATCGGGCTGTCGAGGAACACCGGGACGCGCGCCATGCGGCCCGACGCCTTCAGCCGCGCGATGTAGTGCAGGATTTCCTGCGCGCGGCCGACGGTGAAGCAGGGCATCACGACCACCCCGCCGCGCGCGAACGTCTTGTCGAACATCGCGGCCAGTTCGTTCTCGGGATCCGACTCGGGGTGCAGCCGGTCGCCGTACGTCGATTCGACCACCAGGTAATCCGCGTGCCCGGGCGGCCGCGGCGGCTGCATGATCGGGTCGTGATAGCGGCCGAGGTCGCCGGAGAACGCGAGCACCTTGTGATCCCAGTGCATCACGACGCTCGCCGCGCCCAGGATGTGTCCGGCCGGCAGCAGGCGGAACGCCAGGCTGCCGCCCAGCGCGGTGCATTCGTCGAAGGCGACGGGCTTCAGCAGGTGCAGCGCGCGTTGCGCGTCGTCCAGCGTGTAGAGCGGTTGCGCCGGATGATGCTTCGAGTAACCGTGCCGGTTCGCGAAGTCGGCTTCCTCCTCCTGCAGCCGCGCGCTGTCGCGCAGCATGATGTCGCAGAGTTCGGCCGTGGCCGCCGTGCAGTACACCGGCCCGCGATAGCCTTCGCGCACCAGCACCGGGAGATAGCCGGTGTGGTCGATATGCGCGTGCGTGAGCACGACCGCGTCCAGCGTGTCGGGCGCGATCGGCAACGGGCACCAGTTGCGCAGCCGCAGGTTCTTCGTGCCCTGGAACAGGCCGCAATCGACCAGGATGCGCCGGCCGCCGTGCTCGACCAGATACTTCGAGCCGGTCACGGTTTCGGTCGCGCCGAGAAAAGTCAGTTTCATGGAATCGCCTCGCCGGGAGTCGACGGAACAGTAAGCCGATTACAGCGCGAACGCGCGCGCGACGGTTGACCGATATCAGGAATTGCGGGATTCGCTTGCTGGCCGGGCCGTTTCCTGCAGGCGCTGCGCGACCGTCCGCGCCGCTATTGTGCGCTCGGCGCCGTCTCCAGCTGCGCGATGAACGCGACGATGCCCGACACCAGCGTGACGATCGCATACGGGACGACACGCCCGTCGATCAGCATCGCGTGCACGACGCCGAGCAGCGACGCGAGCGCGATGAACACGCAGAGCGTCGCAACAACGCTTCGGTAGTGCTGTCGAGTCATGACGTTCTCCCGGAAAGCGGCCACCGGTGGCACGGTTGCGCCGCGACCGCGGCTACCACGGCTTGCGCAAGACATGGCGTCATGATCGCGTGCCGGCCCACGGCCCGGTTGATCTGTATCAACGGACGAATCCCGGCGTCGCGCGAGCGACGGGCAATCAAGTCATCTGACCAATCGTCTTGCGGAATCGCTTCAGCGACAGCAGGAACAGCACGCAGCCGATCGCGAACAGCGCCGCGAACTGCGTCCAGACCGCGTCGAGTCCGGCGCCCCGGTACAGGATGCGTTGCGCGAGTTCGACGAAATGGGTGGTCGGCGCGGCCAGCATGATGTCCTGCACGGCGAGCGGCATGCTCTCGCGCGGCGTCAGTCCGCCCGACAGCAGTTGCAGCGGCAGCAGCACGAGCACGAGCAGCATGCCGAACTGCGGCATGCTGCGCACGAGCGTCGCGAGAAAGATCCCCATCGACGTCGTCGCGAACAGGTGCAACGCCATGCCGGCCACGAACAGCGGCACGGACCCGGGAATCGGCACGTGCAGCGCGCCGCCCACGACGAACGTCAGCGACGCGACGGCGGCCGCCGCGACGACGAGCCCCATCGACCAGACCTTCGCGAGCATGATGTCCGCCGCGGTCACCGGCATGACGAGCAGATGCTCGATCGTGCCGTGCTCGCGCTCGCGAATCAGCGCGGCCCCGGTGAGGATCATCGACAGCATCGTCACGTTGTTGATCAGCTCCATCAGCGCGCCGAACCAGACTTCGTCGAGATTCGGGTTGAAGCGCATCCGCATCGCGAGATCGACAGGCGGCAAGGCCGCGCCGCGCTGGCGCCGCATGAATGCATCGATCTCGCCCGACACGATCTGCTGGACGTAGCCGCCGCCGGTGAACGCCTGCGTCATGCGCGTCGCATCGACGTTGAGCTGGACCGTCGCATGGCGGCCGGCGAGCACGTCGCGCTGGAAATCCGGCGGAATGTCGAGCGAGAACGTGTAGTCGCCGTTGTCCAGGCCGCGATCGGCCGCGCCGGCGTCGACGATCGGGGGCGGTGCGAACTGCGGCGGAAAGAACGCCGCCGCGATGCGCGCCGACAGCGGCGACGCATCCTCGTCGACGATCGCGATCGGCACCTTGTGCAGCGTTTCCGGCCGCGCGGTGGCGGCGACGTAGATCGACGCGCTGAACGTGTAGACGATGAGCGCGAGCAGGATCGGGTCGCG
This sequence comes from Burkholderia sp. Bp8998, assembly GCF_003854235.1. Classification (NCBI taxonomy): domain Bacteria; kingdom Pseudomonadati; phylum Pseudomonadota; class Betaproteobacteria; order Burkholderiales; family Burkholderiaceae; genus Burkholderia; species Burkholderia sp. Bp8998. Next base: position 229,605 of record NZ_QTQF01000005.1, read on the forward strand.
AGCGAGGCTCCAGAGCTCCTTGACCCCCAGCCGGAAAATGGCGAGCAGGCGCGCCATGGTCAGCGCTCCTGCTTGCGCAGCAGCACGCCGGTCATGACCAGGATGACCGGCACGGCCGCGAGCATCGGCCAGAACTGGGACGACAGGTCCGCCAGGCCGAGCGCCTTGTTGTACACGCCGCGGCTGATCGCGAGCATGTAGGTGGCCGGATAGACCGTGCCGATCCACTTGCCGCTGCCCTCGAGCGACGACAGCGGCGTGAGCAGCCCGGAGAACTGCACGACGGGGATCAGCGTGCCGACGATCGTCATGAAGATCGCCGCGATCTGGCTGCGGGTAAACGTCGACGCGAACAGCCCGATGGCGGTGGCCACGACGTTGAAGATCAGCACCGCGGCCGCCAGCGTCGCGAAACTGCCCTTGATCCGCACGCCGAACACGACGTCGGCCAGCACGACCATCAGCAGGAAATTCAGCATCGCCAGCATCACGTACGGCGCCTGCTTGCCGAGCAGGAATTCGGCCCGCGTGACGGGCGTCACGTACAGGTTGACGATCGACCCGAGCTCCCGTTCCCGCACGACGGCGAGCGCCGTCAGCATCGCGGGCAGCATCAGCAGCAGCATCGGCATGATCGCCGGAATCATCGCCGGCAGGCTCTTGACGTCCGGGTTGTACCGATAGCGGATCGCGATGTCGACGGCCGGGACCAGCGACACGCCGAGACGGCGCCTGGCCTGGTCGCGCAGCCAGTTCTCGTGCATGCCGGCCACGTAGCCGCGGATCGTCTCCGCGCGCATCGGCATCGCGCCGTCGACCCACGCGCCGATTTCGACGCGCCGGCCGCGCGCGACGTCGCGCGCGAAACCGGGCGGAATCTCGAGCGCGAGCGACAGCTGGCCGTTGCGCATGCGGCGCTCGATATCGCGATCGTCCGCGAGCGGCGCGCGCGGCACGAAGTAGCGGGAACCGGCGAGGTTCTGCGCATAGTCCTGGCTCAGGATCGACTGATCGCGGTCCAGTACCGCGAACGTCAGGTGGTCGACGTCGAGACTGATCCCGATGCTGATCACGCACATCAGCACGAGCGAGCCGAACAGCGCCAGCGTCGCGCGCAGCGGGTCGCGTCGCAGTTCCAGCACCTCGCGCCACAGATAACTGCCGGCACGCGCCGGGCTGAACCATGCAGCCGCATGGCCGGCGCCGGCGGCCGCGGGCGCCGCGGTCGGCGCCGCGAGCCAGCCGGCGTCGGACGGCGCATCGGCCGTCGCGCCGTCGGCACCATCCGCACCATCCGCGCCGTCCGCACGCTGTGCGTCGCCCAGGTAGCCGATGAACGCGTCCTCGAGCGTGGCGGCGCCGCGCAGGCGCACCAGTTCCGCAGGCGCGGCGCTGGCGAGCACGCGGCCCGCATGCATCAGCGAGATGCGGTCGCAACGCGCGGCCTCGTTCATGAAGTGCGTCGAAATGAAGATGGTCACGCGATCTTGGCGCGCGAGCGCGATCATCAGCCGCCAGAACTCGTCCCGCGCGACGGGGTCCACGCCCGACGTCGGCTCGTCGAGGATCAGCAGCTCGGGCTTGTGCACCATCGCCACCGCAAGGGACAGCCGCTGCCGCATGCCGAGCGGCAGGCGCTCGGGCAGCGCGTCGAGCGCGTCGGCGAGCCCGAACCGCGCGACCATTTCGGTCACCCGCGCGGGTACGTCCGGTTCCGGTACGCCGAACAGGCGCGCGTGCAGCACGAGGTTCTGCCGGACGGTCAGTTCGCCGTAGAGCGAAAACCCTTGCGACATGTAGCCGACGCGCCGGCGCGTGTCGAGGTCGTTCGCGGCGACCGGCCGCCCGAACAGCGTCGCGGTGCCTTCGGAGGCGGGGAGCAGCCCCGTGAGCATCTTCATGGTCGTCGACTTGCCGCAGCCGTTGGAGCCGAGAAAGCCGAAGATTTCGCCGCGGCGGATCTGCAGGCTCACACGGTCGACCGCGACGAAATCGCCGAACCGCATCGTCAGCGCATCGGCCTCGATCGCGTAACCGGCGGCCTGGTCGGGCTGGAACGGCGCGATGCGGACCGGCTGATACCCGTGCCGGCGCGCTTCCGGGAGCAACGCGATGAACGCGTCCTCCAGCGTGTCGCAACCGGTGCGCTCGAGCAGTTCGCCCGGGCTGCCCGTCGCCAGCACGCGGCCGGCGTCCATCGCGATCAGCCGGTCGAAACGCCGGGCCTCGTCCATGTACGCGGTGGCGACCAGCACGCTCATCGCCGGGCGGGCGGCGCGAATGCGTCCGATCAGCGCCCAGAACTGCGCGCGCGACAGCGGGTCGACGCCGGTCGTCGGTTCGTCCAGGATCAGCAGGTCGGGATCGTGGATCAGCGCGCAGCACAGGCCGAGCTTCTGCTTCATGCCGCCGGACAGCTTGCCGGCGGGGCGCTCCAGGAACGGATGCAGGCCGGTGCTGTGCGTCAGCGCGTCGATCCGGCGGCGGCGCTCCGCCGCACCGTGGCCGAACAGTCTCGCGAAGAACTGCAGGTTTTCCTCGACCGACAGCGTCGCGTACAGGTTCCGGCCCAGGCCTTGCGGCATGTAGGCGATGCGCCGGCATACGCGTGCGCGATCGCGGCGCGACGCCAGATCGCCGTCGAGCGCCCACACGCGCCCCTGCTGGATCGCGCGCGCGCCGGCCAAGAGCGCGAGCAGGCTCGACTTGCCGACGCCGTCCGGCCCGATCAGCCCGATCATGCGGCCGGCCGGGAGCTCGAGCGTCACGTCGGCGAGCGCGACCGTGTCGCCATAGCGCAGCGAGACGCCGGACAGCCGTGCGACCACGCCCGTGCCGGCCGGCACCGGCAGACCATCGGTCGAGCCGGCATCCGTATCGGCAGGCGTCGTCGATTTCATTGCGGCACCTTCATCGCGAGGCGCTCCGGCCAGTCCGCATGCGGGTCGGTCTTCAGCCACGCGACGCCGGGCAACCCGGTCTTGACCAGTTTCAGGTGGCGCTGCAACAGGTCGCGGTCGATGCGCGCCTTGACGCGAAACATCAGCTTCTGCCGCTCGGTGGCCGTCTCGACCGTCTTCGGCGTGAACTGCGCCGTGCTCGACACGTACGACACGCGTGCCGGAATCACGTATTCCGGCGCCGCATCGAGCACGATCCGCACGTCGGCGCCGAGCGGCACCCGGCCGACGACCGCTTCGGGCAGGAAGAAGGTCATGTAGACGTCGGACAGGTCGACGACGTTGAGCACCTTGCCGCCTGCCGGCAGGACCTCGCCCGATTCGGCGATCCGGTACTGGACGCGCCCGTCGCGCGGCGAAGTCAGTTCGCTGTCCGCGATGTCGGCCCGCACGCGCGCCACGGTCGCCTGTGCGGCGGTCACGGCCGAGCGCGCCGCGACGAGCTGGGCCCGCGTGGCATCGATGGCGGCCTGCGCGGCTTCCACCTGGGCGCGCGCGGCATTCACGGTCGCCCGCAGGCTGCCGGCACGCGCGCGATCGTCGTCCAGTTCCTGCATCGACGATGCGCCGTCACGCGACAGCGTTTCGGACCGCGCGAGCCGCCGCGTGGCCGCATCCAGCTCGCTGTCCCGCTGCACGACGACGGCCGCGGCCGCGGCCTTGTCGCTGCGGCGCTGCGCCACCTGCGCGTCGATGCTCGCCGCGGTGTTGATCGCCTGTTGTTCCCGCGCCTGCGCTTCGTCGAGTTGTGCCTGCAGGACGACGACGTCCATCCGTGCGAGCGGCTGGCCGGCCGTCACGAAGTCGCCTTCGTCGACGAGCATGGCGGTCACGCGCCCCGGCAGCTTGGTCGCGACGTCGATTTCGGTCGCCTCGATGCGGCCGTTGCCGCTGACGAGCCCCGCATCGGCGTGCCCGTCGTGCCAGCGCGTCCAGCCGTAGTACGCGAGGCCGATCGCGAGCACGGCCGCACCGATACCGATCAGAAGAGGGCGCGGGATGGTTTTCATCGTTTGTGTTCCGGGTCTGTCGAAAGGTGGTCGGTTGCCGCGGCGGCCTCGCCGGTGCCCGCCGTTCCGCCCCCGAGCGCGCCGTACAGCGCGACGCGGCTCGACAGCAGCGCACGGCGGGTCATGACCAGTTGCTGCTCGGCGTTCATCAGGTCCCGTTGCGCATCGAGCACTTCGAGGAAACGGGTTGCGCCGCTGTCGTAGCGCAGCTTCGCGAGGCGCGCCCGCTCGGCCTGCGAGGCCAGCGTCGCACGCTCGATGGCGACCTGGTCGGCGAGCCAGTAGCGCGCCGCGAGCGCATCGGACACGTCACGGAACGCACGCTGCAGCGTCTTCTCGTATTGGGCGAGCGCCTCGGCGCGTTGCGCGCGTGCGAGCGCGAGATTCGACCGGTTGCGGCCGCCGTCGACGAGCGGCAGCGTGACGTTGGGAATCAGCGACCACACGCCCGTTCCGGACGACAGCAGTTCATGCAGCGCGCTGCTTCCCGAACCGATCGCGCTCGTCAATGCGATGCGCGGAAAGAACGCCGCCCGTGCCGCGCCGATGTTCGCGCGGGTAGCCTGCAGTTCGTGCTCCGCCGCAATCACGTCCGGACGCCGGGTCAGCAGCGACGAAGGCAGGCCGGGGGCGAGCGACGGCAGCACCGCGCCGTCGTCGAGCGCGAGCGGCGTGTCGGCCGCATCCGGCGGCGCACCGACGAGCAGCGCCAGCGCATCGGCCGCCGTCGCGCGCGCCTGCTGCAGCTGGACGCCGAGCGATTCCGCCTGCTGGAGCAGGATTTCCGATTGCGTCAGGTCGAGGCGCGAGATCGCGCCGGCCGCGTGACGCAACCGGAAAATCCGCAGCGACTCGCGGCGCGTGTCGATCGTCGCGCGGGTCAGCGCGATGCGCTCGTCGATCTCGCACAGGGTCAGGTACGCATCCGCCACGCCGGTGACGACGCTCAGCGTCACCGCCTGGCGGGCCGCGTCGCTTGCGAGGTAGCGCTGCAGCGCCGCTTCTTTCAGGTTGCGCACGCGGCCCCAGAAATCGATCTCCCATTGCGTTTCGGCCAGCTGGACTTCGTATATCTGGCCGATGACGGGCACCGGCGTGAGAAAACCGCCCGGCGTGCGAAACCGCGCATAGGCCGCGCCCGCAGCGATCGTCGGCCACTGATCGGCGCCGCGGATGCCGTAGACCGCGCGCGCCTGCTCGACACGTGCAACGGCCGCGCGCACATCCCGGTTGTTGGCGAGCGCCTGCCGGATCAATGCGCGAAGGCGCGCGTCGACGAAGTAAGCCTGCCACTCGGGCACTGGCGCCGCGGGTGTCGCGTCGGCGGACGGATCCGGAAAGGAGGCGGGAATCGGCGCGGCGGCACGTTCGTCCGGTGGTGCAAGCGACACGCATCCCGACAACAGCCCCATGCCCGCGGCCAGCGCAATGGCACGCATGCGCCGCGCGGCGGCAGGGTGAAAGCGAGCGGGAGGCGCGGCAGCGCGCATGGGATGCCTCGTCGAATACGGGAACACGGGATGGCGCCGCCCACCAGGCGTCGCCGCTTCGGGTTCACTTATATCCGACGATTACCGGGTTTCCCCTTGATCTGGGTCACGCGGGCGGGAACGCGTTTCGAGCGCCCCCTCGCTTGACGCGCGTGCCGGAGCGTGCCTCCGGCGCAAGCCCGCCGTTGATTGATCCTCGTCAAGCCGCCGGCGCGGCCGTGCGCGATGCTGAATACGGTGCGGCACGCATCCGATCGCAGGCTTCGCGATCGGTGCCGGCCGACGGGAGACCGACATGAAGTCAGACGTGGCACTCAAGCAGGATGTCGAGCAGGCGCTGTTCTGGAATCCGGCGATCGATGCGCGCCGGATCGACGTCGAGGTCCGCGACCGGATCGTGACGCTGCGCGGCACCGTCGACAGCTGGGCCCAGAAGCTCGAGGCGCAGAAAACGGCGCTGCATGTCGCCGATGCGCGCGCGCTGGTGCTCGAAGTGAACGTCACCCCGCCGGAAAACGCGTGCGCGGACCAGGAGCTGGCGATCGCGATCACCTTCGCGCTCGGCTGGCAGGAGGCGTTGCGCGATCACAAGATCAGTGTCGAGGTCGATCACGGCTGCGTGACGCTCGACGGCGAAGTCGATCACGCGTTCCAGAGCCGTGCGGCGGAAGCGATGGTGAGCCGGATGATCGGTGTCGTCGGCGTGGCGAACCGGATTCGGGTGCGCGCCGACCACACGGTGCCGGACATCGGTGCCCGGATCGCCGAAGCGCTTGCGCGTCGTGCGCAGCGCGAATCCGCGGGAATCTCGATCGACGCAACCGACGGCGTCGTCACGTTGACGGGCACGGTCACGTCGCTCGCCGAAAGGCGTGCCGCGTGCGGCGCGGCGGGGGCGGTCCGGGGTGTCCGGGAAGTCGTGGACCGGCTGACCGTTGCCTGACCGGCTTGCCCGCGCCGTCCACTACCAGGAGAAGCAGCGATGAACCGTTCGAATACCGGCCTCGGCCGACACACCCTGCGTCGTGACATGCGCATGCAGCCGCATACGAAGGACAGTTACCGTGATCCGAAGCGCCCCAAAGGCGACCGGATCTGCGAAGGCTGCGGCGCCGTCTGCGACGCGGGCCGCTGGACCTGGTACGCGACCACGCTCGACCGGCGCCAGCTCGAATGCCCGGCCTGCAAGCGCATGCGCGAAAACGTGCCGGCGGGCGAGTTGATGTTGCACGGCGCGTACCTGCGCGCGCATCGGTCCACGATTCTCGAGCTGCTCCAGCGTCAGGCCGAGATGGAGATGAGCGAGCACGCGCTCGAACGCATCATGGACATCGAGCAATCCGCCGATGCGCTCGTCGTCAGGACGACGGGCGTGCACATGGTCCGGCGCCTGGCGGAAGCGTTGCTGCATGCGCATCACGGCGATCTCGCGCTCCACTATCGCGACAGCGAGGACGTGCTGCGCGCGCAATGGAAGCGCGACGACGCGTGAACGGGCGGGTGCCCGCCACCCGCCGGACAGGCTCGATCCTCATGAAAAAATCATTCGACTACTCCGGGTTGCTGATCCCGATCGCGTTCGCCGTGCTGCTCGCGGTTCAACTGCTGGCGCGTCAGCCGGCGTCGACGTCGATTTCCTACAGCGATTTTCATCACCTGGTGGACGCACGGCTCGTCGACGATCTCGAGATCGGCCCGTCGTCGATCTCGGGCACGCTGCGCATGCCGGAAGCCGGCGCGGCGCTGCCTGCGTCCGACGCGGCCGCGGTGAAGGAGGTCGGGCCGCCGTGGCGCTTCACGACGAACCGGGTGAGCGACGAAAGCCTGGTCCCCGCGCTGACGACTGCCGGGATTCGCTACCGTGGCGCGACGGATACGGGCTGGATCGGGACGCTCGCCGCATGGATCTTCCCGTTGATCGGCTTCGTCGTGATCTGGAGTTTCATGTTGCGCAGGCCCGGCGGGATGCGGGATATGAGCGGCATGGGAAAAAGCCGGGCCCGCGTGTACATGCAGAAGGAAACCGGCATCACGTTCGACGATATCGCGGGCATCGACGAGGCGAAGGCCGAGCTGCAGCAGATCGTCGCGTTCCTGCGCAATCCCGAACGTTATCAGCGGCTCGGCGGCAAGATTCCGAAGGGCGTGCTGATCGTCGGGGCGCCGGGCACCGGCAAGACGCTGCTGGCACGCGCGGTGGCCGGCGAGGCGGCGGTGCCGTTCTTCACGATCAGCGGCTCTGCGTTCGTCGAGATGTTCGTCGGCGTCGGCGCGGCGCGCGTGCGCGATCTCTTCGAGCAGGCGCAGCAGAGCGCGCCGTGCATCGTGTTCATCGACGAGCTCGATGCGCTCGGCAAGGCGCGCGGTGTCGGCCTGATGTCGGGCAACGACGAGCGCGAGCAGACGCTCAACCAGCTGCTCGTCGAGATGGACGGCTTCCAGGCCAATTCGGGCGTCATCATCATGGCCGCGACCAACCGGCCGGAGATCCTGGATCCCGCGCTGCTGCGCCCGGGCCGTTTCGACCGGCACATCGCGATCGACCGGCCGGACCTGACCGGCCGCAAGCAGATCCTGGCCGTGCACACGAAGCGCGTGAAGCTTGCGCCGGAAGTCGACCTGGCCGAGCTGGCGCAGCGCACGCCGGGCTTCGTCGGCGCCGATCTCGCGAACGTCGTGAACGAAGCCGCATTGCATGCGGCCGAACTCGGCAAGCCCGCGATCGGGATGGCCGATTTCGACGAAGCGATCGATCGCGCGATGACCGGCATGGAGCGCAAGAGCCGCGTGATGAACGAGCAGGAGAAGCGGACCATCGCGTACCACGAGTCGGGTCACGCGCTCGTCGCGCAAAGCCGTGCGCACTGCGACCCGGTGAAGAAGGTGTCGATCATCCCGCGCGGGATCGCGGCGCTCGGTTACACGCAGCAGGTGCCGACCGAGGATCGCTACGTGCTGCGCCGCAGCGAATTGCTCGACCGGCTCGACGTGCTGCTCGGCGGACGCGTCGCGGAAGAGCTCGTGTTCGGCGACGTATCGACCGGCGCGCAGAACGATCTCGAACGCGCGACCGCGCTGGCGCGCCACATGGTCATGCAGTACGGGATGAGCGACAAGATCGGGCTGACGACCTTCGACGACGGCGCGTCGCATGTCGGCGCGCCGGGCGTCTGGACGCCGGGAGACGGTCGCTGCAGCGAGCACACGGCGCGACTGATCGACGAAGAGGTGCGCGCGCTGCTCGAGGATGCGCATGCGCGGGTCACGGCGACGCTCGGCGAGCACCGCGATGCGCTCGAACGGATCGCGCGCAGCCTGCTGCAGCACGAGTCGATCGATCACGACAGGCTGGTGGCGCTCATCACGCCGCCGGACGCGGCCGGCGAGACGCCCCGGCCGGTGGAAGCCGACACGGCAACGACCACGGGCGCGGCCGTCTGAAGCCACGATCGCCACGATCGCGCCGCACGCGTGCGGCCGGCCATCGTGGCGTTCAACAGCCGATGCAGAGCGGGCCGTCGCGCCGCGCCGGCGCCGCGTCATCGGTCACGACCGACGCGAGCCGCGGATCGGGCCGGAAGACCGTGATGCCCTTGAGCCCGTCGCGCCATGCCTGGAAGAACAGCGCGTCGACCTCCGCGAGCGAGCACTGGCCCGACATCGTCACGGTCTTCGAGATGCCGGCGTCGACGTACGGCTGCAGCGCCGCGAGCATCGCGACATGATCGGCCGGCGCGATATCGGCCGCCGTGACGAAATAGCCCGGCAGCTTGACGCGATCGCCATGCAGTTCGCGAAACAGCCGGTAAGCGTGATTCTCCGCACGAAACGGCCGGACCGGCCCGTCCGCGGTGCGGACCAGGCGACGTTGCGTCCAGCCGACGGCCGGCTCGATCCCGTTCGAACAGTTGTCGCAGAACGCGAGGCTCACGCTGCCGGCCGGCGCGAACGACAGCAGATGGCTGTTGCGCAGCCCGTGCCGCGCGATCGCGTGATGCACCTTCAGCGGCAGGCGCATACGGTGCGCGGGGCCGGCCAGATAGGCGGCCGGATCGTAGGCCGGAAACACGCCGCGCTCGGCGGCAAGCGCGGCCGACGCGGCGAACGCATGCTCGCGCATCGTCAGCACGATCCCGCGTGCAAGCGCGCGTGCTTCCTCGCTGTCGTAGCGCAGCCGCAGCATCATCAGCGCGTCGCCCAGCCCGGTCACGCCGACCCCGATGCGCCGCGTGCGCCGCGCTTCTTGCTCGTGCGCGGCGAGCGGCCACGCGGTCAGGTCGAGCACGTTGTCGAGCATGCGGACCTGGATGCGCACCGCGTCCGCGAGCGTCGCGAAGTCGAAGCGCGGCTTGCCGTCGACACCGAACGGGTAGAGCACGAACCGGGACAGGTCGATCGGCCCGAGCACGCAGCTGCCGTAGGCGGGCAGCGGCTGCTCGCCGCACGGGTTCGTCGCGTCGATCCGTTCGTGCTCGCGCAGCGGATTCGCGTCGCGGATCGTGTCGAGGAACAGCAGGCCGGGTTCGGCGCTGTCGCGCGCCGCGCCGACGATCGCGTGCCATAGCGTGCGGGCCGGAACCGTCGCGTAAAGGTAGCGTCCGTCGGGCCGGCGGGGCGGCGTGCCGGATGCGCAGCCGGGTGGCGCGTGGTGGACGAGCGCCCACGGCAGGTCGTACCGGACCGCCTCCATGAACGCGTCCGTGACGCCGATCGACACGTTGAACGTCGGCCAGCGCGCGCGTCCGCGCTTGGCCGCGACGAATGCGGCGAGATCCGGATGATCGCAGCGCAGCACGGCCATTTGCGCGCCCCGGCGCGGGCCGGTGAACGTCAGCGCCCGGCACATCGCATCGAAGCGGTCGATCGCCGCGCATACGCCGCGTCCGGATGCCAGGCGACGTTCGAACGCATCGGCAGGCGGCACCGGCGAGAAGTCGTAGCCGATGCCGCCGCCCATCGACAGCGTGAGCCGTGCCTCGTCGAGCGCCTGCGCGAGCGCTGCGTCGACGGCAGCCACGGGTGTGTCGGCCGGAATCGCGAGCGGATGGACGAAGCAGTTGACCATCGTCCCGCCGGTATTCGCACCGGCGTTCGCGAGGATGCGGCCCGCGCCGATCGCGCCGCGCTGCAGGTTCCGGAAGAACGCACGCTCGCACTGCGCGCGCAGCGCCGGCGGCTCGGCGAGCGACAGCGCATGGGCGACGCGATGGAATACGGCTGCGCGAGACGTTTCGCCGGGCTGCGCGTAGCGCTCGGCGAACACGGTGGTGCAAAGCGGCTGCTCGTCCATGGCGGGGCTCGGCAACGATCAATGACTCACTGTAAGAGCCCGCCCGAACGTGTCGTTGATCGAGCGCAATCGGGTGCCTTCACGGCATCGCTTGATGGGCGTCAACGCCGCGACCGGCGTCGAACGTAAGGTGGAGCCACGGCCGGCACGCATCCGGTGCCGGGAATCGCCACGCCGGCGTCCGTCGCGCAAGCCGGCGGATCGCGCCTGCCATCGACCGCGAGCCACGCACCATGACCGATATCGTCACCGTCACCTTGAATCCGGCCGTCGATGTCGCGACGTCGGTCGAGCACATCGTCGATACGCACAAGCTGCGCTGCGCACGGCCGCGGCGCGACCCCGGCGGCGGCGGGATCAACGTCGCCCGGACCATTCACCGGCTCGGCGGCGACTGCCTCGCGCTGTACCTGGCCGGCGGCCCGACCGGCGACGTCCTGACGCTGCTGCTCGTGCTGACGAGCCGGTTGTATCCCGACGAGACCGGCACGGCGATGCCGTTGCGCGCGCTCGTGCTCGGGATCGACCTCGCGACGCGCCGCTTCGCGATCGCTCGCGCAGGCGCCGGGCGCGCGGCTCGTCGCGCTGTTCGCGCCCGAGCACGGGTTGGGCACCGACGTCGACGAGACGTTCGGCGACACCGTCGACGCGGCGACCGGCGTGGTCGTTCACAGCCTCTACGGCGCGCGCCGCACGATCGCGCCCGCGCTGCTTGCCGATGTCGACGTGCTGGTGGTCGACCTGCAGGACGCGGGCGTGCGCTTCTTCACGTACCTGGCCACGCTCGGCCATGCGCTCGAGGCCGGCGCGGCCGCCCATCGCCCCGTGATCGTGCTCGATCGTCCGGACCCGCTGGGCGGCGATGTGTTCGGCGGGCCGGTGTCCGATGCCGGGTCGGCCACGTTCACCGGCTATTACCCGTTGCCGCTCCAGCCGGGGATGACGCTCGGCGAACTGGCACGGCTGTTCAACGACCGCCTGCATATCGGCGCGGCGCTCAGCGTGGTGCCGATGGCGAACTACGCGCGCGCGATGCGCTTCGACGATACCGGGCTCGGGTGGGTGCCGCCATCGCCAAACCTGCGCGATGGCGCCGCGCTGTCGCGCTATCCGGAGACGGGGCTCATCGAGGGGGCCGCGGTCAGTGTCGGGCGCGGCACCGCGACACCGTTCGGCGTGGTGGGTGCGCCGTGGATCGACGCGCACATCCTCGCGGACGATCTGCGCGCGACGCGGCTGGACGCGACGTTCTCGCCGGTTCGCTTCGTGCCGGCGGAGGGGGCGTATCGCGGCAGACTGTGTGAAGGGGTGCGCATCGAGCGGTTGCCCGGCGCGGCGCGGCCGGGCGAGATCGGGCTGGCGCTCGCGCTGGCGCTGCACCGGCGTTATCCGGCGCAATTCCGGATCGATGCGATACGCGCATCGGTCGGCTCGCGCGAGGTAGCCGACATGCTGGAAGCAGGGCGCTCGCTCGACGAGATCGAGCGGGTCGTCACTGTGCAGGATGCGGCGTTCGCACGCGAGCGGGCGGCGTTTCTGCTGTATTGCGTGACGCATCGTTGCCCAGAGCCGGCTGCGCCGAATCAACCCGATCAATCGCTAGCGTTTCCAGATTGGCGTCGATAAGATCCGTTCCTTCTTGAGAGCGCCCCTACACCCGCCTTGGGGTGCGCCGAATCGTGCCAACGCGTTGCAGGCATCAATTCCGCAGGTGTCCACCTCGCGTCCGGCACGCTAGATCCGTCGGACATACCGCTCTGAAACGACCGAGCGTTGCTGGATCCATGCAACGGCAAGCTCCAGCGCTTCATCGCGTGCCTCCCGGGCATTGGCGAAGTCCCCATCGACGCCGAGCGTGCGTGTTTCGCCGGCCCGGTCGGTGACGATGGCCGCTGCGGCATAGCGGCCCTGTCCGGTGGCGGTGACCACCGGCCGGACCTCGCAGCCGTGATACTCCATGACGTTGTCCGTATCCATATGACACCTCCTGAAGCGCGTTGCGCCCGCGCGTCACGGCGGCGACGACACGCTTGTCGTCGCGCTCTCCAGCCATTCAGCCTTCACGTCGAGGCACCACGATATCGGTCGTGCGGTCACCCGGCACGGAAGCAGTTTCCGCGCTTTCCCCACCGCGGTTGCCGGCGGCCTTCCGGCTTCGGCGTGTCGTACCGCTCGGGTGGAGCGCGTCGAGGAACGTCTGGCCCTTCTCGGTCAGGTACGCGAGGCGTGCGCTAGCGGCGCGATGTTCCAGCATTACCAGCTGGCGTTCGAGCAGCGCGTCAAGCTCGGGGCGATTCATGTCGATCTGGTCCGGCGCCTGGCGAACCAGCATCAAGGTCGCAAATTCGTGCGGACTGAGCATTTCCGTCTCCCGTCAATCATGGTCCCGAATACAGCGGAACACTGCAGAAAAACGACACGTCGTGCAGGCCGTAGCGGGGACGCGCTGCGATCCTAGCCGATATCGATCGTGCGACTCACGGTCTGCGCCGGCTCCGATTTCGGCACGGTCAACGTGAGGACACCGTTGTCAAACTTTGCCAAGGTGTGGTCGGGATCGGCGTTTTCCGGCATCGGGATCGTGCGCATGAAGCTTCCATGGGCGCGCTCCAGCCGGTAGCAGCCGTTTTCCTCGCTGCGCACATCCTGCTTTTTCTCTCCGCGCAGCACGATTGCCCCATCCTCGACGCTCACCCTCAGATCTTCGCGCTCCATCCCGGGCAGTTCGACCGTCACGCGCAGCACCGGCCCTTCATCGACGACGTCGATGCGCGGCTGGAAGCGCGATGAACTGAAATCGCCAAACCATCGTTCGAGCGCGCCACGGCCCACAAACGGGTCATGAAAGAAGTCCTCCACCGCACGCCATGGTTCACGTGAGAACAGTCGCGGAATGTCCGGCCACGAGGCCCGCCACGGTTCGCTTGCCGGCGGCTGTTCCGGGCCTTCTGGATCGGACTTGCGGGCCGCGCCGCGAAGGAACTTGAAGGGGTTCCACTTTTTCAGATCGGTGTTCATAGCGTCCTCCGATTCAGCTTCGATCTGTTTCGAGCGTGGCGGCCAGGCCATCAGGTCGCGAGCGCGCTCCGAGCTCCGGCTGCTCCCGGCGCGCCGCGATCGATCAGTTTCACCGCGTACTCGCTCGCGTCGCGCTGAGCATCGGCCGCGCGCGTCCTGCGTTCGCTGAAGCACGGCCGATGCCAGTCAGCCAACACCTCACCGCTCCGTTCGGTCTGCACAATAGCGATGCAGCCGTCCGGTGCGGGCACGCGTGCCAGGAGACGCTCGCACTGGCGACCTGCCGCTGCTGACGCGTCAGCTGGTCTTGATTTCGATCCGCCGTGGGCGGGCCTCGTCGCGGCGCGGGATCGTCAGCTTCAGCACCCCGTCCTGGAGGCTCGCCTCGATCCTTGACGTATCGAAGTCCGGTGACAGCGTGAACGTCCGGGCGAAGTGCGGTTCGCGGACCTCGGCATGCTGCAGCCGCAGAATTGCCGGCGTCGGCACCACCGCCTCGGCTTCGATCGAGAGGCTGCTGTCGTGAACCTTGACGTCCAGCTTGTCCTTCGTCACGCCGGGCAAATCGGCCCATAGCGTGACGCCCTGGCTATCCTCGTATATGTCGACGGGCGGGGTGAGCGTGATCCGGCGCGTGGCCTGTTCAGTGTCGCGACGCGCTACGGCGGATTGGCCGCGTTCAGCCAGTTGGGTCGTGTCGGTCATGATTGGCTCCTCAGGTTACTGGACAGTGATGGCGCGTGGCTTGGACGACTCGCGCTTGCCGACACTGATCGCCAGGCAGCCGTTTTCGTAGCGCGCCTGGACCTTGCCGGGATCGGCGGTGTCGGGCAGTTCGATGACGCGCCGGAAATTGCCGGCAAAGCGCTCCTGCGCATAGGTGCGCGTCTCGCTTCCAGCCTCGGGCTGTGTCGATTTGCGTTCGCCGCTGATGGTCAGCAGGCCCTTGTCGATCGATACGTCGAGGTCGGTGGCGTTGACGCCCGGAGCGAAGGCGACGATCTCGATCGACTCGTCAGTCGCGCCGATGTTGATCTGAGGAAAGGCGCCGAACCGGCCGGCGCGGATGCTGGACGGGAAGCCGCCGAAGAGTTGCGCCATCTGCTGCTGCAGGCGGTCGAACTCGCCGAAGAGATCGGTTCCGAAGTAAAGATCGCTCACGATCGTATCCTCCTTGAGTGCAGCCGGGAGGCGAACGGGCCTACGCGCTCCAGTTCGCCTGCCAGACTGTTGGCAAACAAATCGAAACACGCAGCGCGCGGATTGAAGCGACCCACGCGTCTGCCTGAGCGAAACCTAAGATAGGAATTCTGCGGAAAATTTCAAGGGGGGACAGCCGTTTTTGCACTTGAAATTTTTGCGCCGGCTCCTATCATCGCGGCGAATCGGGACTGCATGACGGAGGACCCCATGGAATTCGACACGGACTGGCTCACCCTTGGCAGGCATCGTATCCGCCTGCGCTCGACCAAGGGCTTTCCGACCGAGACGATGCGCACCGTCGCGGAGGTCGTCCGGCTCGCGATCGACAGCAACATGAGCGCGCGGGCGCGACTCGTCGAGGTCGTCTGCCGGCAGGAAAAGACCTACGACGTGCTGGTCGGCACGACGATGGCGGAGGACAAGGTTTGTGCACCGCAACTTGAAGCCGCGGTGGCGGTCGTGCTGGGCCTGTTGCCTGAGCAGATCAACATTACGGTCACCCCCGTCACGCAAAAGGAGGTCGATTTGCACTTTGGCGTGTACGAGCGAATGCTGTCGGAGAAATTGGGTACGACACCGCCGATCCGCTGATCGATCCGACCGCCTGCGCGTATCCGTCAGCCCTTCGGTTCAAACGTCAGCAAGCGCCGCCTGGGGCATCCCGCCGCATCATGCGGCGGAGGTGCCCGGTCCTGCCCGGTGCACGGGCAGGCGGACGACCTCCACATGCCCCGGAAGATCGGCGGCCCGGTCGCTTTCCATGCAGGAGAAGTACAGGGCGACGAGACATATGTGACGAGGGGTATCGCGCCTTTGCGTGAAATCAAGTGCCGCCGCATCGCCGCCAATACCATCGAAATGCGTGCCGGCCATCACATCGTTGTAACCCGAGCATGCGACTTTGCGACCTTGTTCAATCCTGGAGCGTGAGCTGAATCGTGACACCGAAGAATCCCGACGTCGTGCCGGAAACCGTCGCGGAAGCGACGCCGGCGATGGCCGCAGCAGCCACCCGAAGCACCTGGGTGAGCGTTGCCGTGAACCTCGCGCTGAGCATCGGGCAGATCGTGATCGGCCTCCTGTCTCGATCGCAGGGTCTCGTCGCGGACGGCATTCACTCATTGTCCGATCTGATCGCGGATTT
Organism: Burkholderia sp. Bp8998; assembly: GCF_003854235.1. Classification (NCBI taxonomy): domain Bacteria; kingdom Pseudomonadati; phylum Pseudomonadota; class Betaproteobacteria; order Burkholderiales; family Burkholderiaceae; genus Burkholderia; species Burkholderia sp. Bp8998. The sequence goes on from NZ_QTQF01000005.1 coordinate 245,720, forward strand.
CGTCGTGCTGCTGGCCGGCTACCACAGCAAAAAGCCGGTCGACGCAAAGCATCCGTATGGACATCAACGCTTCGAAACCGGTGCATCGCTCGCACTCGCGGCGATCCTGTTGCTGGTCGGTGGCGGGATGCTATGGTCGGCCATCCAGAAGCTCGAGCATCCGGAATCGATCGCGCGCGTCCACGTCGCGGCGCTGGCGGTGGCGCTCATCGCGCTCGTCGCGAAGGAAAGCCTGTTCCGTTACATGCTTGCGGTGGCAACCCGGGTGAAGTCGAGCATGCTGGTCGCCAATGCATGGCATGCACGTTCGGACGCCGCGTCGTCCCTGGTGGTCGCCTGCGGGATCGTCGGCAACCTGCTCGGCTATCCGCTGCTCGATCCTGTCGCCGCGCTGATCGTCGGCGGGATGATCGTGAAGATGGGCGCCACATTCGGTTGGGATGCATTGCATGATTTGATGGATCGTGCCGCCGACGTCAAGGACGTCGAGGCAATCCGCGCGACGCTGGTGGCGACCCCGGGCGTGCTTGACGTGCACGACCTGCGCACGCGAAAGACCGGCGATCTGATCCTCGTGGACGTGCATCTCGACATCGACGCCGATCTCACCGTTGCGCAGGGGCACGACATCGCCGTGAACGCGCGTGCTCGCGTGATGCGGCATCACCGTGTCCTGAACGTGATGACGCACGTCGATCCGCGCACGTGCGCGACGCCCGCGGAAGTCGCGACCGGGATTCGACGCGCGTAGGCGGGAATAGGGCGGCCTACCCGTTCGGAACGTCGCGCTTGCCGGCTCATTCAGAACTGCGCGGACGATGGCCGCGCCGAAACATCAACCGACGTTCATTGACGAGCGCACGCCAGTCCAGCTTCATCAACGCGAAGACGGCGCCGAGCAGCACCAGTTGCGTGACGATGAAGTATCCGCCGAGGTAAGCGCCTTCGAGTTGGGATTCCACGTCCAGCCGGGCCGATGCAAAGCGGCCGAGATGCGCCCAGACCGCATAGGTCGTGACGCGACCGATGAAGAACGCCGCCGCGATGATCCTGAGCGGCATCCCGGAAAGTCCGTACGCGATGAACAGATAGTTGGACGGCAGCGGGCTCAACGCATAGCAGAAGAACGCGCCGACGGTCAGCGTGCGGTGCTTGTGCAGCCATTGCGCGGCGATGTCGATGTTCTCCCGGTCGGATGCCGGCATCCAGCGCGAGCGGACCAGCGATCTCGCGAAGGTCGCCAGAATGACGCGGCCGGTGGTCGCCGCGCCCGCCGCGACGACGGCGAAGATCAGCGGGTTTCCGTCGGGCAGGTTGAATCCGACCCACGACATCGCCATCCAGGTGGGCGGGGCGAACGCCGGGATGAGATTCAGCAGAAGAATCAGCAGAAAGAGCACAGCCAGCGTCAGCACGATATCGGCTCCAGGCCATCCGGTGTCACGTTTCGATTTTGCTGACGAAAGGGGCCGGCGGCTTGACTCACGTCAAGCAAGGCGCCGCACCGAGATGTCGCGGCAGGCGCGTCGTCCTGACCCACGTCAACGTTCGAACCGCGGCGTTTTCTAGACTGGTGCCACGCCGTTGGCAACCGGAATCGGACGCAGCGAACACGTCCATGCACGGCGAGCGGAAAAATCGTCATGTCTCGAATGCGCGGGTCGATCGATGTCGGGTTGCTGGTTCTCTCGGCCGTTACGCTCGCCGCCGGCGGCATGTGCGTGGCGTTCGGCCTGCCTTCGCTCGCGCGGATCGTCTGGCTGCTCGGTACGCTGCCGGTCCTGCTCGCGTTGACGGTAACCGTCGCCAAGGCGGTGGCGAGGCGGCAGGCCGGCATCGATGTGCTCGCCTGGCTGGCAATCGGGCTCGCGATCGCGCTCGACGAGACGCTCACCGCGGCGGTGATTGCCTTGATGCTGGCAAGCGGGCGAACGCTGGAGCAGTACGCGCAAGACCGCGCGCAACGCGAGATGACCGCGCTGCTCGGCCGTGCCCCTCGGCAGGCGACCCGGTTCGAGCACGGCGAATGGCGTTCCGTCGCGCCGGACACCCTCGTCCCCGGTGACCGGCTGCTCGTGCGAAGCGGCGAATGCGTGCCGGTGGACGGCACGTTGACCGCCGACGCGGAACTCGACGAATCCATGCTGACGGGCGAGTCGTCCACCCAGCGGCGCCGCGCCGGCGAAAGCGCATGCAGCGGCGTGGTCAACGCCGGCGCACCGTTCGACATGGTCGCCCGCACCACGGCCGGCGACAGCACATTGGCCGGCATCGTCCGCATGGTCGAGCGTGCGCAACGCGAGCGCAGTCCGTCCGTGCGTCTCGCGGATCGCTACGCCGCGTTCTTCGTGCTCGCGTCGCTGTTCGTCGCGGGCCTCGCCTGGCTGCTGACCGGCGATGTCGCCCGTGCGCTGGCCGTGCTCGTCGTGGCCACGCCCTGTCCGTTGATCCTCGCCGTGCCGGTCGCGATCGTGTCCGGCCTGTCGCGTTGTTCGAAACGCGGCGTCCTGGTCAAGGGCGGAGGCGCACTCGAACGTCTGGCACGCGCGACGATTCTGTTTTTCGACAAGACCGGCACGCTGACGGGCGGGCGGGCGCGGATCGTGTCGATCGAATGCGGCGCGAACGTCGAAACGGAGGAGGTGCTGCGGTTCGCCGCGTCGTTGGCGCAAGCGTCGGGACATGTCATCTCGGATGCGCTGACAGTCGCCGCACGGGAGCGCCGCATCGATCTGTCTCCGCCGTCGGCCGTGATGGAAACGGCGGGCGAAGGCGTGACCGGCCGGGTTGACAACCGGTCGGTCACGATCGGCAAGTTCGGCTACGTTGCCGCTGCCTGCTCGACGATTGCGCGCTGGAGCGACGCGTTCCTGAGGCGGGTCGGCAGCGAGGGCGGGGCGGCCGTATTCGTCGGCGTGGACGGTGTCATGATCGGCGCGATTCAGATGGCCGACCAGGTGCGGCTGGAAACGCCGAGGGCGCTGCGGCTGCTGAAACGCGAAGGCGTCGAGCGCCTCGTCATGCTGACCGGCGACCGGCGCGATATCGCCCAGGCCGTCGGTGAGCTGCTCGGCGTCACCGACGTGCGCGCCGAGCAGACCCCGACGGACAAGCTCACCGCGATCCAGGCAGCCCGCAAGGAGGGCGTGACGATCATGGTCGGCGACGGTGTGAACGATGCGCCGGCGCTGGCGGCGGCCGACGTCGGTATCGCGATGGGCGCGCGGGGGGCGGCCGCGTCTTCGGAAGCAGCGGACGTCGTGCTGCTGGTCGATCGGCTGGATCGACTCGTGGACGCGATGCGCATCGCACGACGGTCGCGCCGCATCGCGCTCGAGAGCGTGGTGGCCGGCATGTCGTTGTCGGTTGCCGCGATGGCGATCGCGGCGGCGGGATTCCTGCAGCCGATTGCCGGCGCGCTGATTCAGGAGGCCATCGACGTCGTCGTCATCGTCAACGCATTGCGCGTGTTGCTGGTTCGCCCGAGGTCGACGGACGCCCGGCTGACCGATGTGGACGTCGAGCAACTCAAGCGCGAGCACACGGCATTGTCACCGCTGCTGGACCGGATCAGGGATCTCGCGGATCGCATGCCGCAGCTGTCCGCGGCAACCCTCACCGACGAGCTTGCGCGCTTGATCGATTCGCTTGACGAACGGCTGCTGCCGCACGAACGTGCCGACGATCGGGACGTCTACACGCGTCTTGCCCCTCTACTCGGCGGCGAGGATCCGCTTGCCGCGATGAGCGGCGCGCACCGGGAGATCTTCAGGATGGTTCGCTCACTCAGGCAGATGGCCGCGGACGCGCCCCGCGACGGGCCGGACGCGATGCAGGTGCAGGCGATGCAGCGTTTGCTGTACGGGCTCGAAGCCGTCGTGCGCCTGCATTGCGCGCAGGAGGAGGAACTGTTCCATGCGGTGGGAACGGATGCGTGACAACGAGACGCATCACGCGCGATGCGCGTTCACGAGAAGCAGCGGCGTTTTCGTGATCCGCGCGACGCGCGCGGCAACGCTGCCGACCACCCAGCCCGTCGCACCTCGCCGTCCATGGGTGCCCATGACGATCAGGTCCGCATTCCAGTCGATTGCGTCGCGCACGATGATGTGCGAAACGTCCGAGCCGTTCCGGTCCGTTCGAATCAATTCCGATTGTGCGTGTCCGGCCACGCCGTCGAGCAGGGTCATGGCTTTTTGCAGCGCCCGATCGCCTTCGCCGATCAATGCCGACTCGAGCGTCTCGACCGGGACGAAATCGCCCAACGTTACGGGCCGATCGACGACGTGTATCGCACGAAACTGGGTGTCGGGCCGCGAGAATTTCAACCCCGTTCGCAACGCATCGAGCGCAATCGGGCTGCCGTCGATGGCGAACTGCATCCGCCTCGGCAGATGCTCGGCGACCGACGCGAAACCTTCCGGCACGATGAGCAGCGGGCAGGCAACGAGTTTGCCGAGCGGGCCGGAAACCGTGCCTTCGATCCATCCGAGCAAGCCATGATGCTGACGTGCGCCGACGATCAGGAGTTCGGGTTGCCAGGCTTGCGCACTGTCGGCCAGTGCATGCACGATATCCGCGCCGTGCGTCGACAGGTCGATGACTTCCGTGTCGACGGCGATGTCGTCGCGCTGCATGGCGCTTTTCGCGCGCGACAGTGCGTCGGATGCATCCCGCAGCAATTCGTCGCGCGCCGATTCGAAAAACGCCATGGATTTCGATCCGCGCGGAACGAGTGTGCGCGGATTTTCCGCAACGCTGACGATGTGCACCGATGCATTCGACGGAACGAAGCATCTGGCATACGCGAGTGCATGGCTGGACGCGATGGAACCGTCGATGGCGATCAGTATCCGTCGGGGCGCGGGGACGGCCTGGCGGGTTGGGGTGCGGGTGCTCATGAATGCCTCCCGGTGACAACCGGCGATCGTGCGTACGGCAATTTTTCGCACGTCCGGCTGTTACCGGCTTGACCTTCGTCAAGCGCGTTCGTCTTCGCGGTGCGACGGGGGAAGACGAAGGATCCCACCGGACGACGCTAGCTGGCGTCCTGATCCGGGATGGCCTGGACGATCATCTCGAACAGTCTTTCCAGGTCTTCTTCCAGTTTCTCGCCGCCGAACGGATCGCGATTCGCGGCAAAGGCGGCATCGATCCCGGCCCAGTCATCCGCCGTCAACAGGCGTTTGGCGGCCGGCAGGATCAGTGTCTCTTCCATGCACCGATGGTCCGCATGGAACTCCGCATAATCGTCCATCAGCGCGCCCAGCGTGTGAAGCGCGGAGGCACCCTTCAACTCGTACCGGGTCAGCGCATGCTCGAGATTTCTCAGCTTCAAGTCGCCTTGCGCGTGCTGGGCCTCCAGTTCATCGAGGACGCCGTCGAACTCGCTGGTTCGCTCCCGCAACGGCGTGAACAGGTAGCGATCCTCCTTGGGATGATGGATCTGCTGCGGGTATTCCCGAATGTAGTAAAGCATGGCCCGAAACACGATGAGACCCGGAACGGGGGCACCGGCAACGAGCAGATGAACGAAGCGTCGCATGCCGTCGATCACGGTAGACAACTGGGCGTGTTCGTGGAGGATCACGGCGACTGCGCGATGCGGCCCGGGATTTGGCATTTCACACTCCACGGCGGTAACGGAACAACCAGCGGTTTGCGGCCCACTCCGACAGCCAGCACGAAACCCTGTATCGATACTTCCATATTGGTCGTTGGACCGCTCGCCATCAAAGCGCGCGAACACCGCGGCGTTGACGAAGATCAACGGACCGCGCGGCGTATTCGTCAGGCGGTCGCTTCATCCGATGAAAGGTTGGGCGGCTGCTTGGCTGTCCTCGCAATCACGAGGCCGCAACGCCACGGTTGCCGTGCGCCATGCTTCCCGCCTCAGCCGATATCCTCCGCCTGAACCTCATGCCGGCCTGAACGCGTCGGCCAGGGGAGGATGCGCGGAAGAATGTTTTTCGCGTGGATCAGACGGTGCGCCAGCGCACCCAGGACGTGCAGGCCGACCAGTGCGGCGAGCCCGTATGCCGTCAGCGCATGCAGTTCTCCCAGCCAGTGCGACAGTTCGCGATTCGTGGGCACCAGGGTCGGCAGCGAGAAGAGCCCGAAGCAGCTGGCTGTGTGCCCGGCCGCATTCGTCTTCATCCACCCGAGCACGGGAATGGCGAGCATCAGCGCATAGAGCAGCCCGTGGACGCCGCGTTCCGCGAAATGGTTCAGCGTGCCGGCCGGGTTGATCGACGCCGGCAGCCGGCGCCGCGTGCGCAACCGGTTGACGATACGAATCGCCACGAGACCGAGGATCGCGATGCCGATCGACTTGTGCAGGCCGACGAGGTCTTCGTTGTCGTCCAGCAGCAGGCCGACGATCAGGTTGCCGATCAGCGCGGCGGCCAGCAGCCAGTGCAGCAGACTGATCGACAGCGGATAGCGGGTAATGGTTTTCATGACGGACATGCCTGTTCAGTGTGCGAAAGCGTGCGCGGGTCGCGTTATCCGAGCAGGTCGTGATAGTGCTTTTTCGAATCGTTGATCCGGCGCAACGCCTGCTTGGCGCCAGGCAGGTCATTGGCCTCGATCGCACGGTCGACTTCGGTCAATTCATCGTGCAAGGTGCGCATGCCGTCATCATAGGTCGGCTGATCGTCGCGATACCGCTGGCGGCCCGCCTGTTGCGCATCGCTTTCGAGCCGGGCCACGTAGCCTTTCATTTCCGGAATCGTCCGGCTGTTCATGGCCCCCTGCATCGCGTGCTTCATGTCCTTCATCAGCGGCTTGATCTCGCCCGCGCAGGCCGGCGCGGCGGCCACGGAAAGCAGCACGCCCAGTGCTGCGCAGAAACGGAGTCGGAACGATAGCGTGTTCATGGTCGTCGATGCGATAGTGATTGCGAGTGGCGGTGACCGCGACCTTGGGGCGCCGACGTTAACGGATTCTTAAGGACCCGATTTTTCCGCGACCGGCTTGATGCCCGCCCGCGCCTGCGGTTATCGTGGGGCAATGGACGCGATGTCCGGATGAACAGGAGCTGGGCACCATGCGGGTGTTACTCGTGGAAGACGACAAGCTGATCGGCAGCGGGGTGGAAGACGGCCTGATCGAGGCCGGCATGACAGTCGACTGGGCGCACGACGGCAGGCATGCGCAGCTCGCGCTCGAAACCACGCCGTATGATCTAGTCGTGCTCGATCTCGGCCTGCCCCGCATGTCGGGAACCGAATTGCTCGACTGGGTTCGCAAGCGCGGCGACCATACGCCCGTGCTGGTGATGACCGCGCGCGACACCGTCGCCGACCGCGTGAGCGGCTTGAGCGCGGGCGCCGACGACTACATCGGCAAGCCGTTCGACCTGACCGAGCTGATCGCCCGGTGTCGTGCGCTCGTGCGCCGCTCGCAGGGCCGTGGTACCGACACGATCGACTATGCCGACCTGTCGGTCGATCCCGCGCTGTTGACGGTGACGCGCGGCACCGAACGGATCGCGCTGACGGTCCGCGAATGCGCGCTGCTGGTCGAGCTGTTGGCGAACCAGGGGCGCCCGCTGTCGCGCGCGCAGCTTCAGGACAGGCTCTACGGCTGGAACGAAGAAATCGAAAGCAATGCGATCGAAGTGCATGTGTCGAATCTGCGCAAGAAACTGGGGGCCGAATTGATCCGGACGATTCGCGGCGTCGGCTACGTGGTGGAGAAGGCGTCGTGATGCGCTCGATCCGGCAACGGCTCACCTTGCTGGTGCTGTCGGGGGTCGTGGTGGTCTGGGCGTACTCGCTGGTGTCGAGCTACCGCCAGGCGATTCACGAAGCGGAGGAATGGGACGACGCCCGCATCGAGCAGATCGCCCGGGCGTTCGTCGCGCTCGACGCATCCGATCTCCCGGTCTTTGCGGACATCGTGCTCGGTTCGTCCGAAGACGGCGATGGCGACAACGATGCCGCGCCGCGCATGCTGTACCAGGTCAGTGACGCGGGTGGCCGCATCCTGGCCGCCAGTCCCGGCCTTGCGTCGCTCGACGTGCCGGTGTTGCCCGCGGCGGCATCGGGCCCGGTCGGGTTCGGCAATCCGAAGTGGCACGTGTACGTGCTGACCGATGCCGCGCGCGGCCGTACCGTGCGTATCTTCGAGCAACGCACGCACCGTTCGGACTTGTCCGCGGAGGTCGCGCGCCGCGTCGCCCGGCCGCTCGCCATCGCGTTGCCCGTGCTGGCCGTCTTGATCTGGCTGGCGATCGGCCACAGCCTGACACCACTCCGGACGCTGTCCGAGGCGATCGCGGCACGTTCGCCCGACAGCCTCGATGCCATCGGCGCGAAGGGCATTCCCGACGAGGTGCGGCCGCTGGTCGCCGCACTGAACACGTTGTTGCAACGTCTGCGCGGCTCGCTCGATCGCGAGCGCGCATTCACCAGCGACGCGGCACACGAGCTCAAGACCCCGCTTGCCGCGCTCAAGGTTCAGGCGCAGGTCGCGCTCACGGCGCGCGATGCGGACCGTCAGCGGCGCGCGATGCAACGGGTCGTCGAGGGTGTCGACCGGAGCACGCATCTGGCGGATCAGCTGCTTGCACTGGCCCGACTCGACGAGACGGTGCCGATGCCCGGCGAGGACGTCGATCTCGCGTGCGTGGTGCAGACTAGCATCAACGACCATCAGGCGCGCGCGGATCGCAAACGGATCTCGCTGATTTCACGCGTCGACGGCCCGGTCATCGCACATGCGTCGTCGACGCTGGTGCGCGTCCTGCTCGACAACCTCGTCGACAACGCGATCAAGTACGGTCGCGAGCAGGGGCGCGTCGAAATCGCGTCGTGGCAGGATGCCGGCGCGATCAGCCTGCAGGTACGGGACGACGGTCCCGGCGTGCCGAAAGAGGATCTGTCCCGACTGCAGGACCGCTTTTTTCGCGGGACGGATCACGACGCAAGCGGCAGCGGCCTGGGGCTGTCCATCGTCGCTCGCATCGTGGCCAAGCTCGGCGGGCGTCTGACCTACGTCGACGGGTTGGACGGCAACGGGTTCGGCGTGCGCGTCACGTTGCCGCTGCCTGCTTGACCGCTTGACCGGAGCCGGCGATTCCGGGTCCGCCCCCGTCTTTCGCGTGCGATGTGCACCAAGATGCAAAGTTGATATGACTCCGCCTGTCAATAGGGATCGGTTTTGGGTTTGTTGAGACGCATGTTGACTGAATTTCCTGAGGGCGACGTAGCAGTAAATCTCGACGGTGGATCATGCTGATATCCGCGGGTTGG